>NZ_JAFLRJ010000324.1 GCF_017315755.1 Streptomyces beijiangensis
GGCTGCGCGCAGCCAATACACGCGCCGACGGACTTGGTCGAGCGAGTCCCACCTAAGGCCGTATACCTCAGCCGCGACCTCATTCAGCTCGTTGTGGGCGAGCCCTTCGCCCAATGCGGCAAGTGCTTCGCCGAAAAATCTGATGTGCGCATGGAAAAGAGCGACGAGATAGAGCTCGTCGCCGGAATCCAGAAAGTAACTGGCCTCGTCCGTGAGGGATAGGCGTGTCGGGCGTCCCTCCCGTTTCACCAGCCCGCAGGTGCCGAGTGCATGCACCGCCTTCCGCAAGGAAATCGAGGTGCCGGCATCGGGCCAGGTGAACGGGCGATCGATCGTTCCGTCCCCCGCGATCTCCGCCAGGAGGGCGCGGAGATTGCTGATGATCTCTGGTGGGCTGCCGGGGACGTGCGGTGTGGCCCCGGCTCGTGTCAGCCATGGGAGCGGTGCCGGGAAGCCTCTTTGGGGATCTGAGTGCCGCGATGAGTTCAATGATCGTCCTCGTGATGGACAGGCTTTGATGCTCGATGAGCCTTGATATCGCTACGGTATGTGATCAATCAGGCGCGGTGGGTGAATCGGGACCCCGTGTTGCGCCGCCAGTCGGAGTTGGCGAGCAAGTCGGCTCCTAGATGGCTCCCAGTGTTGGCGGAGATCGACCACGTCGCGACTCGTGAAATCGGCCGTGAAGCTGCGGTCGGTGCGGTTGGCGACATCCGGCACTGGATGCGTCGTGGCCGGATCATGGTGCCGCAGATCACCGAGGACCATTTGGCAGCCGCGCAGTCTGTGCGAGCGCGATACGCGGGGCTCAACCTCGACCTGGCCGACGCTGTGAACGTGGCTTTGGCCGCCCAGTACGACACCGATGCCGTCCTCACGCTCGACCGGCGCGACTGTCGTGCCGTGCGTCCGCTCGGGCGGCACAAGGCGTTCCGCATCATGCCCGATGACCTGCCTATCTGAGGCGGGCCGGTTCACAGATGTGCCAGGCTGGCTCTGACGGTTGATGTGGGTGCGGCGTGGTCTCGTGAGGGCTGGGGAGCGAGTTGGCTCCCAAAATGGCCCCCCAACGCAAATCAGGGCCGGTACTGATTTCTCAGTACCGGCCCTGACCTGCTGTTTTGGCTGTCGGGGTGGCGGGATTTGAACCCACGACCTCTTCGTCCCGAATGAGGTTCGGCCAAGATCCTCACCAGCTCGAATGACTATCCGTGCTGGTCAGCGGCTTGGTGCGCGCCGGTCTCGCGTGGCCGTGGTGGGCCTCCGATGGAAGATCATCTCCCAGAATTCTCCCAGACCAGCGCGTTCTCAAGGTGTGGCGTCGTTCTGGGTCGTCATTGAGGGAGCAAGCTTGCGTGAGACCGTACCCCTCGAATTCCTCGCCGTGCTGCCCCGGCAGTCGATGGCCGGAAGATCAGGCTTCGGGTGTCGTGATGTGTTGCCGCGCTTCGGGCCAGATGCGGTCGAAGTGCTGGAAGGACAGCGGTTCCTCGACGTGTCCCTCCCAGTCGGAGACGGCCCAGCGGGCCTGGAGCGGGCGGACGCGGTACACGACGGGTCATCACAAACTCCTGGGCAGCGAGGCGGCGTTCCTCTGCTACCGGCCTGAGGCACAGCGCTCGTTTGGGTCGTCTCCACGCATCAGAGGCGATGCCGGGTTGCGGGCGGACACTCCTGGCGGCGGTTGCTGTACGTCGCTGCTGACTTCCGTCGGTGGATCGCCGGCGGGTCTGTGATCGAGCTGGCGGTCCGCCTTCTCCCTGCCCGCGTGGAGTAGCTCCGCAGCAGGCAGATCGCGGCCGTGCTACGGGTGATGGAGCGGTCGGTGAAGCGCCGACGCGACAGCGTCGGAAGCGGGAGTGGAAGCGCGCCAGGTGACGCAGGTTGCCGCTTGCAGTGGTCGGAGAAGTGGGGCAGAGCCTGGCCGCAGATGGGACCAGTTTCAAGCTCGCTCGACCATGCAGCCTCAGTAACCGGCGTAAAGGCCGCCCTAGACGGGTGGTTCCCCGCTACGCTCGCGGTTCAGCCAGGTTCCTGTTGTCATGCTGCAGGGCCTGAGCTCCCATTGTGTAGCTTGGAGGAGAAAAGTGGCCAAGGTTATCGCCCTCTTCAACAACAAGGGTGGCGTCAGTAAGACGACGACCTGCTTCAACCTTGGCTGGATGCTTGCTGAGCGCGGTAAGCGCGTAATCATGGTCGATGGGGACCCGCAGTGCAACCTGACCGGCATGGTATTGGACCTGAGTCAGTCGGACGGGCTCGAACACTACTATTCCCAGAATCCGCTCGGAAATCTTAAGGAAGCACTCGAGCCTGCCTTTAAATCGCGCCCGCGCCCGCTGGAACCAGTCAAGTGTGTTGCTGTCGAAGGGCGAGAGGGGCTTTTTTTGGTTCCGGGCCACGTAGGATTGGCCGAGGACGAGGTGTCCCTTGGGATCGCCCAACAACTTTCAGAATCTATGCAGGCTCTCAGGAATCTTCCTGGCAGCTTTCGCTACCTTATCGACATCACGGCGGCAGAGTACGAGGCCGACTACGTACTAGTCGATCTAAGCCCCGGGCTAGGAGCTATCAATCAGAACCTGGTCGCCACGGCAGACTATTTCCTGGTTCCGACGAGTCCAGATATTTTTTCCGTAATGGCCATAGACTCGCTCGCTCGCGTCGTCCCTCAGTGGGTTGCATGGGCTCAGCGTGCTGCCCAGCTTGAGGCGCTTGCGACAGCCGACTACCCTTTTCCGACACCAACGCTGAAATTCCTTGGTGTCGTGGTTCAGCGCTACAGACTTCGAAACGGGGCACCGACACGTGGCTTCGACGAGTACTTCCGACTCCTCGGAGAGTCCGTCGATCAGCAGTTCCGGCCTGCACTAGATAGAGCTGGTGTCCTCCTCGGGGAAGAAAACTACGCGGCAGTTGACCTCGTTGAGGGGCGCTGGCTTGCCAGAATCTCTGACTTCAATACGCTAATTGCTGATTCCCAACGGGCCCGTAAACCAGTTTTCGCATTGACACAACAAGACGTGGGCCGGGTAGGTACGGTGTGGGAAAACACGCTTGACAATATTACGGTGTTCCGAAAAACGTTTGACGATCTTGCGCAGCGCATCGAAACTCTAACGGAGACGGATGTGTAATGTCCACATCGCGACTCGATGACTTTGAGGGCGACATCGCGAGAGCCAGGGACTTGGTCGGACTCGGTCAGTCGATCGGCAGTATGACGAATGGGCTCGTTGACTCCACTGATTTGTACCGTGCGGCGTTGGTGCAGAGCGTGGCTTCATGGGACCGGTACGTACACGGCATTGTTCTGGACCGCGCTGTGGATATCATGCTTGGGCGCCTCCCTGCTGGATCATCTTCCAGAATCGGATTGCCATTAAATTCGGTAGCAATGCTCATGAACGCATCAGGCGCCGCAGCTCGCGAGCTGGCTGCAAAGTCCTTCTTCGCTGAGCGGCTCGCGACCGAGACGTACCAGCGCCCCGACGACGTCGCTGCGGCGCTGGCGATGGTCGGGGTTAAGGCGATCTGGAGTACAGCGTTTAAAAATGCCCAGCAGGCAAAGGTCGCTCTAGGCGTCATCGTAGATCGTCGCAACAAAATTGTGCACCAATGTGACTACGACCCTATCTTTCCGGGAACCGTTACTTCTCTTCTTTCATCCGACGCGATCGATGCGCTGGGCGTGGTCAGCGATACGGTTCATGCGATCGACCCATATTGCAGGTAATTCTTACATAAAATGTCGGCCTGATTGCCGTCAGTCGGCTATGGTTTGGCCAGCCCTTCGAGGCAGTCGTCGATGAGGTGGGCTTGGTGCTGGGTCTGCTTCCCTAACGACCTCGTGCATAAGGGTCTAATGCAGGGTTGGGTGACAGGTGCCAACCGATCGTGCGCAGACCCCTGCGGGAGCAAGCTTGCGTGCAACTGTAGCCATGGGCTCCTCGCTGTTCTGTTCCGGCGGTCGTCGGCCGGTACATCAGGCTCGGGTTCGGCTCCGCCGACGGGCTGCAACACCGCGGGTATTGCAGCCGCTTGGACCGGACAGCCCGGACAGCTGCTGTTTTCGCTTTTCGGTTAGTGAGCGTTTTCAGCGTGGCTACTGATCGGGTGACGGAACGGCGTGACGTTGAGGTACGCAACGGACAGGGCTCCCGTGCCGTTGAGGGAGGTGTTCGACGTCTCGTCTCAGCAGCACAGGAGCCCTGTTGGTTCCCTATCCTGCCGCACTCGACCTGCCTCACGCCCTGGTCGAGTGGGTCACGATGCTCATCGTCACCCGCGAGGGTGACCGGCGGTGCAAACTCCCGCCGCACCGCCGCGCACTGGTCGCACTCGTGTACATGCGCCGCCACGAAACCCTCGCCCGCATCGCCGCAGCCTTCGGGATATTCGTCGGCACCGCCCACGCCTACGTCGCATCGGTCACCGACCTACTCGCCGAGCAGGCACCGGGCCTGCTCAAGACGCTGCGCGTGCACGATTCGGACTTCGTTCTCCTGGACGG
The DNA here is from genome assembly GCF_017315755.1 of Streptomyces beijiangensis. Taxonomy (GTDB): domain Bacteria; phylum Actinomycetota; class Actinomycetes; order Streptomycetales; family Streptomycetaceae; genus Streptomyces; species Streptomyces beijiangensis. The sequence goes on from NZ_JAFLRJ010000324.1 coordinate 4,514, forward strand.
CACGGTCGTCGAGTGCGACCGCGTCGGTGACGGCAGGGCGGACTACTCGGCGAAACACAAGCGGCACGGCGTGAACGTGCAGGTCGTCACGGACCCGGCCGGGGAGATTTTGTGGCTGTCGCCGGCACTGCCGGGCCGCACCCACGATCTGACGGCAGCCCGCACCCACAAGATTCGCCGGATCTGCGAGCGCCAGGGCGTCCCGATCCTCGCCGACATGGCCTACATCGGTGCGGGCGGCTGGGTCACCACCGCCAAGCGCCGGCCGCCGGGCGGTGAACTCACCCTTACCGAGCGGACCGAGAACCGGGCCCTGTCCGCGGCCCGGGCACCTGTCGAACGAGGCATGGCACGACTGAAGTCCTGGCAGATCTTCCGCAGATCCCGCATCAGCCCCAACCGCATGAGCGTCATCACCAAAGCCGTCCTCACCCTGGAGAGGCAACGCTGAAAACGCTCAGTCTTCGTAGTTCAGAGGGTGTAACCGGACAACTGGGATACCTGATGCGCGCTGCGGTTCACGCTCCTTTCCGGGGAATCAGTGAATATGGATTCCGTCTATTCTGTCGGCAGCATCGCGGCGATGCTGGTATGCAAGGGTGCCCAGCGGGCGTGGCTGGGGAGACGGGGAATCCTCCTCCCGGAGAGGCAACTCGCTGAATTCCAGACCGAGGTCGTCAGCGACGGCCAAGTGGAGCTCAAGTAGGGCCTCGTGGAGCGTCTGGAATTCTCCTTTCCGCTCCTCCTTCGACTGGGAGTAGTCCGGCCATTCCATGTCAACAGTGCTACTTGCCCAGTGAACGAACCAGTCATAAATAAAGTCGGTCAGAAGCTCGATTGTGTCATCGCCGACAGACTTTAGGTCGGCGGCCGCTGCATGGGCTAGGCCCGCCTGCTGCTCACATGCACTGCGAGCCTGCAGAATGTAATGAAAATCGGGAGAGGAAGCGACATGAGTGTGTGCGAGAATCGCGATGGCTTCACTCCAGCGGTCCAGGGTTTCCTGCAACGTGCGGTATGCGCTGATGGTTCTCTCGCGCGCGCCCCCGGAGCCAAGTACTGCCTTGTATTGAAGCATTGATAGCCGGTCGATCTCCCCCTTGTCGAAGCGAGTGTGGCAGTTTGGGCAGAGGGCGATCATGTTGTCGAAGTCATGGGCTCGGGTTTTGGCCCAGGGAGTGATGTGGGCGAGCTCGAGCGTGGTGGCACGACAGGTCGGGATAGCGCACCTGTGTCCGGCCTCGACGAGAAGGTCGCGGGCTAACTGGCGCGGTATTGCGGGACGGTTGTCAGGCATGGATGGATCGTAGGCGACGGCACGGACGAGTGGGTGGGTCAGCGGGAGGGTGGGTGTGGCCCACACGCTCCTCACCCGCGAACCGGGAGAGACAACGAGAAAGGGCGGGAGTGAGTGAGACTGACTCCCGTCCTGTCCTGGTCAGCGCTTGATACTTGCTCATCTTCGGCGAGTGCCCCCGGCAGGATTCGAACCCGCGACCTGGCGTGCAAACTCGTTGGCGATCTGCAGGGAGAGACCGCTCGGGTCGCCACTCGACCTCGTTCGGATCAACGCCTGGGTCAACAGCATTCCTGTGGTGCACTGCTTCAGCTCCAGCCAGGCAGAGCAATACCGGCTGGCACGCTGCGTTTGCGTCGCCACGCCTATTGGTCGAGCAGGACCTCGGTGATCGGTCCGCTGGTGACACCTGGCTCAAGCACGAGAGCTGGGGTGTAGCGGGGCTTCCCAGGGGGCGCACCGTCCCACTCGTAGACGACGGTGCGCAGTGTGTTGAGGCATCGCCCTATGAGTAGAGCCATCGTGTAGGGGCCGTGAAAAGCGAGATGCACCTCCGCACGGCCGCTGTGTGCGGCAAGCGCTTTGATCTGTTGCGCGGCAGCAGTGCTGAGGCGTGCGGCTTCGCGCGGGTCGAGTCGGTCTTCGCCGGCGACGGAGATCACGGCGGCCGCGGCGAAGCCGTCGCTGTACTCGTGCAGGAGCTGCTCGAATGCGGTCTGATCTGGATTGGCAGTCAGGCTGAGGAAGATCGCGACGCGGTCGTGGCTGTCGGGTGACTGCGCTTGTTCGAGGTCAACTGATTGCGTATGAAGTTCGCTGGTCAGTGGGTCGTCACCCCTTTGCACAGACGTCCACCGAGCGCCGCGGGTGTCGACCACCTCTACATTTCCGATCTTGGTCTCCGGCAGGGCGGCTCCCAAGGCCAGGGCTACCGACAGGTGAGCTCCGCCAAAGACGCGTACGGTTTGCGCGCCGGCGGCATAGACGGCGTCGCTGGTCAGGGGCAGTGTGGTCTGCAGGCGCTGAAGTCCCTCTCGCAACGGCAGACGCCCGTCGCTGGCGGCCCTGATGCGGATGTGCAGGTCGTCTTCGCCCGCGTCCATTGCGAAGGGCGCGGGGCGGGTTTGGACTCGGATCGTGAAGGCGCGGTTCTGGCTGCGGATGGCGGGCTTGCGTTGTTCCACTCGGTGCATCAGCAGGTCGCGCACGATCTCGCTCTCGCCGGACGGCTGGAGCATGTTGCTTTGCTTCTTGTCGGCGAGGGTCCGGGAGGGAGCGAGTCTTAGGAGTCGGTCCGGTGCGTCGTAGTCGCACCGTGTATCGCTTCCCGCACTGGCGGTCTTGTTCGCGATGCACAGGCTGAAGGCCGGGTCCTCGTCCAGTTGGAGCAGTCGAGGCAGCTCACGTTCTCGGACGATGTTGCTGTGGACGATGTCCGGTGTCACGACGAGCACGGCTGCTGAAAGCCCTTGGGTCAGGGCTTGTTCGAGGCGATCGGTCGTTGTGCCCGCACGCAGGTCGGTATGGTCTCTCCACACGACGAGACCGGCCGCCCTGAGTAGATTCTCGATCGACTCGGCCTGCGGGGACCCGTCAGTCTGCCGGTAGGAGATGAACACCGCGCCGTCAGGCCGGACCGCACCCTTGGGCAGTGGTCCCAGCGCCTTGAATCTCTGTGGTGGCGGAAGGACCGTTGCTGTCTTGCCGGTGACGGGTCCCCATCGTTGTCGCCGGGCGATCAGTCCGGAGAAGGGGTCAGTCCCGCCGGGAGCGTATACGAGGAGTGCGATCGGGCCGTCGTGCTCCCGGGCCATTGCCCGCATCGCGGCAAGGTCCGTCGGGCTCGGTCCGGACGGTGCAGGATGGCTGTGCCACTCGCCGACGTAGCCGGTTGGGTCGTCGTCCGCTCGCAGGGCCAGGAACTCTGTGAGCAGCGTGTTCGCCTTGACGTCATCGCGCACGTACCTGTGGGTGGACGCTCCTTGTCCGTCGACCACGAGGGCATGGGTGACAACTACGTTGGCGTCTTCCTGGTAGCCGAGGAGGATGCCACCGGCTTCTCGCGGCAGCTGCTGCGCGGTCGCGGACGCCATGACCTCGTATGCCGCTTGGCGCAGCTCGATCCGTGGTGCCGGCCGGGTCACTGGTGGTGGCTCCCTTGTGGTGCGGAGTGGAGGTGGCGCGTCTCCCCTGCAGGATGGAGGGGGTGGTCCACGAGGAGTCCGACGGCGTGGCGGACGGTTGCCGCTGCTGCCTCGATCACCGCGTGGGGCGGCGTTGGGGAGATCGGGCTTCCGCAGCCTGCTTCGAACAGTTGCGGTGCCTCGGTGTCGGCTCCGGTCGTCGAAGGCGGCAGTGGTGCTGCGGCATCGATCGGTGGCAGTACGTCGATGCGATAGGTTCTGCCGTCGTTTTGAAGCGCCGCAGACAGGACCCGTGTGCCCAGTGTCACGGCGCTTACATGCAGGAGCGCGGTGGTGGCGAAGTCGGCGGTGGCATTCACGACGAGGTCGTGGTTCCGCAATTGGTCGACCGCTTCGGCACCCGAGGTAAGGGTGCTATTGATCGTGTCGATGCCTCCGGCCGGCGCCCCGTTGTGCCTGACGAGGTGTCGCTTGACCGCTTCGGCTTTCGGCAGTCCGACTGCGTCGGGGCCGACGAGGTGGCGGACGAGGTTTCCCGGCATGACCACATCGTCGTCGATGAGAGTGAGGTGACGGACGCCGGAGCGCACCAGCATGTCGGCGATGAACGAGCCCAAAGCGCCGACGCCGACCACGGCAACCTTGGATTCACGCAGTTCGGCAGCGAGGACGCCTGCGCGAGCGGACCGGGCGACCTCGGTGTCTGCGCCCGAGCGCAGGCGTGTAACGGCCGTGCCGCCCTCCTTCGTGGGCGTTACGTCCAGCACGATCGCGCCCTCGTGGGTGCCTCGTCGGTAAACCAGCACGACGACCGCGGCCGACTGCTGACGAATTCTGCGGTCCACATCCGCGTTCGAGCCGAGCCGGGCACAGATGTCTGCCCAGGTTCGCGGCGGTACGTCGACCTCGCCGAGATCGGCCACGTACCCAAAGCGGTCTTTGCTTTGCTTGAGGGCGTTCCTGGGACGGGTGCCGTGCCTGATCCGCATCGTGTTGTTGCTGGCCGGGCTGAAGCGGACGGAGCGGTTGAGGTACTGGCCGAGGTCGTCGTAGAGGTAGAGGCGTCGGTCCGCGGACTGACGGAAGTACCGGTCGAGGTCGAGATCGGGCCGATCGTCCATCCATCCGGTGTCAGCGTGCTCGAACCATGCTGTGACGTGTTCGAAGAACGCCGGTGCCTCCATCCACCACAACCCGTCGTGATCTTCTTCAGCAACCAGGCACAGCGCGCCGTCCGGGTCGCGATGCCAGGACCAGGGCACCGTGTCGTGATCGACTGGCACCACCCTCGGCGGCCGAAACGGGAAGCGGGGCGGCAGGTCGATCACGACACGGGTCGTGCCCGCCGAGTGCGGGACAGGCCCTTCCCACCCTGCTTCCACCTCGTGGAACCCGGCGCGGATCAGGCCCTCCTCGAAGAGCAGCCGTGCGTAGGCGACGTACTCGTCGAAGCCGACAGAGGTCACCCGAAGGTCCTCTTGCCGGCAGGAACGACGCGGGCGCCGGGCGAGATCGCGGATGCCTTCTTGCTGCCGTCCTCGTTGAAGCCAGGGGGCATCGGGAAGACCGTATCTCCATCGCCGTTCTTTCCCAGCAGTTTCCGGAACGCCAGCGCGGCCTTGCCCGCGTCCTCCTCGGCGAGCGCAGCTTCTGCCGACGTCGCGGCGTCGGTAAACCGCGTACGCGCGGTGTCCAGTTCATCGTCGGTCGCGCGGATGCGGATGGTGTGTCCGGGCAGGGTCGGGTCGGTCACCGCGATGCCGTAGGCCACGAAGTTTTCTACGATCTTGCTGACCTTCCGGAGAGCGGAGACGTAGTACTCCGCCTGGTCGTTGCCCGAGACTGCGCCTGAGGCGAACGCCTGGTAGGCGGCCATTTCGATGAAGAATCCGCCGGGCTTCTTCGTGCCGAGCAGGGCGCGACGAGTCTGGCGAAGCAGTTTGACGGTCGGTACGTAGTACTCGTCGTGGTCCGCGTTCATCGTGCTCGAGAGGTCCGTCAGCCCGTCGGGGTTGGTGCGCACCCACTCGTTTTCGTCGCCCTTTTGGGGGATCTCCCAGGTTCCGTCGCCGTAGGGGCGGGCGGGCACCGCGTCGACGTAGAGGTCGTAGGCCGGGAAGGAGACCTGCAGGCTCCGGTCCTGACGCTTGGTGCGCCGGTGCCCGTCGGCGTCGGTGCCGAACTCTGCATGCAGGACCTTGAAGAACCTGTCGAGGATGTCCGTCGACGTGACGTCGCTCGGGACATCGGGCAGGCGCACGAACACGTCGACGTCCTTGATCCTGCGGATCGACACGTTGCGCTTGTAGGAGCCGATCAGGATCGGGCTGACGCCGTACTCGGCGAGCTTGGAGTCAGCCTTTAGGGCGTCACGGACGAGGCGATGCGCCTCTGGTGCGTTGGTCTTGTCGTCGCCGGGCTCGATGGAGCTCAGCGCATCTTTGAACTGTTGCTTGAGGTGAGCCATCGGGCCCTCCGGTCCTGGTTGTGACTGCCTGCTGAGATTGCCTCACACCACTGACAATGCGAGGTCGGTCGCGAGAGGCTGGCGGCCTACTTCTTCCTGCCGCCCTTGTTGGCGCTCTCATTGGTCGTTGTCTTCGGGTGCCGCTTTACGGTGGCCTGCTTCACGAACCGGCCCGTGATGGCGCTGCGGCCCCGCTTGCCATTGGATGCGCTGCTCTTGCCTGCCATGAGCTGTCCTTCCCGATCTTCTGTGGTGACCTGCGGTAGCCCAGGCCGCACCCTGCCCGAAAGTTTCATGCACCCAGCAGGTGCATGAAAGCTTGTGGACCTTGATTGGGAAGATAGCATGGAAGCGGTAGGTACACGGAAAAGGATTCTGAGGTCGCTGGTGGAGATCGTCTTCGAGGACGCCGAGCTCGCCCGTGTCTGCAACAGCGGCCCTGCCCGCAGGGACCGTTTAGGCCCCGACGGGGCGACCACTCTGCTCCGGCGTCTTGGCCAGATGGCGGCCGCCCACCACCTGGCCGACCTGCGCCACGTTGCGGCCGCGCGGCTGCGGCCCGCAGCCAACTGGGACTGCTTCACTCTGCTGGTGTCGCTCGGTGATCACGGCGATCTCGTGGTCCGCCCGCGCGACGACCCGCCCGGCACCCTCGACGACGGCACCCTCAACGAGTACGCCGTACGCGCTGTGATCGTCGCAGCGATCCACCGCCCCTGACCCTGCCACCAGGCCCGCCCCGCAGCCTCGCCGACCGAGAGGCACTCACGTGACTCCGCCCTCCGCCCAGCACCCGTTCGCACCGGATGAAGTCCTGCCACCGGGCGACACGCTGAAAGAACAGCTCGACGCCTTTGGTATCCCCCAGGCTGACCTTGCCCGCCGCACCGGCCTGTCGACCAAGCACGTCAACCAGATCGTCCAGGGCAGCGCTGTCCTCACCCCCGAGACTGCCCTTCTGCTGGAGCGGGCCGTCGGAATCCCGGCTTCGCTGTGGAACCAGATGGAGGCCGCCTGGCGCACCCATGTCAGCCGCACCCAGAGCCGTGAAGCCCTCAGCCACCGCCTCGACTGGCTCGACCGCTTCTCCCTGCAGGAGTTGGTCAAGCGCGGCATCCTGCCAACCAAAGAGCGCACGGTGGGCAATCTCGAGCATCTGCTGGCGTTCTTCGGGGTCGCCGACCCCGAGGTTGCAGAGAACGTGTGGGGCAGCTACCGGACTGCCTTCCGGCGTTCCACCGTCCTCACACCGGACGACTACGCCACCGCCGTCTGGCTGCGCCAGGCCGAACTCAGAGCACGCGAAATCCTTTGCGCACCCTACGACCGCGCGGCCCTGCTTGAGCTACTTCCCCAACTGCGCGCCCTGACCGTCAAGGAACCCGCCGTCTGGCGCACCGAAATCCCGCGCCTCTGCGCCCGAGCCGGCGTCGCGGTGGTGTTCGTTGCCGCGCCCCCCAACAGTCGCGTGTCCGGCGTCACTCGATGGCTCACTCCGGAAAAGGTCGGAGTCGCGTTCAGCGGCCGGTTCAAGAAAGACGACCACTTCTGGTTCACCGTCTTCCACGAGCTCGGCCATGTCCTCCTGCACGGCAAACGCCTCACCTTCATCGACAACACGAGCCGTGACGACGACACGACCCCCGAAGGAGACCGCAGCGAGGACGAGGCAGACGCCTTCGCCAGGGAAACCCTCATCCCGCCCGAGCACGCGGCCGCATACAAGCAACTCGCCCAGCGCCCGATGCCCTTCACCAACATCACAGCCTTCGCCCGCCGGGCTGGCATCGCACCGGGCATCGTCGTTGGACGCCTCCAGCACGACGGCGTCCTGGACTGGAAATACGGCACCAAGCTGAAGCGCCCCATCGAGATCAGCCTCTCCGGTGATCTCACCGCGGGCTAGCCACCCCTGCACGTTGCACGGAACCCCCACCCACCGCGCAAGCCGGCAGGGACTGATTGCTTCAGGCGAACGCAAGTGCCCGGAAGGCGTTGCGGACAACGGTCAGGGGCTGCCGCTCGCGGGTGTAGTAGAGCTTGTTGGTCAAGAGTGCCGCCCATCGCCGTTGGCGCGGCGAAATCCACATGCCAGTTCCGGTGAAGCCGTAATGCACCCAGACGTCGTCGGCGGGGGTGGTCCCGGGGGCGGGGTGCCAGAACAGTCCGCGTACGGGTTCCAGGGCTCCGGTCTGGATGGTCAGTGATTCTGTCGTCCAAGCAGGGCCGAACCCGCCCCGTGCCGGAGCGTCCGTGGTGTCGAGCATGTAGCGCAAGAAAGCGGCGAGGTCGTCGAGGACCGTGAAGACACCGGGGATTCCGCATGCTCCGCCCAGGAGGCGGGCGGAGAAGTCGTGAGCAACGCCCTTGAGGTGCTTGTCGCTGTCCTGGTCGAGTTCGGTTGGTGCGCATCGGGCGGCGACCTCAGTTGCCAGCGGCCCGAAGTGAGTGGAGCGCATACCGAGAGGCTGCCAAGTCTGCCCCGTGCAGTAGTCGTTGAGGCTCTCACCCGTCAGATGTTCGGCGAGGTAGCCGAGGACGAGGGCGGCCCGGTCCGTGTACTCGACGGCCTCGCCGGGCTGGCGGTGCAGGGCCTCGTGCAGGACGCCGTCGCGGATGTCCTGGACATCGGTGCCGTAGAGGTTTTTCAGCTGAGCCCGCAGCGGGAGGCCAGCGGTGTGGGTCAGTAGGTGCCGGGTGGTTGCCGCTCCGAGAGGGTGGCCGATGACCTCGGGCCAGAAGGTGTTGAGTGGGGTGTCGAGGTCGATTTTGCCGTCCTCCCACAGAGCGCCGATCGAGGACCAGACGGCGAGGATCTTGGTGAGACTGGCGGCGTCGAAGACGGTGTCGCGGCACATGGGAGTGTCCGGCTCGTGGGGGTCGAGGACGCCTGCCGTGCCCGTTGCGCCGATGCCGCCGGCGTCGCCAACGGCCCACACAGCGCCTGGATAGACCTTGTCTCGGACGCCTTCACCCAGCAGCTGGTCGATGCGGTCGGTGCGGTACGTCATGGTCTCCCTGTTCGCCGTGGGTATCCCTTTCGTCAGCGTAGTGACACGGGTTACAGGAACGGGGAACGCTCCTGCTTCAGTGTCGGGTGACAACACAAGGTTGCGACCAAGCGTCAGGTGAGCTGCCGCCCGAGTTCGCTCAGGGCCTGAGCGGTCGCTGAGAGCGGAAAGCGAGTGGCGTTCGCGTAGCCCGCCTGCCGAAGCGCGGGCAGCAGGCCGCGGGCGGTCCTGAGGCGGTCGAGGTCGCGTGCGAGCGCGGCGGAGTGCGTGAAGTCTGTGGCCACCCCGGATGCGGCGAGGACTTCGTTGAGGCCGGGCACGGGTTGGTACAGAACGGGCAGGCCACAGGCTTGGGCCTCCAGTGCGACCAGGCCCATGGCCTCCAGTGTTGTGGAGGGTATGACCAGTAGGTCGTGCTCGGCGAAGGCTTTCCACAGCTGTGGACGGCGAAGCCAGCCGAGATACTGGGCGTGCACTCCGGCCCGTTGGAGGATCGGGGCCAGGGCGTGGAACTGAGCCCTGGGGGCCGCGATGCTCAGCTCGATTCCGGGGACGGGTGCCAGGCTGGTGATCAGGTGCTCGGCGCCCTTCTCGGCGGTCAGTCGTCCTGCGTACAGCAGTCGCAGGTGGCTGGAGGGGGTGCGGGCCGGCCGGGGCGGCGGGTTGGTGAGCAGGTGGTCGGGGATGCCCCACGGAATGTGGACGATCTTGCGGCGGTTGGCCTGTGGGGCGAGCTTTTGGAGGTGGTCGGCCATCGCGCCGGTAGGGACAACGATGGCGTCGGCGGCTCTTGCTGTTTCGCGCAGAACTTGGAGTTGGTCGCGGTGGGCCTCGGCGAAGATCAGGTCGGTGCCATGGACGAGGGCGATCCTGGGGTGCGTCGGCAGGGCCCTGATGAGGGCGGGGGTGGCGCCGAAGGTGAGGTGCTGCAAGTGCAGGACACCGATCTGGGCCGGGTCGATCGCGGTGATGAGCGCTCGGCGCAGGGTTGCGACGTAGCGGCTGAAGGCGGCGCCCTCCAGGCACTTCCCGGGCACCGTGAGCAGGTC
>NZ_JAFLRJ010000325.1 GCF_017315755.1 Streptomyces beijiangensis
CGACAGCGGGTCCTGGAAGACCATCGCGATCCTGCTGCCGCGTACCTTCGACAGCGCCGCGTCCGACGCCCCGACCAGCTCCTCGCCATCGAGCCGCACCGAGCCCCGTACTGCCGCGTTCGACGGCAGCAGCCCGAGCACCGCGAGCGCGGTCGCCGACTTGCCGGAGCCCGACTCCCCGACCAGTCCGAGCACTTCACCCCGCGCCAGCGAGAAGCCGACCCCGCGGACGGCCGGCCGGCCGTCGAAGTCGACCTCCAGGCCGCTCACTTCCAGTACGGCGGTCATGACGTGGTCCCCTTCCGGCGTGAGGTCGGATCGATCGCGTCGCGCAACCCGTCCCCCACAAGATTCACCGCGAGTACGAACACGATGAGCAGCCCCGCGGCGAAGAAGAACATCCACGGGTACGTCACGGCCGCCCCCGTCGTGGACGCGATGAGCGTGCCGAGCGAGACGTCGGGCGCCTGCACACCGAAGCCGAAGTACGAGAGCGCCGTCTCGCTCATCACCGCCCCGCCCACCGCGATCGTCGCGTCGATGATCAGGAACGAGGCGATGTTCGGCACCACATGGCGCCAGATGATCCGGAAGGGGCCGACCCCCATGTACCGGGCCGCCCGCACGAATTCGCGCTCCTTGAGCGACAGCGTCATCGACCGCACCACTCGCGCCGTGATCATCCACCCGAAGACAGCGAGCAGCGCCACAAACGCGAACCAGCCCCCGCCCCTCAACCGCGGCGAGACGATCGCGATGATCAGGAACGACGGAAAGACCAGCAGCAGATCGACGAAGAACATCAGCACGCGGTCCGTCCACCCCCCGAAGTACCCGGCGCAGGCGCCGACCAATGAGGCGAGAACGGTCGAGAAGAGCGCCACCAACAACCCGATGACCAGGGACTTCTGGAGCCCGCGCACGGTCTGCGCGAAGACGTCCTGGCCGATCCGGTTGGTGCCCCACCAGTGGTCGGCGCTCGGTCCCTCCCGCAGCGCGGAGTAGTCGATGTGCGCGTAGTCCCAGGGACTGACGAGCGGCCCGACGAAGGCGAGCAGGAAGAGCAGCAGCAGGACGACACCCCCGGCGAGCGCGCCCCGGTTGCGTACGAACCGGCGCAGCACCACGCCGGCGCGCCCCACCGGCCGTATCGGCTCGGCCCCTTGGCCGGCCGCGTCCGCGGCGGCGGTCTCTATGACGGCGGTCATGACGGGTCGTACTCCTCAGGCATGGCGGATACGCGGGTCGAGCGCGGCGTGCAGGACGTCCGCGAGGAAGCCGGACAGCAGGACCACCACGGCGGCGAACACATTGACGGCGACGACCGAGTTGACGTCGTTCTTGCCGATCGAGGAGACGAACCACTCGCCCATGCCGTGCCAGCCGAAGATCGTCTCGGTGAAGGTGGCGCCGGTGAAGAGTGCGAGGAACCCGTAGCTGAAGTACGTCGACATGGGGATCAGCGCGGTCCGCAGCCCGTGTCTGAGCAGGGCGGTGCGCCGGGTGAGGCCCTTGGCCTGGGCGGTGCGCAGATAGTCCGAGCCGAGGACGTCGAGCATGGTGGAACGCTGATAGCGGCTGTATCCGGCGATCGTGCCGAGCGCGATGGAGACGGTCGGCAGCAGCAGGTGCACCCCGCGGTCCTTGAACACGGCCCAGAACCCGGAGTCGACGCCGGGGCTCTTCTCGCCGGTGAACCGGATGACCTCGGTCCCTGTCGTCTGGTTGAACCAGATCGCACCGATCTTCAGCAGAACCGCCAGCAGGAACACGGGAGTCGAGAGGAGCGCGAAGGACGCGAGCGTCACCACGCGGTCGGAGATCCGGTACTGGCGTACGGCGGTCCACGCCCCGGCCAGCACCCCGATGACGGTGCCCGCGACCGTACCGAGCAGCAGGAGCCGCAGGCTCACCCCGATCCGCCGCCCGAACTCCGCGCCCACCGGCGTGCCGTCGATGGTCTGCCCGAGGTCGCCGCGCACCGCGTGCCCCGCCCAGCGCAGGAAGCGGGTCGTCAGCGGTTCGTGGTCATTGACGCCGAGCGCGGTGAGGTGGTGGTCGACGGCCGCGGGCGACAGCGGGGGCTGGCGGCCCTCGTAGTACGCACGCGGGTCGAGCGCCAGCGACGACAGCAGGTAGGAGAGGCAGACGGCGACGAGCAACAGGACGGCGTAGTAGCCGAGTCGCTTGGCCAGATAGGCGGCCACGGGTGGGGGTCCTCCGCAGGAAGGGTGACGGGATCACGCCGCGGCAGGACCGATAGGTGCAGGTCGTCGGCTTGTGGGTCCAGTCTGACCGCCATTTGTTGCGTACATGCGAATACTCCGTTGCAGTGCTCCTGAGCCCCTCCCGCCGCACCTCGGCACCGGCTTACGGTCTGCGGAGCCTGCGGCCTCGATCAGGCCGCACCTGAACCGGAGGAAGAATTCCGATGCGCAGAACCACCGTCCTCGCCATCGCCGCAGCCGCGTCGGCCACTCTGGTGGTGTCCGGCTGCGGTTCCTCCGGCGACGATGCCGAGCCGGCCGCGAAGCAGGCGGCGCCGAAGGTGGACGGGCAGGGCATCAACGTCCGTCCACTGGCCGAGTTGAAGCAGGGCGGTTCGCTGCGGTTCGCCATCGACCAGTGGATCAGCCAGTACAACATCAACACGGTCGACGGCTCGCAGGGCGACGCCCAGGACCTCATCAAAGCCGTACTGCCCGACCTGTTCGACTCCGACGCCAAGGGCGCGATCCACGCCAACACCGACTTCCTCCTCTCGGCGAAGGTGACCTCGACCAGCCCGCAGGTGGTGGAGTACACGCTGAACCCGAAGGCCAAGTGGTCCGACGGAAAACCGCTGAGCTGGCAGGACTTCGCGGCGCAGTGGAAGGCGCTGAACGGCACGAACGCGGCGTACGAGGCCGCCGACACCTCCGGCTACGACCAGATATCCAAGGTCGGGCAGGGCACCGGCGCCCAGGGCGTCAAGGTCACGTTCAGCAAGCCCTACGCCGACTGGCAGCGTCTCTTCGACCCGCTCTACCCGGCCTCGTACATCGACACCCCGGAGAAGTTCAACAAGGGCTGGTCGGAGAAGGCCCCGGTCACCGGCGCGGCCTTCAAGGTCGGTACGTACGACAAGACCGCCCAGACCATCACGATCGTCCCCGACCCCAAGTGGTGGGGCACGAAGGCGAAGCTGGACTCGGTCGTATACCGCGTCCTGGACTCCTCCGCGCGCACCGAGGCGTACCTCAACAAGGAGATCGACGAGACGGTCGCGCTGCTGCCCGAGGACTACAAGCGCCTGGCCAAGGCGGCCGACACCGACATCAGGCGCGGCGCACGCTGGGACGAGGTGCACATCACGCTCAACGGCGGCCGCGGCCCGCTGAAGGACGTGAAGGTGCGCAACGCGCTGCAGTCGGCGATCAACAGGGCGGGCGTCAACGAGAGCTTCGGCAAGGACCTCTCCTTCGAGCTGAAGCCGCTGAACAACCACTTCTTCATGCCGAACCAGGAGGGGTACCAGGACAACTCCAGCTCGTTCGACACCTACGACCCGGAGAAGGCGAAGAAGCTCCTGGAGGAAGCCGGCTGGAAGGACGCGGGCGAGGGCAAGCCGCGTACCAAGGACGGCAAGAAGCTCACGCTGGACTACACGCTGAGCGCGGGCGGCACCTCGGCCCAGAGCGACCAGGCGGAGCTGGTGCAGCAGATGCTCGGCGCGGTGGGCGTACAGGTCGCGATCAAGTCGGTCCCGGCCAACGACTACTTCAGCAAGTTCGTCAACACCGGCAACTTCGACCTCGTCAGCTTCCGCAACGTCGACGCGGTCTACCAGACGATGCTGACCCCGGTCTTCCGCGAGCCGAAGGGCAAGAACCTCTTCCAGAACTTCGGCTCGGTCGGCTCGCCGGAGATCGACGCACTGCTGACGAAGGCGGGCGAGACCACCGACCACGCCGAGTCGGTCAAGCTCTACAACGAGGCGGACGTCGAGATCTGGAAGCTCGGCCACTCCATCGAGCTCTACCAGCGGCCGCAGATCGACGCGGTCCGCAAGGGCCTCGCCAACTACGGCGCCTTCGGTCTGGCCGACACGGACTACACCAAGGTCGGCTGGCTCAAGACCTCATAGCCGCGTCCCGCACCAGCCGGCCCACCCCCTCCACCCCCTGTCCGCCCGGCGCCACGATGTAGCTCAGGGCCAGGCGCAGGGCCACCTCGCAGT
>NZ_JAFLRJ010000326.1 GCF_017315755.1 Streptomyces beijiangensis
TCCGCGTACCGGCTGAAGAACTCCAGTTCCGGCGACTCCGCGGACAACGTGATCGCCACGTACACGGTGAACGCGTCGAGTGAGGCCGCGAACGGAACGTGGAAACTGCGGGTCCAGGACATCGCCGCGCAGGACACCGGGTACATCGACAGCTGGAAACTCACCTTCTGACGTGGCTGCGCGGCACACGGGGGACACCGTGTGCCGCGCGGAGTTCGATGCCGCGTTCGACGGTGTTGCGTTCGCGGTGGAGGAGCGGGCACGCGCCGAGGAGGCGCTGACGGAGCGGATCCGGGCCATTCACGCGGAAGCGAAGGCTGGCGTACGGGGTGCCGCGTGTTACCCGAGAGCTGCGGGAGACGGGCCCGAACGGCCACATCGCCCAGCGTGAAGCTCCACCATCAGCCGGGGATCGTGACTGCCGACCAGGACGTTCTGCTCGGCTTCCACAGGAAGCTGTTCGGCGCCACGGAGATCTTCCGGGTACCGGCAGTAGTCCGCGGACCACTGCCGGGCGGAGGCCCATGAGGGATAACAGGAGCGGGGCGTAGAGCCTGTCCACTCTGATTCCCTGCACGAATGCATGGGCCTCCGCGACGTTCCAAGGCTTCAGTTCCGCCTTGGTCCTCCGACTTCCTTCCGGGCCGTGCGCGGAATCGTCATGTGCTGGGCCACAGGGCCCGCACGGCCCGGCCCAGCGATCAGTACTGCTCGGTCTCGATGAACCCGGCGTCCGTGTCGTGGCCGCCGTCGAAGGCGTCCGCGGCGGCGACGGGCTCGAATCCGGGCGGGCTGTCCTTGAGGCCCATGCCCATGCCGGCCAGCTTCTCCTTGACCTCGTCGATCGACTTCGCACCGAAGTTGCGAATGTCGAGCAGGTCCGCCTCGGAGCGGGCGAGGAGCTCCCCGACCGTATGGACACCCTCGCGCTTGAGGCAGTTGTACGACCGAACGGTGAGCTCCAGCTCCTCGATCGGCAGCGCCAGATCGGCGGCGAGCGCGGTGTCCGTCGGCGACGGGCCCATGTCGATGCCCTCGGCGTCGAAGTTGAGCTCGCGCGCCAGACCGAACAGCTCGACCAGGGTCTTGCCGGCCGATGCCATGGCGTCACGCGGACGCATGGCCTGCTTGGTCTCGACGTCGACAATCAGCTTGTCGAAGTCGGTGCGCTGCTCGACACGGGTCGCCTCGACCTTGTACGTGACCTTCAGCACCGGGCTGTAGATCGAATCGACCGGGATACGGCCGATCTCCTGGCCGACCTGCTTGTTCTGGACGGCGGAGACATAGCCGCGACCGCGCTCGACGGTCAGCTCCATCTCCAGCTTGCCCTTGCTGTTCAGCGTGGCAAGAACCAGGTCGGGGTTGTGCACCCCGACATCGGCCGGCGCCGCGATGTCCGCGGCCGTGACCGTGCCGGGACCCTGCTTGCGCAGGTACATCACGACCGGCTCGTCGTGCTCCGAAGAGAGGTCCAACTGCTTGATGTTGAGGATCAGGTCGGTGACGTCTTCCTTCACGCCCGGCACGGTGGTGAACTCGTGCAGGACACCGTCGACACGGATGGACGTGACCGCCGCACCCGGGATCGAGGACAGGAGCGTCCGACGCAGGGAGTTGCCGATGGTGTAACCGAAGCCCGGCTCCAGCGGTTCGATCACGAACCGGGAACGGAACTCGTCGACGACCTCTTCGGTCAATGAGGGACGCTGAGCAATCAGCATGGGGTGGTGCCTCCAGATTTCGGCGCCCTCTATCTGACGCCGTAGAAACCGCACAGTATCGGCAATACGACCTGCACGAGGCCGCACCGCCCCACGCTGCCCAGATGCCGGCTCAACCGCCTCGACCGGTGGCCATAGCATCGACGCAACGGTGCTGACGAGGCCAGGGGTCCTGTCGAACTGACGGTTGAGTGGTCTCGTCCAAGGTTGACCGCTCGCACTGGACCCTCGTGCCGGGCGGTCCTGGCCCGGCTGCAGGAACCGCCGGATCCGGACGGGCAGGGCCTGCGCGGCCCGGCGTCTCGCGCGCCGACGACGGCGGCGGCACTACTGAGGCGGGCACCCTCATGCGGCCGCAGCCGCACGAGGGTGCCCGGGTGCCTCAGTTGAGTTGCGCCTCAGCGGAAAGCGGCGATGTTGCGGGCGACCCAGTCGTCGAAGGGACGCGGGGCGCGGCCGAGGACTCGCTCCACGTCCGGGCTGATCCGCAGTTCGGCCGGGATCGGGGCGGAGATGATGTCCAGTGTGTCGTCGGCGAGTTCGGCCGGCACGAACCGGGTCATCGTGGCCTTGGCCTCCTCGCGGGTGAGTTCGTGGAACCGTACAGACGAGCCGAGCGCGGCGGCGATCGCCTCCGCCTGCTGGCGCGGCGTGATCACCTCAGGCCCGGTCAGCTCGTACACCCCCCCGGTGTGTCGGTCGTCCAGCAGGCACGCCGCCGCGACCTCGGCGATGTCCGCCGGGTCGATGACCGGCACCCCCACGTCGCCGAAGGGCGCGGCAACCGTCCCTTGCGTGCGGACGGACTCCGCCCATGCCATGGCGTTGGAGGCGAAGCCGCCCGGTCGCAGGACGGCCCAGTCCAGGCCGGACTCCCGCAACGCGTCCTCCACCACGCGCATCGCGACCCGCGACGGGCCGAGCGGCCTGGTCGCCACGCCCTGCGAAGACAGCAGGACGACCCGGCGGACCCCACTGGCCGCGGCGAGGCCGATGATGTCGGCCGGCCTGGCTTCGGGGGTGTGCAGGTCGCCGGACAGCAGGAGGAACAGCGCCTTCGCCCCGTCCAACGCGGGCGTGAGGCCAGTCGGATCGGTCAAGTCGGCTGCCACATGACGCACTCCGTCCGGCACCGCCACCGCGTGCCGCGACACCGCCGTCACCTGCTCGCCGGCTTCGGCCAGGGCCTGTGTCAAAGGCCGGCCCACGTTCCCGGTAGCCCCGGTCACTACGATCATGTTCAGCTCCTAGTTCGTTGTGCACTGCGGCAATTGACGCTAGGAGCAGGGCTTACTTTCCGTAAGGACATACCCCGAGGTAAGCTCCCGACATGAAGGAAGGCTCGCAGCTGACGCATGCCGAGGCGGGCCATCGGTATGACGTGTTTCACACCGACTGCCCCGCGCGCAACGTGGTCGACCACGTGACCAGCAGGTGGGGTATCTGGGTGCTGATCTCCTTGCGGAGCAACGACCTTCGGTTCTACGAGCTGCGCGACAGCATCCAGGGCATCAGCGAGAAGATGCTCGCTCAGACCCTGCGCGCGCTGGTCCAGGACGGCCTGGTCTGGCGGGAGGTCGAGCCGACGACGCCGCCCCAGGTCACCTACGGGCTGACCGAGTTCGGCCAGGACGTCGGTGAGCCGGTGACGGACTTGTTCGACCGGATCACACAGCGGCTATCGCCGCGCAGCCCGGGATAGTGCGGTACTGGCCGGCCTCGAAGGCGAATCCGGCGTGACCTGGTGACCTGGTGACCTGGTGACCTGGTGACCGACGTTGATGCGCCGGCAGCAACCCGCGAGGTTGTCGAGGGCCTGCTCGGACTCGGGTCCCTGCCGTCAGCCGGCGGAGAAGTAATGGCCGTTGCCCAAATCGGCGAGCAGGCTGGGCTGAGCGGGTTCCCAGCCGAGGGTCCGGCGGGTGATGAGGTTGGACGCCGGGAGGTCCAGCGTGACCAGATTCGCGAGGAACCCGAAGTATCCCGGCAGCGTCAGTACGTCCGCGGGAATGCTCACGGCGGGCAGGCCCAGACGGCTGCCGATGGCCTCGGCGATCTCGCGGAACAGGATGCCCCCGTCCTCAATCGCGTGCCGATATTTGCCGGCCGGACCCTTCTCCAGCGCCAGGCGGAACAGGGTGGCGACATCACGGATGTGCACGGCGTGCCACAGGTTCGCACCGTCTCCGGGGTAGCCGACGACGCCCTTCACCTTCGCGAACGCGATCAGCGTGGGGAGGAATCCGGCACTATCGGTCGTGCTGTGCATGATGGGGATGGGGGGAAAGCCGTACGACCGAAGACCGCATCCGCAACTCCACACAAACCCGGTGTCGTTCGGGCTCTGCCCAGTTTCTTCGCGCGAAACCCGGAGAAGGCCCATGACCACACGACGCAAGCTGTTCGCGCTCCTCACCGCGGTATTGGCCATGCTGGCCATCTCGGTGGCCAGTGCACCCGCACAGGCCACAGGGTTCAGCCGGATCAACATCTGAACTCAAGCCACTGTGGCGTACTGCAACGCGGGCTCAACCGCCCAGCAGTGGCGCGTCTACTCCGCGGACAACCCCACCACACCGCCCGCAGGCTGGTACGACGTGTGGCAGAACGTGTCGAGTGGGTACTGCCCGTCGACACCCGGCGTGGGCAACAGCACGCTCGTGAGGACGATCCCCTGCGATGCCTCCGTCCAGTACGAGAGGTGGCACCAGCAGTAAGCGCAGCGGTTCGACCGGGGCCGCTCTGTGGGTGGCCGCACGTCGCGGGGTCCTACTGGCCCCCATGCAGGCCCCGGCTCCACCCTCACCCCGAACCGGACACCCTCAGGAAAGACGCTGCGCCGACTCCCGGTGACACGGGTGCGGCGAGTGTGAACGGTGCTCCTGCTGTGGCGCCGTGACCCGGCAGCCGTGTTCCGGTGAGGCCGTGTCGAAGATGTGGTCGATGTCCCGGCCGGCGTGCGCGAGCGCGATGCAACAGACCGCCATGAGTGCGGCGAGGGCGGTGACCACTCCTCGCCGCAGCGGGGCCGGTGGCGTGAGCAGGGCCTGTACGCGTTGCGGGACGGGGCCGCCGACCGCCGCCAGGGCGGTCGTGCGCGGGGCTCGTTTGGCGGCGAGGGCGGCGCGGGCCACCGCCTGCGCGACGAGCTTACGGCTGCCGACCGCGGTGGCGGCCGACTCGTCCGCCCAGCGCTCCATGACGAACGTCCCGGTGCGCGTCAGGGGGCGGAGCAGCGGGTTCACGGCCGCCGCCAGCTGGAGGGTCAGCAGGAACAGGTGGTGGCGGTGGCGCAGATGCGCACGCTCGTGGGCGAGCAGGGCGCGGCGCTCGTCGGCATCGAGTGCCTGGAGCATCCCGGAGGAGACCACCACCCGGCCCGGGGCGCCCGGCAGGGCGAAGGCGGTGGGCACCGGGTCGTCCACGACGGCCAGGTCCCCGGCGGCCGGCAGGGAGCGGCACTCGCGCCAGGCGTCCAGGAGTACGCGAATATTCCGCCAGGAGACAGCGGTGAGGGTGATCGCGCAGGCCAGCACCGCACCGGCACAGGCGGCGGCGACCGGCCGGTCGACCGGTGTGGCCCGCGCCAGCGCGCTCGGTGACCACTCCGCCTCGGCGGCGATCAGCGGGATCTGCCCGATCAGAGTCAGGGCGAGCATCGTGAGGACCGTCACCCAGGCGCCGGCGGCGACCACGGCGGCGCAGGTCAGGGACCAGGCGGCGGTACG
>NZ_JAFLRJ010000327.1 GCF_017315755.1 Streptomyces beijiangensis
CGCCTCGGGCTCGGGCTCGGGAATCGCCACCGGGGTCGGCTCGGCCTCGGCCACCGGCTCCGGGGTCGGCTGGGACGGAACGGGCACGGCTACGGGTTCGGCCGGTGCCGGTGCCGGGGCCTCCGCGCGGGGCTCCGGGAGCTCCGTGACGGGGGTGACCTCCTTCTCCGGTACGGGAGTTGCCGACTCCGTACGCGGCTCCGGGACCTCAGTCTCGGGAGACGTACGCGGTGCCGGTGCCGCGGCCGGGTTGTCGAAGGCCGCCGCCACCAGGTCGTCGGCGAGGCTGGACTTCGCCTTCGCCTTCTCCTTCGCCTTGGACGGGCGTTCCGACTGTGCCGGGACGACCGACGCCGCCTCGTGCTCCGGCTCCTCGGTCTGCGCAGGGACGGTCGCCGTCGCCGTCGCGGCCGTAGCCGCAGCCGTCGTCGGCTCGGCGTACTCCGCCTGGTCGCGTCCAAACACCTTGCGCAGCAAGCTTCGAATGCCCATGGGCGAGACCTTTCGCAGGAGTCGAATGCGAGATACGTCCGCGCCGGCGGGACCTGATCCCAGGCCAGGGCGGACACGTAAGGTTAGCGACCGCCCGCCGTGATCATCGGGAGGGTCAGCCTTAGGGCTGAGATGCTGCGTCACGGCTCCAGATCGAGCCGTGCCGCGTCCGCCTGGGCGAACACCTCGGCCAGCCGCATCCCGTCCTCGTTCCCCGGCGCGAACAGGCCCGTGGGCGTGGCCCGTACGACCAAGATCTCGTACGCGTCGATCACCTCCGAGATGCCCCGCGTGCCGATCGTGTCGAACCAGGCGTCGAGATTCCGGCCGAACCAGTCCGGGAGTCCGCAAGGCTCCGCCACCGCGTCCCAGAAGTCGTTCAGTGATACGAGAGGGAGCGGGCGCAGATCCACCACGAGGGAGCTCATGGCTGCGGATCGTACCCAGTGCGCCCCGGGACCCTGGGGTTTACCCCCCTGCCGACTCGGCGGCGCACCCCATGGGGCCGCGGGCCCGAGCTCCGTAGCGTCGGATCCATGCTGACACTGGCTCTGCGCACACTGCGATTCCGTAAGGGCGGATTCGTCGCCACCTTCGTGGCGCTCTTCTTCGGTACGGCGATCGTGGTGGCCTGCGGGGGACTTCTCGAAACGGGCATCCGCAACAACCTGCCCCCCGAGCGGCTCGCGGGCGCGACCGCCGTCGTCGTCGGCGACCGGGACTACGAACTGCACCCGGGCAACGCCGACGACAGCGAGAAGGTCATCGCGGCCGAGGAGGTCCCGCTCGCCGCCGGGATCGCAGACAAGGTGCGTGCCGTCGGCGGGGTGGAGAAGGCCGTCCCCGATGTGTCCGTTCCGGCACGTCTTCTCGTACGAGGGGGAGGGGAAGGGGGAGTCGGCGCCCAGGGGCACACCTGGAGCACCGCCTCCCTCGCCCCGCACGGGCTGAGCGAAGGGCGCGCGCCCGTCGGCGACCGGCAGGTCGTGCTCGACGCCGGCGCCGCGCGGGCCGCCGGGCTCCGCGTCGGTGACACCGTGCGGATCGCCGCCCACGGGGGATCGGCCCCGTACGAGGTGAGCGGGATCCTCGGCGGACTCCGTGAGCCCGCGCTCTTCTTCGGCGACGCGGAGGCCCTGCGGCTGGCCGGCGGAGAGGAGCACGTCGGGGCGCTCGCGGTCGTCGCGCGCGCCGGTACAGGTACAGGTACGGGTACGGATACGCATACCGATGCCGAGCTGCGCGGGGCGCTCGCCGGGACCGGGGCCAAGCTCCTCACCGGCGACGACCGCGGCTTCGCCGAGGAGCCGCAGGCCGTCGTCGGCAAGAGCGATCTGGTCTCGCTGTCCGCCGTCTTCGGCGGCATGGCGGTCATGGTCGCCCTCTTCGTCACCGCGTCGACCATGTCGCTCTCCGCCGCCCAGCGGCAGCGCGAGACCGCCCTGATGCGGGCCGTCGGGGCCACCCCGCGCCAGCTGCGGCGCATGCTGCTCATCGAGACGCTGATCGTCGCCGTCGGTGCCGCGCTGCTCGCCTGGCTGCCGGGGCAGTGGCTCGGGGGCGCGCTCTTCGAGCGGCTCGCGGACGCCGGGATCACCTCGCAGTACGTGCAGTTCAGCTCGGGGTGGATCCCGCTCGCCGCCGCGGGTGGTGCTGTTCTGCTCACCGCCGTCGGCGCGGGTCTGGTCGCGGGGCACCGGGCGATCAAGGTCAGGCCGACGGAGGCGCTGGCCGAAGCAGCCGTGCAACAGCGGTGGTTCGGGTGGGTGCGGGGGGTCTTCGCCTTCCTGTTCCTGGCGGGCACCGCCGCGCTGTCGCTCGTGACATGGACCGTGATGGACGGGCCCGCCGCGGCCAGCACCGCCGGCCCCACCGTCATCTGCGCCACGATCGGCCTCGCGCTCCTCTCCCCCGGGCTCACCAAGGTCTGCGCGTTCCTCCTGGACCGTCCCGTACGGGCCTTCACCGGCACCGGCGGCTACCTCGCGATGCTCAACTCCCGCGCCCGTACGGTCGCCGTGGCCGCCGCCGTCACCCCGATCATGCTGGCCAGCGGGGTCGCCACCGCCAACCTCTATCTCCAGACCACGCAGACCGCGGTCAGCGAGCGGGCCTTCACCGCTGATCTGCACGCCGACGCGGTCCTGACGTCCGCATCGGGGACGGTCTCCCCCGGCCTCGCGGACCGGGTCCGCGCGCTGCCGGGGGTCGCGGCGGCCGGTGCGTACGTCAGCAGCACCGGCTTCATCGAGAAGCCGGGAGGGCGCGGGTCCGAGACCGGCGAGGACGGGCTGCCGCTGCGCGGCGTCAGCGCGGAGGGGGCCGGGCTGACCTCGGCGGACACCTCGCGCCTGCGCGGGAACACCACCGTGCTGCCGCGCGACGCCGGTCATCGTGCCGGCGAGGACGTCACGCTACGGCTCGGGGACAACAGCACCGCGCTGGTCCGGGTCGCAGGTACGTACGACGGGGAAGCCGCGCTGCTTCCCGTCGCGCTGCTCGCCCCGCACACCACGGGCGGGCTGCCGGAGCAGATTCTCGTACGGGGGAAGAGCGGCGCCGATATGGGGCCCGCTCTGCGACAACTGGCCGTGCAGCAGCCGGGGTTGATGGTTGCCGACCGGGACGCGCTGATCTCCGCCAACGCCGAGGACACCGCGACCCAGGCGTGGATCAACTATCTGATGGTCGGCATGATCGTCGCGTACACCGCGATCGCCGTCGTCAACAGTCTGGTGACGTCGGTCCGCGGGCGGCGCAGGGAGTTCGGGCTGCAGCGGCTCACCGGGGCGACGTCCGCGCAGATCCTGCGGATGGTGGTCATCGAGGCGCTGGTGGTCGCGGCGATCGGAATCCTGCTCGGTACGGTGGCCGCGGCCACGACCCTGGTGCCGTTCTCGCATGTGGCCGCGGGGTCGCTGGTGCCTTCCGGGTCGGTGTGGATCTATGGCGGGGTGGTCGGTACGGCGGTCGTGCTGGCGCTGGCTGCGAGTGTGGTGCCGGCTTGGCGGGTGCTCAGGGGGCGACCGGTTGTGGCGGCGTTGGGCGCGGCGTGATGGCGAGAACGTCGGCCCCGCCCCTTTGTCCTCAATCTCCCCCAAGCTCTCGGCTTCGCTCGAGCAGGGGGGACCCCCCTGACGGGCTTGATTGGTTTTCTTCCTCGTACGCCGCCGCCAGTTCCTCGTACGCCACTTCCAGGCCCGTGTCCGCCGCCCCCGTCCGCCCCGCCACCAGCAGCCTGACGGCCAGGGGGTCGCCCACCAGCGGGCGTACCACCACGTCGTGGCGCGGGCGTGACGTCGGCTGGCAGGGGGTGACCACCTCGCCCGTCGCCACCAGCTGGAACGCCGTGAGGTAATCCCCGTGCAGCATGCGGGGGTTGATCCCCGCCGCTTGAAGCACCCGCCGCAGGCCGTCCCATTCGCCGTCCACCGTCGGGTCGACCATCCACAGGTCGCCGGCCAGGTCCGCCAGGTCGACGGCCTGGTTCGCCGCCGCCGGGTGCGTGGGCGAGAGGGACACGTACTGCGGCTCGCGCTCGACCAGCACCCGTACGTCCAGACCCTCGGGCACCCGCAGCGGACACCCCTCCACCTCGTGCACGAACGCCACGTCCAACTCCCCCGCGGCCACCAGCCGCAGCAGCGCGTTGGCCGACACGTCCATGTGCAGGGAGGTCTCCGTCCCCGGGAGGCGCGTTCTGAGCCGGCGCAGCCAGAGGGGGATGGAGCGGTTCGCCGTCGAGCCGATCCGCAGCCGCGGGCCCGCCGAGCGCGCGGCTGCCGACCGTGTCTCCGTCACCAGTTCCCGCATCTCCGCGACCAGCGGTCTCGCTCTGGTGAGGACCGAACGGCCCAGTGGGGTGGGGCGGCAGCCGGCGCGTCCTCGGGAGAAGAGCAGGCCGCCGAGCAGGTTCTCGATACGGCGGAGCTGGGTGGTCAGCGAGGGTTGGCTCACCCCCAGGGAGCGGGCGGCCTTGTGCAGGCTGCCGGTGTCGGCGATGGCGCACAGTGCGCGGAGGTGCCTCACCTCGAGGTCCATGGAGGTGAGCGTAGGTCTGTCGCAGAGGGCACACCAGTGTGCCAAATCCCCACCGATAGAACGAAGTTATCGCCAGTCGGCATTATTCACTCAGGTCTCGTGCGCCTCACACTCACCGGTAACCGAACCGTTCCACCAGTGAACCCAGTTCACCGGACGAGTAGGGAGCCCCCCACATGCAGTACCGCAGCACCGCACTCTCCGCAGTACTCGGCCTCGGTCTCGCCGCGGCACTCGGCACGGCCGTACCGGCGCAGGCGTCCCCACACGCCACCGCCTCCGCGGCCCAGTACATCGGTTCCCAGCAGGAGTCGGCCGGCAACAAGGCCTTCTTCGAGGCCGTCATGAAGTCGGTCGCCAAGAAGCAGGCGGCCCACCCGGGCGCCGCATCCGTCACCGTCGTGTACGACGCCTCCCAGGCACCCAGCTTCCAGGGCGAGATATCGTCCGCCGCGCAGATCTGGAACTCGTCGGTCTCCAACGTCAAGCTCCAGTCCGGCTCAGGCGGCGACTTCGCGTACTACGAGGGGAACGACCCACAGGGCTCGTACGCCTCCACCGACGGCCACGGCAGCGGGTACATCTTCCTCGACTACGCACAGAACCAGGAGTACAACTCCACCCGCGTCGTCGCCCATGAGACGGGCCACGTCCTCGGCCTCCCCGACCACTACGAGGGCCCCTGCAGCGAGCTGATGTCGGGCGGCGGCCCCGGCCCCTCGTGCACCAACCCCAACCCGGACGCCCAGGAGCGGGCGAACGTGAACTCCCTCTGGCAGAACGGGTTCGCCAAGGCTCTGCACAAGGCCATGGCGGCCAAGTAGGCACCACAGGTCAGGGTTGCGGCGACGCGATGGCCCGCGCCGCCGTGACCTCCTGCCGCAGCGGGGCGAGCACCCCTTCCTCGTCCCCGTCGAGGTCGGCGACGACCTCGACCAGGGTCTCGCTGGAGCGCAGTCCGTCCGCCAGTTCGCGCAGCTGGCGGGCGATGTTCTCGGTCTCGTACGGCTGCGGGGCCTGAGCCCCGTGGCTGACGCGGACCCTGGCCGCCGTCGTGGCGTCCACGATCCGTTCGACCGCGACCACCAGGGGCCACCAGGCCGCCGCCCGCCTCCCCGTGGGCGGCGGCTCGGTCAGCGCCCGCTGGAACTCCGAGCGGACGACCGAGAGGTCACGGTAGAGGCGGCGGCGCAGGCGGACCCGGGACATCTGGTCGGCGGGCGCCTGGCCGGGCGGCGTACCGAAGGCGCAGTCCACATAGCGCGCGGTGTCCGCGACCGCGTCCGCGAGGCGGTCGCCGATGCGGGTGTGCCAGCTCTCGGGCCAGAGCAGATAGCCCGCGACCAGCGTGATCGCACAGCCGATGAGGCTGTCGACGAGGCGGGGCAGGACCAGGCCGTACCCCATGTGGTTCAGCTGGTCGGAGAGCAGCAGGATGACCGGGGTGATGGCGGCCGTCTGGAAGGCGTAACCCTTCGCGGAGAAGGCGGGGATGAGCGCGGCGAGCACCATCATCACGGGCACGTCCCACCAGCCGCGCGGGACCGCAGAGAGCACGACCGCGGCGACCACCAGGCCTGCCGCCGTGCCCAGCGCGCGCATCACCGCACGCGAGAAGACCGAGCCGAAGTCGGGCTTGAGGACGAAGGTGACGGTGAGGGCGACCCAGTAGGAGCGCGGTACCGGTACCAGCGAGACCAGCGCCTGCGCGAGTCCGATGCAGAGCGCGAGGCGCAGTCCGTAGCGCCAGGAGGCCTGCGAGAGAAGGACGTTGCGCACGGCGCGCCGGGCGCGCACGCGCAGGGAGGCGGGGCGGCCGAGCCGGTCGTCGATGTTGTAAGGGTCCGGGTCCCCGTCGTGCACCACCTTCGCCGCGTGCCGCAGCGCCGCCTCGACGGCCCGGTCGGCGGGGCCCTGCGGCTCGGGCAGGTCCAGTGGAGCGTGGTCCGTCCGCCCCTCGGATACGGAAGACGCCAACTCCCGCACGGCGGCAGCGATTTCCGGGCGTCGCGAGGCCTTCCCGTACAGATGCGCGGCTGCTGCCGCCTCCACCAGCGGGATGACCACGTTGAGCTGGGCGAGCAGCCGCACCAGCGGTCCGCTGCGCCCGTGTTCGCGGGTGCGCCTGGCCAGGATCAGGTCGTAGGCCGTGTCGAGGGATTTGGTGACGTCCATGCGCCGGGCCGGGTACGCGTCGGTGCCCGCCGCCGCGAAGAGCTCCGCCGCGCTGCGGTACGTCGCCGCGACCGCCTCCCGCTCCGGGACGCGGCCCCGCCACGGCCAGCCGAGCAGGGCCAGTACCAGTACCAGCGCCCCGCCGAGGGTGAGCAGCAGCGGCGCCTTCCACCAGGGGCCCGGCATCGGGAGCCCGGCCCCGACCACCGAGTTCAGCAGGAGCAGCAGCCCGGACACGGACGCCACCGCCCCGATCGTCGACATCATCCCGGAGACGAGCGCGACCAGCGTCAGCACACCGACCGCGACCCACCCGTGCCCGAAGACCTGAGTCCCCGCCATCACGCCGATGGCCCCGAAGCACTGCGGTACGGCGATGTTGAAGATCCGCATCCGGTAGGCGTCGGCGGTGTCGCCGATGACCCCGGACAGGGCGCCCATCGAGACGAGCGCCCCGTACACGACCTGCCCGGTGGCGAGCCCGACCGCGATCGGCGCGGCCAGCGCGATCGAGGCGCGCACGACGGCGGCCCAGGGGATCGGTGCGGGCTGCGGGAGCAGGCCTCTGAGCAGCCACGCGGGAGGAGTGAGCATGGTCATCAAACTACGGCCTGACGGGATCTGCGCACGGCAGCGGACAGGTGGCAGGATCATGGGCGTGGCATCTGATGACGATGAGTTGACGCTCCGCGTCATGGGCGGGTCCGCACGCTGGGCGACCGCGGCGTGCGCGCTGGGCGCGGTCGGGACAGGCGTCGCGTCGTATGCCGGTCCGGACGGGTTGCGTTTCCGTACGTTGCTCCGGTGGCACCGGCTGACGTAGGACGCAAACTGCGCGCGGTACGCCGCCGTCACACACCCACCAGCACCCCGTGACTACCTTCCGTGCAGCTCCAGTTCGACGACCAGCCCTCGATGGTCGGAGCCCGTCAGCGGGACGAAGCGCGCCGAGTTCACCTCGAAGTCCTTACTGACCAGGACATGGTCGATCTGGGTGTGCAGGAACCGCCCGGCCTCCGCGGGCCACGACCAGCTCCGGGACTTCCCGGCCAGCCGTGCGCTGTCGTTGAGTTTCCCGTCGTCGAGCACGGCCCGGAAGGCGGCGTGGTCCTGGGATGCGTTGAAGTCCCCGGCGACGATGGTCGGTTGGTCGGGGGCCGCGGCGGCGAAGGCGCGGACCTTGCCGACCTCGTGCTGCCAGAGGGGGACCTGGCTGGGCAGCGGTGGCATGGGGTGGGCCAGCTGGAGCCGTACGGAAACCCCGTGGATCTCCGCCACCGCGCCGGGCATGGCCATCGAGGAATCGATGGTGTTCGCGTCCTTCAGCGGAAAGGCGGAGAGGATCGCCGAGCCCTCGGAGCCGTCCTTGCGGACCACGTTCCGGTACGGGTACTGACTGCGCG
This sequence comes from Streptomyces beijiangensis, assembly GCF_017315755.1. Taxonomy (GTDB): domain Bacteria; phylum Actinomycetota; class Actinomycetes; order Streptomycetales; family Streptomycetaceae; genus Streptomyces; species Streptomyces beijiangensis. The sequence continues at coordinate 8,112 of NZ_JAFLRJ010000327.1, forward strand.
GGAGATCGGCGGCGAGGGCGTCCGCGCAGACGAAGGCGCACTCCTCGACGAAGACGATGTCGGGCTTCTCGCTGCGGACCGTGGCGAGCAGGGCGCCGGTGGCCCGCCCGAACTGCAGGTTCGCGGTCAGGACCTTGACGTTCTGCAGGAGGGGGCCGCGCGGCTGGACGGAGCCGGGCCCGGGACCGTACGGACGCAGGAACCAGCCCAGCGCCGCGAGCACGAGAACCGCCCAGACGAGCCCGGTCCACCAGCGGGCCAGACCGGCCAGGAGCAGGGCGAACGCGGCGGGGGCCAGCAGCCACGGCAGGAACGCCAGGATCTGCGGTACGGGAGTGATCGCGTCCGTATCGGCGGCCCGGCATCCCACGACGGCGCTCACGCCGAGCAGGATCAGCCCGGCGATCCATGCGGCGGCCGACCGCCATCGCGAACGTCGCGACGGCGGCCGGCCCGCGTACTGCGCTTCGTGTGCTGTGCCCGGTCTCCCCAAACTGTCCACAGCGTCCAAGGGACAACCCCTCAACTCAACTCGGCTTGCTCACTCACCCGACAGGATGCCCGGATCCTCCCTCAAAGACGGGCCCGGGTGTCCCCCGGTTGCTCATCAATGACGCAAAGCCTGTCCCACCTCGGCGGTCGCGTCGCCGCCCAGGTCGCGGTTGCTGCGCACCGTACCGGACTTGGACTTGCCCGCTTCGACACCGTCGATGCTCATCACGACGGCGTCGAGCAGATTTCCGCCCTTGTCCTTGAAGTTGACCGTGACCGTGTAGTCCGCGGTCTTGTCGGTGCTGTTGGTGGCGGTGATGTCCGCGACGGACCGGTCGCCGTCGGTCTTGGTGTCGCCTGCCTTCACATCGCCCTTGGCGTTGACGCCGTCCTTGACCTCGGCCATTTTCGACGAGGCGGCGGCCGTGGCGGAGGCAACGACCTCTCCTGCCTTGGCCGTTGCGCTCGACACCACGTCGCCGGCCTTGGAGGCGGCGGAGGACGGGGTGTCGTCGCTGCCGCAGGCGGTGGCGGAGAGCGCGAGGAGGGCGGCGACGGCGAGGGCTCCGGCGGTACGGGCGGACCTCGTGCGAGCGGTCCTCATGCGGTCGGCTTCGTCGGATCGGCCGGGCCCGTCGGGTCGGACCAGAGCGGCTGGTCCTGGGACGGCGGAGTCGGCGGTGCCTGCGGTGCCTGCCGAGTCTGCGGCGCCTGCGGCGACGACTTGACCGGCTGGTCGGTGGCGAGCGCCCAGACCACGAAGACGCCCATGGCGATGTTGATGAGGGCCCAGATCGGCTGGTACGGCAGGAACATGAACTGCAGCACGATGCTCAGCGAGGCCAGCCCGATGCCCACGTAACGCGCCCACTCCGCGCCCCTGAGAAGGCTGAAGCCGGTGAAGGCGACCAGGAGGCCCACGACCAGGTGGATCCAGCCCCAGGAGGTGAGGGAGAAGGAGTAGACGTAGTCGCCGACCCGGGCGTAGACGTCGTCGCGGTTGATGGCGACGATGCCCTGCAGGAAGCCCAGGATGCCTTCCACGATCATCAGGACACCGGCGAACATCGTGCCGCCGGCCGCCCACGCCGAACCGGGACCGCTGGGCGGGGAAGCTGTCTGCTGGCTCATGGTGGGCCCTCCTTGGGTACGACGGTGCGATGGTGCGACGGTGCGACGAGCAGTGCTCTTCCCATGCTGCGCGTACTGGTGCAAACGTGAATGAATTTGTTAGGCCGTCAGGTGGGCGCGATCCGGCGGGCGGAGGGTTTCCGCAGGTGGCCGACGGTGCCTCCGCAGCCACCCGGTGAGCCAGGCCGCCAGTACCGCGGCGAGGCCGAGACCGAGCGCCACCCAGCCCGCCGTACGCAGGAATCCGGTCAGCGCGTCGTACACCGCACCGGCCGCCGCCCGGTCCACGTCAGCGGGCAGGCCGTCCAGTACGAGGGGCCGCGCGACGGCGACGGCGACGAGCAGCAGCACGCCGCCCAGGGCGGTCGCGAGGCCGAGCCAGGCGACGGCGCGGCGTCGGCGTACCGCGAGGAGGAGGGCGAGCGCCGCCAGTACGAGGGTGGCGGCCGGGAGCCAGAACCCGGCGGTCCGCAGCCGGCGGTAGCCGTCGCGCAGGTCGCCCAGCTGCTCCGAGGTGAGGACGGTGACCTGGGTGTGCTCGACGGGGATCCTGGACGCGAGGGGTACGCCCTGGTCGGTCAGTTCCTGCTTCACCCGTTCTGTCACCGGCGCCAGGTCGATGACGGCGTCGTCGCCGTTGTCGCTGGTCAGCGCCTTTTCGACGGCGGTGTGGGCCACCTCGTTGACGGTGTTCCAGGCGGCCCGGAAGGCGTCGGATCCTGCGAAGGACTTCACCGCCTGGCGGACCAGGTCGTCGACGCTGGACTGCATCGGGCCGACGTCGATGTTCTTCATGACCTGCTCGGTGACCCGGTCGGCCACGGCGTTCTGTACGGCGGCGTCACCGGCGAGCGGCGCCATGGTGGCCACGTAACGGCCGGTGTCGCCGACCTCCAGGCTCGCCCAGACGGAGAGTGCGCTCAGCGGGACGAGGAGGGCGATCAGGAGGGTCAGGGCTGCGGAGAAAATGCGGCGCATCCCTCCAGGGGAGTGGCCCGCCCCTGCGGGCGCGAGCGGGGCGCCGCCACATCGGTGACGTACGCGTCAGATGCCCTCGGTGCAGCCGAACCCCGGGTCCATGGCGTGCAGGATGCGCAGGCCGATCTCCCGCAGCTGATCGAGCTGTTCGGGTTCCAGGGCGTCGATCACCTGGCTGCGTACGGTCTCGACATGGCCGGGGGCGGCGGCGACGACCTTGTCCCAGCCCGCGTCGGTGAGGACGGCATTGGTGTAGCGCCCGTCATCGGCGCAGGGCTCGCGGCGCAGATAGCCGCGCGACTCCAGGCGTTTGACGACGTGGGAGAGGCGGGAGAGTGAGCCGTTGGCGAGGATCGCGAGGGTGCTCATCCGCATGGTGCGGTCGGGTGACTCGGAGAGCCCGGCCAGTACGAGGTACTCGAACTGATTCAGGCCGGAGTCCCGGTGCAGTTGGGTGTCCAGTGCCGCGGGCAGCTTCAGCATGACCGCGCTGAACACCTTCCAGGCGTCCAGTTCCCGTTCGTCCAGCCACCGCGGCTGCTCTGCGTCCATGACAGGAAGCCTACCTCGATGACTTGACGCTTCAAGTTGTCTGGCTCTACGGTCTGACTTGAAGCTTCAACTTCACGCTTCGACTCTCTCAGCAGGAAGCCCCCGCCATGAACCTCGCCCTCTGGATCCTCGCCGGCCTGCTCGCCGCCCTCTTCCTCGCCGCGGGCGCGACCAAGCTGCTCCAGCCCAAGGCAAAGGTCGTCGAGACCTCGGGCGAGTGGGCGGAGAGCTACTCCCCCGGCGCGATCAAGGGAATCGGCCTCGTCGAGGTCCTCGGCGCGCTGGGCCTGATCCTGCCCGCCGCACTGGACATCGCCCCGGTCCTGGTCCCGCTCGCCGCCACCGGCCTCGCCCTCACCATGGTGGGTGCCGCAGTCACGCACGGGCGCCGTACCGGCGAGGGCCAGCATGTCGCGTTCAATGTCGTTCTGGTGCTGCTGGCGGCTGTGGTGGCCTGGGGCCGCTTCGGTCCGTACTCCTTCTGAGTTGCCGACCGCCGCTGCCGGGTGTGCCCTGGAGGTAGGGGGCGAGCGGAAGGAACCCTCTGCCATGGCTGCACACGCGGCAGTACCCGTACGACGCAGGACGCGCGACCCGCACGCCGGCGCGGTGGCCTGGCCGCTGTTCATCGTCCTCGGGGCGGTCTACGGATTCCTGGCCGCGTTCAACCTCCGCGACGGAGGCCCGGTCACCGGCGGCCAGATCGCGGTCGGCCTGATCTCCGGCGGGGTCATCGTCGTGATGGCGGTCCTGCTCTTCCTCTTCCAGCACAGCCTCCCGCGCGAGCTGCGCGCGGCGGCGTACGGGGTGCTCGTCGGGACGGCGACCGGATTCCTGTACTCGCTGACCGGGGCCAGCATCCTGCGCTCGGTCGGTCTTGGCGCGGCGCTGGGTGTGGGCGCGGGCTTGGTGATGTTCTACATCTTCTACACGCACGAGGACTGACCCGCGGACCGGCACAGGGACTCTTGTAGCTTGACCTTCCTCCCGGGGGAAACCCCAGCATCGGCGGGGACGGAGGAGGGAAGCCATGGAGCTGCTGACGATCGGGGCGTTCGCCCGTGCGGCACGGCTGTCCGCGAAGGCGCTGCGCCGCTACGACGACCTCGGCCTGCTCCCGCCCGCCCACACCGACCCTTACAGCGGCTACCGCTACTACTCCGAGGCGCAGCTGGAGCGCGCCCGGCTGGTGGCCTGGCTGCGGCGGATCGGGATGCCGCTGGCCCGGATCGGCGAGGTGTGCGACGCGGACGCGTCGGCGGCCGCCGGTCTGGTGCGGGCGTACTGGGGGCAGGTGGAGGCCGAGACCGAGGCCAGGCGGGAACTGGCGACCTTCCTCATCGACCGACTGATGGAGAGGGAAACCACCGATATGAGCACTGCACCGACACTCGGGATCCGTTACGCCGCACTGTCCGACGCCGGACTGGTCCGCGCGTCGAACCAGGACACCGCCTATGCGGGATCGCGGCTGCTGGCCGTCGCCGACGGCTACGGCAGCGGCGGGATGTCCGCGAGCGAGGCCGCGGTCAACGCACTCAAGGTGCTGGAGACGGCCGGGGCGAAGGCCGTCCGGGCCGGGGATCTCCTCAACGCGCTGGGCGACGCGGTCGACGCGGCGCACCGGGAGGCGGCGGGCCTTGAGGACTCCGGGTCCACGCTCACCGCGATGCTCTGGACCGGGTCCCAGCTCGCGCTGGTGCACATCGGGGACAGCCGGGCGTATGTGCTGCGCGGGGGCGCGCTGTTCCAGATCACGCACGACCACACGATGGTCCAGTCGATGGTGGACGAGGGCACGCTGA
>NZ_JAFLRJ010000328.1 GCF_017315755.1 Streptomyces beijiangensis
GCGCGGGGCGGGTGTCCGTCGGGGCGGGGAGCAGATGCAGAGAGTCGAAGGTGGTGACGGCGATGCCGCCGCGGTCGCACCACTCGGCGAAGGACTCCTGCCGGTCGGGACCGTGAACGGGGCAGGCGCGCAGAGTGGAACGGGAGCTGATCTCGCGCGACCAGTTGATCAGTACGCTCGCCGGGCAGACCACCATGAAGTGTGTGGAGCCCCGCGCGGCGAGGTGGGCCATCGCGGCGATCGCCTGGATCGTCTTGCCCAGGCCCATCTCGTCGCCGATGATCACCCGGCGCTGCGCGAGCGCGAAGCGGGCGCCGAAGGACTGGTATCCACGCAGTGAGACCCGGAGGTGGGTGTCGTCGAGCTGCTGGGCGCGCACGCGCTCGGCGATCTCGGAGGGGACGAACCCCTCGGCGGCGGCGAGGTCCGGTTCCTGGCCCGCGATCTCGGCGAGCTGGCTGTAGTAGTCCGCCGACCGGAGCTCGAAGTCGACCCAGGTCTCCGCCTCTGTCGCGGGTCTGCGCAGGAGGTCGGCCGAGGCCTGCGCGAGGAGGGTCGGTGTCTCGCGAGCGGAGGCTTCCCGGGTGACGGACCGGATCGCGTCCAGGGCGGAAAGCGCAGCCGTACGCCGCCGCTGCCCCGCGAAAGCCATGCGCAGTCGGCCGCGCGCGAGCCCGGCCCGGTCGAGGAGCGGGCCGATGGTGGTGTCGAGCTGCCGGGCGGTGTCGTACGCACGTCGCAGCTCCGAGCCGGCCTGGACGAGCGGGTGCAGGGCGCCGATCAGGGCGGTGGTGCGCGGCTCGGGCCGGTCGACCTCGATGCGTACGGAGACGGTGTCGGCGACCGCCCTGGCGATCTGGCCGGCCGCCGCGAGTGCCTGGTCGGCGGTCTGGCGGCCGACGCCTGGCACTTGCTGCAGGGCATAGCGGCCGGCCTCGTGCACCTGGCGGACCGTGGTGAAGCCGGCCTGTTCGAGCGCGGTGAGACGCAGCCGCCCCTCGGTGACGTCCTTGAGGCGGGAGACCGGTATCGAGCCCAGCTCATCGAGGACCAAGCTGTTCTGGAGCGGCGCGAGGGCGGCGCGTACGGCAGCGAGGGCCGTGGCCCGGTCGGCGACGACGGAGCGGGCGGCGTCGAGCAGGCGCTCCGCCTCGTGGAGGAGGACGCGGGCGTGTCTGCCCGCAGGTACAGGGGGGTGCTCCTGGCCGCTCACGTGACCGATGGTGCCACGGGCCTCGGACAGTGCGGTCCGGGACGAACCACTCGGGGGAACGCTCGCATCTCCGTCACCGCGCTCACGGCGTGCGCAGATTCCGTACGACAAGGAGGCCTTTACAGTGCCCGTTTGAACGTAGGGTGCCGCTCACCCCGGGGCCGATTGTCAGTGCCCGGTGCAAGACTCGGTGAGGCAGGAGAACGGGACCCCACGACAGAGGAGCGCACTATGCTCAGCACCCGTTTCGTCACTGGTTCACCCAACTGGATCGACCTCGCCACACCCTCCACGGAGGAAGCCGTCGCCTTCTACGGCGGGCTCCTCGGATGGACGTTCGTCCCAGGTCCCCCGGAGTTCGGCGGCTACGGCTCGTTCACGAGCGACGGCAAGGAAATCGGCGGCGCCATGGGCGGCATCACCGAGGTGCAGCCGTTCTGGTCGGTCTACTTCCAGACGGCCGACATCGACTCCACCGTCAAGGCAGTCGAGGGGGCCGGCGGGAGCCTGGCCATGGGCCCGGACGACGTCGGGACGCTGGGGCGGATGGCCGGATTCCAGGACCCCGCAGGCGCGCGCTTCTCGTCGTGGCAGCTGCGGGACCACCAGGGCATGGCGGTGGTCAACGAACCCGGCACCTTCTGCTGGGCCGAGCTGTACACGCCCGATGTCCCCGCGGCCGCCGCCTTCTATCACGCGGTGTACGGCTGGGAGACCGAGGCGGTGCCCTACCCCGGCGGCACGTACACCATGGCGAGCCTGGCAGGCGGCGGTCAGGACACCAGCTTCGGAGGTCTGATCCCCATCGAGCTGGATCCGGCGGCGGCAGCGGCCGGGTCGCACTGGCTTCCGTACTTCGAGGTCGCCGACACCGACGAGGCCGTCACGGCGGCGCGCCGACTGGGCGGCAGCGTGAGCCTGGAGCCGGTCTCCGTCGAGGGCGTCGGCCGTTACGCGAAGCTGACCGATCCGCACGGTGCGCGCTTCGCCGTGATCAAGAGTGACGTGGGCTGATCCTGGAGTCCTGGCTCGTTCATCGTTCATTGACCGGACGTTGATCGGTGCGGGGCAGCCTGTCCCGCATGCCGATCAACACCACCGTCACCGGTCCGGAACTGGCCTGGCAGGAGAAGGCGTTGTGCGCCCAGACAGGGCCGGAGTTCTTCTTCCCCGACCCCGGCTCCTCCACCCGCGACGCCAAGCGGCTCTGCGGAGTCTGCGAGGAGCGGGTCGCCTGCCTGCAGTACGCGCTCGCCAACGATGAACGCTTCGGCGTCTGGGGCGGGCTCTCCGAGAAGGAGCGGCTCAGCCTCAGGCGTACCGAACACTGAACCGCCGTGTCCCCGGCGGGACCTGGACGTCGGCGCCCGTCACATCGAGCGTCCGTCCGCCGGCCGTCGCGGTCCGCACCGGGCCGAAGCGGCACGGGTAGACATAGCGCAGGTGCGGGGGCGACTGGTCGATGTCGACCGTCACCGTACGAGCGGCTGTGTCATGGGTCAGCCGGTAGCCGAACGGTGCGCCGAAGAGGGTGGGCGCGTCGGACACGCTCACCGTCTCACCGTCGGGGACCCAGTGCGGGCGGACGCCCGGTGCGATGTAGAGATGCGGGTCCCGGTCCTCGTCCGCCTCGAAGAAGAGGATGTCGCGTACGAGAAGGAGATACTCCGCCGCCGCCCAGCCGTGCGGCATGTCCCCCATGTACCAGAAGCGGTCGGGGAACTCGGCGAAGTCCGAGGCGATCGGGAAGGCGTGCTGCTCGTTCCACGCGCCCAGCGCCGCCCGCTGCCCCCGGGCGACCGGGGTGCCCGCACCAACCGTCCAGCCCAGCAGATCGTCCATCCGCTGCGGGTCGCCCGCCAGCAGGCAGGCGTGCGCCAACTGGAGCGTCAGGTAGGGCCCGTACGCGTTCCAGGCGGCCTCGTGCCGGTACCCGCCGCGTACGAAGTGCCCGTACAGGGTGTCCAGGGTGAAGCGGGCCGCCCGGTCGATGTCGTCGCCCAGCTTGCTGCCCATATGGAGGCGGCACGGGTGGAAGTACGCCGCCGCGCCGATCATCGTCGAGTCGAGCCGCCCCACGTCGCCGGGACCGGTCGGCAGGAACGTCTCCCACTCGCCCCTGCGGCTCTGCTCGTCGAGCACCCACCGCATGGATGCGGCGGTCGCCCGCTTCATGTCGTCGAACGCCCACCACAGCTCTCCGACCTCGGGTGTCCCGAGCCGCTCGGCGAGCCGGGCGGCCTCGTACAGACCGGCGAGCCCCCAGATGTCGTCCCAGTAGTGCGGCTTGTCGCGTTCGCCGAGGTGTTCCGCGCTCCAGCCGCTGTGCAGCAGCCCGTATTGATCCCGGTTGTCGCGCAGCCAGCGGGCACCGCCGAGGATGTACGGGTTGTAGAGCCCGGCGCCGAAGGCCGCGCCCGGACCCTGCGTACGGTCGAAGCGGCCGAGCGCCCAGAGGGCCTGCCCGTTGCTGTCCCACTCCTGGTCGTCCTTCTCGTGCTGCCCGCCGAAGAACCCGTACTCGGCGCAGGGGCCGATCCGCCCGCGCCCGAAGTTGAAGGCGCCGCGGTGGTGGGTGCCCAACTGGGCACGGGCCAGGGCGGTGTCACCGGCCAGGGAGCAGGCGGTGGCCTCGACGGAGGAGTCGCGGATCCAGAAGGAGTCGTAGACCGTCGGCCCGGGGTGGATCTGGCCGGAGTCGGAGAGGACGAGGAGCTGTCCGCGGGTCTGCCGGAAGAGATCGGCCAGATGCGCGACGGGAGCGGGCAGCCGCGGCTGCACACCCTCCTGGGTGAGCTTGCGCGTCCAGAACTCCCGGTTGGCGGCTTCGAGGTCGTCGGCGGGAGCGGACCGCAGTTCGGCCAGGTCGTCCGCGCCGCTGTACGTGTCCACGGGCAGCCGTACATCCAGCGAGAACGACTCGCCCTCCTCCAGCCGGAACGGCCAGGCGAACACCCCGGTGCACATCCCCGCGACCTGGTCGGTCGCCTCGTCGGCGCCGTTCAGCTTCCCGCCGACGGTCAGTTCGTGGAAGGGGCTGCGGACGAGGTAGGAGCCGGGGTCCTGGCTGAAGTCCGGGTTCCCGTACACCCCGTACTGCTCGGGCGCGCGGTCGAAGACGGGCCCCCACCCGGTGTTCGTCACGACCCGCGCCTCCTGCGGCAGATACCGCAGCAGCGTCAGCCGGCGGTCGGTGTCCTGCGCCGCACCGCGGTAGTGCCGCTGGAAGCCGCTCGGCCCTGCGGGCAGCACGGCGACACACAGCCACCCGTCGCGCGGGGCGTCCGCACCGGCCGTCACCGAAAGCCGGTTCAGCACGAGATCGCGCTGCCGTACGCCGACGGTGGTGGCCAGCGTCCGCTGGGTGACCTCGAAGCCCGTACCGGTCCTGAACACCGTCTCGACGACCGGGAGATGGGCCGCCTCCATGCGCTGCTCGACCGACCCGCCAGGACCGGGCAGTTGCGGCAGTCGCAGGGCGCCCGACGAGGGCTCGTACAGGAGGAAGGCCACGCTGTACTTGTCGTAGACCGGCTCGATCTCCCCGGCCTGGCCGACCAGGGACTCCTGCCGGTGGTCCTTGACACCGACCATCGACCAGTAGCGGTAGAGGGCGTTCGAGGCGAGCGCGCCCTCCTTCGACTCGAACGAACCGGCGTCGAAGGAGTCGGTCCACCGGTGGAAGGCCTGCTGGAGCCACCACGGGACAGGGGAGGGGGAATCCCCCTTGGCCGTCCAGCTGCGCCACATGACCTCGTAGAAGATCCGCTCATGGGTCTCTGCCATGGGAATCACCCCCCGTCCACACACTGGCACCGGGGTCCGACGCCGTCCATCCCGTTGCCGCGCCGTCATAAATCGGTTGCCCCGCCCGGCACCGGTCCGCTGTACTCCGTACGACCGCGGACCGGTGTCCGCCCGACCCAGGAGTACTGATTATGCGCGGATCTTCGATGCCCATCCAGAAGGTAATTCCCACCTATCTCGAGGACACGAAGTTCTTTGCGTACGTTGAATTTGGGTATTCTGGCGCACATCGACGCCGGTAAGACCAGCCTGACCGAGCGGCTCCTGCACGCCGCCGGTGTCATCGACGAGATCGGCAGCGTCGACGCCGGCAGCACCCAGACCGACTCCCTTGCCCTGGAACGCCAGCGCGGCATCACCATCAAGTCCGCCGTCGTCTCCTTCGCCGTCGACGACGTGACGGTCAACCTGATCGACACACCCGGCCACCCGGACTTCATCGCCGAGGTGGAGCGGGTCCTCAGCGTGCTCGACGGAGCGGTACTGGTCGTCTCCGCCGTCGAGGGCGTACAGGCGCAGACCCGCGTACTGATGCGGACACTGCAGCGCCTGCGCATCCCCACGCTGATCTTCGTCAACAAGATCGACCGGCGTGGAGCGGACGCACAGCGCACCCTGCGCGCCCTGGCAGGGAAGCTGACCCCTGCCGTGATCCCGGCGGTCGCGGCGCACGACGTCGGCACGCGCACACCCACGGTCGCCGCGTACGGCGCAGACGACCGCCCCTTCACCGAGGCGCTGACCGACCTTCTGACGTCGTACGACGACGACCTGCTGGCCGCGTACGTGCACGACGAGAAGACGGTCACCCACGCTCGTCTCCGCTCCGCCCTGGCGGCTCAGACCCGCCGCGCCCAGGTGCACCCGGTCTTCTTCGGCTCGGCGATCACCGGTGCGGGCATGGCCGAACTGACCGCCGGTATCAAGGAGTTGCTGCCCGCACCCGAGGGCGACCCCGAGGGCCCGGTGTCGGGCACCGTCTTCAAGGTCGAGCGCGGTCCTTCGGGCGAGAAGATCGCGTACGTACGGATGCTCTCCGGCGCGGTACGCGTCCGCGACGCCGTGCGCTTCGGCCAGGACAGCGAGGGCAAGGTCACCGCGGTCAGCGTCTTCGACCAGGGTGCGGCGGTACGCGGCGACACGGTCCCCGCCGGCCGGATCGGCAAACTCTGGGGACTGGGCTCCATCCGTATCGGCGACCACATCGGCGACACCCCGCCGCCGTCCCCGGAGCGCCACCACTTCGCCCCGCCGACGCTCGAAACCGTCGTCGTACCGGCCCGCACGACCAGCAGGGCCGCGCTCCACAGCGCACTCACCCAGCTCGCCGAGCAGGACCCGCTGATCAACCTCCGCCACGACGAGCTCCGCCAGGAGATCTCGGTGTCCCTCTACGGCGAGGTCCAGAAGGAGGTCATCGGGGCGACACTCGCCGACGAGTACGGCATCGACGTCACCTTCCGCGAGTCGACCACCATCTGCGTCGAACGGCTGGACGGCGCCGGTGAGGCATTCGAAATCATCGCCAAGGAACCGAACCCCTTCCTCGCGACGGTCGGTCTCCGCGTGGAGCCCGCCCCGCTGAATTCCGGAGTGGAATTCCGCCTGGGGATCGAACTCGGCTCCATGCCGTACGCGTTCTTCCGGGCGGTCGAAGACACCGTACGGGAATCCCTGCACCAGGGAATCAACGGCTGGCAGATCCCCGACTGCCGCGTCACCATGACCCACTCCGGCTACTGGCCCCGCCAGAGCCACTCCCACGGCACCTTCGACAAGAGCATGTCGAGCACCGCGGGGGACTTCCGCAACCTGACCCCGCTGATCCTGATGGACGCGCTGCGCCGGGCGGGCACCACGGTGCACGAACCGATGCATCACTTCCGTCTGGAGGCCCCGGCCGACACCTTCGGCACGATCCTGCAGGTCCTGTCCCGGCTGCGCGCCGTCCCGCGGACACCGCGCATGGACGGTACGACCAGCCTGCTGGAGGGCGAGATCCCGGCAGCCTCGGTGCACAGCCTGGAACAGCAACTCCCTTCCCTGACCCGCGGCGAGGGCCTGCTGGAGAGCGCCTTCGAGCGCTACCGCCCGGTGACCGCCGCCGCACCTTCGCGGCCCCGCACGGACCACAACCCGCTCAACCGGAGGGAGTATCTGCTGCAGGTGGTGCGCAGGGTGAGCGGTCAGGTGGGCGGCTGAGAGCAGGAGGCGCCGCCTGCACCGGCGGCGGGAAGGCCTTGTTTGAACTCTGGTCAACTCGGATACCTACTGGTAACTTTCGGCGCTGTTACCCCTAGGTAACACGCATCTTCCATCCCTGTGATCCATGAGACGAATCCGAGGGAACCATGCACCGTTCCACCGTTGGGAAGCTGGCAACCGCAGTCGTCACCGTTCTGGCCGTCACCGCCGCCGTTCCCGCGGCCACGGCTGCGGCTGCTCCCTCCGCCTCGGCGACAGCCGCGGCGGACGATTCGTTCTACACCTACGACGGCAGCAGGCCCCTGTCTTCGTACGCACCGGGCGAAGTGCTCAAGACGCGGACGCTGCAGTATCACTTCGTCGGCATCCCGACGCCGGTCAAGGCGATCCAACTGCTGTACCGCACGGTCGATGCCCAGGGCCGCCCGTCCGCCGGAGTGACCTCGATCGTGCGCAGCCCCAACGGCGACGGCAGCAAGGCCGTCTCGTACCAGTCGTTCTACGACTCCCTCAACCCCGAGGACGCGCCGTCCCGGGCGATCGCGGGTGATGTCACCCTCGGCGGCGCGATCCCGAACATCGAGTCGCTCCTCCTGGTCCCGATGCTGCTGGCGGGCTACAACGTGGTCATCCCCGACACAGAGGGGCAGACCGCCGACTTCGCGGCCGGACCGGAGTACGGAACCACCACTCTGGACGCGATCCGGGCCGCGAGCCGGTCCTCCGAGACGGGCCTGAACGCCGACACCCGCGTCGGCCTGGCCGGATACTCCGGCGGAGCCATCGCCACGCACTGGGCGGCCGCGCTCGCGCCGAGCTACGCGCCGGACGTCAACAGGAGACTGGTGGGTTACGCCGAGGGCGGGCTGCTCGTCGACCCGGCACACAACCTCAAGTACATCAGTGGCAGTTCCATCTGGGCCGGCGTCGCGCCCATGGCCGTCATCGGGGCCGCTCGCGCGTACGACATCGACTTCACGCCCTACCTCAACAGCTATGGCGTCGAGGTGTTCAAGAAGCTCCAGTACGGGTCGATCGTCAATGCCCTGGGCCAGTACCCCGGGCTGACGTGGAAGAAGATGGTGAAGCCGCAGTACGCCGACCCGAACTCGGTGACGCCCTTCGTCGAGGCGGTCAACAAGCTCAACCTCGGCTCGGCCGCTACCCCCGGCGTCCCCGGTTACATCGCGCAGGGAGGCGGGGGAGTCTTCGAAGGGACCCTCAGCAATCTCCCGGGCATCGGAAGGGGCGACGGGGTCATGGTCGCCGGAGATGTGCGCGCACTGGCCCGGCAGTACTGCGCGAAGGGCAACACAGCGGTCAAGTATGAGCAGTACGACCTGCTGAGCCATGTCGGTACCGCCGTGCCATGGATTCCGACCGCACTGAGCTGGCTCAACGACCGGTTCGCGGGCAAGACCGCCCCGTCCGACTGCGGCCGCATCCCCGCGGGCAACTCGCTCGCGCCCGAGGTGCCGACCTCCTGATGCAACGCGCACCCCGGGGCTCCCGGCCCCGGGGTGCGCGTTCGCAGTCCGTACCTACGCGGAGGCGGCGCGCGCGGCCAACCGCGCCTTGCGGGCCGCGAGCTTCTCGTCGAACTTGCTCGCCTCGGAGTTGAGGCCGTTCATGTACAGACCCAGCTCCTCCTGCGCCTTGAGCCCCTCGGGGCCGAGCCCGTCGATCGAGAGGATCTTGAGGTAGCGCAGGATCGGCGAGATGACGTCGTCGTGGTGGATGCGCATGTTGTAGATCTCGCCGATCGCCATCTGCGCGGCGGAACGCTCGAAGCCGGGCATGCCGGTACCGGGCATCTGGAAGTCGACGACGACGTCGCGCACGGCCTGCATCATCAGGTCCGGTGTGAGCTCGAAGGCCGCGCCCATGAGGTTGCGGTAGAAGACCATGTGCAGGTTCTCGTCGGTCGCGATGCGGGCCAGCATGCGGTCGCAGACCGGGTCGCCCGAGTGGTGTCCCGTGTTGCGGTGCGAGACGCGGGTGGCCAGCTCCTGGAAGGCGACGTAGGCGACCGTGTGCAGCATGGAGTGGTTGTTGGACGACTCGTAGCCCGCGCACATGTGCGTCATCCGGAAGCGCTCGAGCTCGTCCGGGTCGACGGCGCGCGAGGCGAGGAGGTAGTCGCGCATCACGATGCCGTGGCGGTTCTCCTCGGCGGTCCAGCGGTGCACCCAGGTGCCCCAGGCGCCGTCACGGCCGAAGAGGGTGGCGATCTCGTGGTGGTAGCTGGGGAGGTTGTCCTCGGTGAGGAGGTTCACCACCAGTGCGATCTTGCCGATGCTGCTGACCTTGGACTGCTCGGGCTCCCAGGCCACCCCGTCCTCGAAGAAACCGGGGAAGTTCCGGGCGTCGCCCCACGGGACGTACTCGTGGGGCATCCAGTCCTTGGTGACCTTGAGATGGCGGTTGAGTTCCTTCTCCACCACCTCTTCCAGCGCAAACAGCAGTCGGGCGTCACTCCACGCTTCCGAACTGCCGAGGTGGGGAGAGGTGATCGTCACGGGGGCTCCTGGGGGGACGGGAGTAGTACCTACGGGTTCGTAGGTTACGTACCCGTAGGTTAAGGCGGCAGTAAGCCTCAGCCAACCCCCACTTTCAGGATGTCCGCATACGCTGCGTTATGTGTACAGCTCGCGGAGCCGTACAGAGAGGCAGGTCACGCAGCCTTCGAGCTTCTCGTACTCGCTGATGTCCACGGGAACGGGATCATAACCAAGATCGGCGAAGAGCTCGGCGGACTTTGGTGCGCTGGCCGCCATCAATAGTTTCCCACCGCCGAGCAGCACCACGTGCGCCCCTGCCTCCTCCGGTACGGGCAGGAAGCGCGGGAAGGCCGAAGGGGCGTCCACCAGCGGTTCGTACCCGATGACCGTGCCGTCGGGGAGCGCCGTCACCGCCGATTTCAGATGCAGGACCCTGGCGATCGGTACGGCCACGACCCGCGCCCCGAGCGGCTCGAAAACAGCCCGCAGCTGCTGGATTCCGGCGGCGTTGGTACGGCCCCCGCGCCCGACGTAGAGGGTGTCGCCGATTTTCAGTACGTCGCCACCGTCCAGCGTGCCCGGTTCCCACACCCAGTTCAGCGAGCAGCCGAGTACACCCAGCGCCTGTTCGACCGCGGTCGTCTCCTCCCGGCGGGACTCGGCCCCCGAGCGCGCGATCAGGGCCACATTGCGGTACATCACCACGGTGTCCTCGATGAAGACCCCGTCCGGGCAGTCCTCGGCCGGGTCCGCCTCCACCGTCTCCCAGCCGTGCGCGCGCAGCGTCTCCGCGTACCGCCCCCACTGCTCCAGTGCCAGGGCGTAATCGACGGGTGTGCGCTCGATGTGAGTGACCAGACCCTCGGAGAGGCGCGGGCCGGGTCGGCGGATCAGGGCTTTTCGGCTGGGCACCTAGAATTCTCCTGGTCGCTGAGGTGCGGGGCGGGCGCCCATCATCACCTGTCACCCCTGCTCAGCGGAATACCCCCTTTGCCCCAGGGGTCCCTTCTGCCACGTGCGGCCCGGCGTCGGGTCGGAGCAGGTGGTCGGCGGCCCCCGCCTTCACCGCGGAGATCAGGGCCCGCAGCGCCTCCACCGAGTCGGCCACGTAGTCACTGGTCCCGGTCGTGCCGATGTACGCCTTGCCCTCGCCGTCGACACCGAAGCGGAAGCAGTTCGCTCCCTCGCTGCAGAAGGCGTCGTCCCAGGAGATGTCGGTCATGGTGTGTCCCTCCACGGATCCCACGGGTCACAGATCCCGGGCGATGGCAGTGATGAAGTCGCGCGAGGCGCTCTCGGGCAGGGCAAGACCGCGCAGCCGCTCCAACAGGCCCCGGTAGCGGCGTAGTTGCATATCGGCGTCCAGAAGCATCGATCCGTGCGAGGAGTCCAGCTGTACGGTGTCGAGCTGCGGCACCGCCGCACCGACATAGGTGAACGACTGGCCGGCGCCCGGGAATCCGCCCGCGGTGAAGGGGATCACCCGGACCGTGATCGTGTCCCGCTCCGACTGCTCCAGGATGAACTCCAGTTGCGTCCGGGCCACTTTGGGTCCGCCGAACTGCATGCGCAGCGCCGCCTCGTGGATCACCGCCTCGTACAGTGGAGGGCTCTCGCGGTCCAGGACCGCCTGGCGGCTGAGGCGTAGCGCGACCCTCGCGGCCAGATCGGGTCCCGGCAGCGGCGGGTCGGCGGTGTCGAACACGGCCCGCGCGTGGTCGACGGTCTGCAGCAGCCCGGGGATGTGCGTGGTGACAGCTGTGTGCAACTCGACGGCGTGGTACTCGAGTTCGGCGATGTCGAGCAGCCCGGGAAGCAGCAGTCCGCGATGCTCCTCCCACCAGCCCCGGTCCCGCTCCTGGGCCATGGCCGCGAGCAGATCGACCAGACCGGTGTCGGGGCAGCCGTAGTTGCAGGCGAGCGTGCGGACCCGCTCGGCGCTTATGCCGAAACGGCCCGACTCGATGTTGGGGATGCGGGTGCGGTCGACCCCCAGGAGGGCGGCGGCCTGCTGGGCCGACATGCCCGACTGCTCGCGCAGCTTGCGCAGTTCGTTCCCGAGGCGCTGCTGGCGTGCGGTCGGGGTGCTCCGGGGCGGCACGGCGTCCCCCTTCTCGGCCGGTGAGTGGCCGGTCGAATGGCCGGAATGACACAAGTAGTAGCACTGTGCTCCGCTTGTGCGCTACGGTCGGTAGCGTAAGTCTCACACGGGGCGACCGCTGTCCGGATGTGAGAGCCCCCACACGCACGAGAACACTGGAGCCGCACGAACATGGGCGTCCTGCGCTGCCTCTCGACCGTCGCTCCGGGCGGCCCCCCTCTCCCCGAGCTCTCGCCTTCTTCCCCAAGCTCTCAACTTCGTTCGAGCTGGGGAGACCTCATTGAGCAGGGGAGGCCCCATTCGCCGTCAGCGGACAATCTCAGCTACTCGATAGCCCTCCCGGGCGGTGCGTACTGCGCCAGGCTGGCCCGCGAGGCGATGCGCACCCTGCTCACCCGGCACGGCCTCACGGAGCTCGCCGAGACGGCGGCCCTGGCCGCTTCCGAACTGGTCGCGGGTGCCTACCGGTTCACCCCGGACCGCGAAATGATGCTGCGGGTGCGCTGGCACTTCGACGCCCTGCGGATCGTGCTCTATGACCAGCATCCGGCCCATCCCACGCCGCAGGCCGCCGAGAAGTGCCGCGACCGCCGCAGCCGCAGCATGTGGCTGCTGGCCGCGGCGGTCGACGAGCATGGCGGGGACTGGGGGCTGACCCCGGCGCTCACCCTGGACGGCGGCACCAAGTCCTGGGCGTTACTCCACCGTTGAGCCGCTCTCGGTCCCCTGAACCTGCTCGCTCCTCGCGCCCCTTTCGCCCAGGTCGGTCCACCGGGTGATCCCGATGGACTCCAGGAACGGCAGGTCGTGACTGGCCACGATCAGCGCCCCCTCGTACGCCTCCAGCGCCGCGGTCAGCTGTCGCACGCTCGCCAGATCCAGGTTGTTGGTCGGCTCGTCGAGCATCAGCAGTTGCGGCGCGGGGTCGGCAAGGAGCAGCGCCGCCAGCGCGGCACGGAACCTCTCGCCGCCCGACAGCGTCCCCGCCGGCTGATGCGCCTTGTCGCCCCGGAAGAGGAAGCGGGCCAGCCGTGCCCTGATCTCCTGATGCGGGGCGTCCGGTGCGTAACGGGCCACGTTGTCCAGGACGCTCAGGCTGTCGTCGAGCACATCGAGACGCTGCGGCAGGAACCGCACTTGGACATGGGCCGTGGCCTCGCCCGCCACCGGCTCCAGCCGCCCCGCGATCGTCCGCAGCAGAGTCGTCTTGCCCGACCCGTTCCGTCCGGTCAGCGCGATCCGCTCGGGACCGTGCACGGTGAACTCGCCGTCCAGGCCGTTCCCGTAAGGGAGTTCGAGGTCGCGCAGCGTCAGCACGCTCCGCCCCGGATGCACTCTGGTGTGGGGCAGTTCGATCCGGATCTCGTCGTCCTCCCGTACGGCCAGCTCCGCCTCGTCCAGCCGTTTGCGGGCGTCGTCGAGCCGGTCCTCGTGCAGGTTCTTCATGCGGCCCGCCGTCTCCTGGGCCGATCTGCGCATGGCGTCGGTCAGGGCCTTTCCGTGGCTGCCGCTCGCCGCGAGCTTGCGCCCGGAACGGTCCCGCCGGGCCTGCCGGGTCTGCGACTCGGCCACCTCGCGCTTCTGCCGGCGTACGTCGGACTCGGCGACCCGCACCATGCGTTCGGCCGCCTCCTGCTCGACCGCGAGGGCCGCCTCGTACTCCGAGAACGTCCCGCCGAACCACCGGACCTCGCCGTCGCGCAGATCGGCGATCTGGTCGACCCGTTCCAGGAGTTCGCGGTCATGGCTCACCACGACCATCACCCCCGACCAGGACTCGACCGCCGCGTACAGCTGCTTTCTGGCCTGGAGGTCGAGATTGTTGGTGGGTTCGTCGAGCAGCAGTACGTCAGGACGGCGCAGCAGCAGCGCGGCCAGCCGCAGCAGAACCGACTCGCCGCCCGACACCTCGCCGATGGTCCTGTCGAGCCCGATGGAGCCGAGCCCGAGCTGGCCGAGCACGGCGAGAGCCCGCTCCTCGACGTCCCAGTCGTCGCCGACGGCGGTGAAGTTCTCCTCGCGTACGTCGCCCGCCTCGATGGCGTGCAGGGCGGCGCGCGTGGCCTCGATGCCGAGCGCCTGGTCGACCCGCAGAGCGGTGTCGAGCACCAGATACTGCGGGAGGTAGCCGACCTCGCCGGAGACCTTCACGCTCCCCGACGAGGGAGTGAGTTCACCGGCGATCAGCTTCAACAGGGTTGATTTCCCCGACCCGTTGACACCGATGAGCCCCGTCCTGCCGGGGCCGACCGCCAGCTGGAAGCCGTCGAGGACGGGGGAGCCGTCCGGCCAGGAGAAGGAGAGCGCGGCGCAGGAAACATGGGTGGTGGGAAAAGACATACGGGTCTCCCGGTTGCTGGAAGTGATCAGGGGGCAACAGGTGGAGACACCGACGGGGCAACAGAAAGGCCCTGGTCCGGAGGACGGCTCGCAATACCGAGGTCACACGCGGTGCGCGCAGGGGTCATCACTGCACAGCACGGTGTCTCAAGACCTCAGTAACGCAACGTCCGCTCCGATCGACGACAACAGGGCCACTGAGAAATCTACGCTCAGGCCCGTGCGTGGTGCAACCGTTTTACTCCGGCGCAGGGCCGGGGAGGCCCGGAACGCTCAGGTACCGTGACGAAGGACCGAGGAGCCCGCCGTGACGCATGACTCGCTCGCCCTGGCAGCCCGTCTCTATCTCCTCGCCTGGGACGCCGACAGACGCAGGCTCACCGGCACGCTCTATCTCGACTATCTGGTCAGGGCCGGCGCACTCACCGAACTCGTGCAGCGCGGACTGCTCGTCGACGCCGACGGGGCGGCCAAGCCGGTCGACGACGCCCGCGCCGGCGACGCGGCCCTCGACGGCCTGCTGGAGCTGATCGGCGAGTCGCGACCGCGCACCTGGAAGACCTGGGTGAGCCACCGGCGCAAGTTCACGCTGGAGACGGTACGGACCCAGCTGGTCGACTCCGGGATTCTGCGCCGCCGGACCGGCCGGAGGTTCGGGCTCTTCCCGTCCATCTCGTACGAACTCGAGCATCCGGAGCTCGTACGGGAGATCCGCGAGGCAGCGCGCTCCGTCATGCTCGGCGCCGAGCCGGCCGAGGAGATCTCGGACCGCGATGCGGCCCTGGTGGCGCTGGCCGCCGCGGGCGAGCTGCGTACCTTCGCCTCGGGCAAGGAGCGCAGGCAGTACAGGGCGCGGATCGAGGAACTCACCGAGCGCAGCGGGGCGACGGCTCCCGAGCTGAAGAAGGTGATCAAGGACGTGCGCGCGGCGATGACCGTCGCCATCACCGCGGCCAGTGCCGGTGGTGCGGCAGCTGTGGGCTAGGACCCGCTGGGCGGGTACGGGGCGGGGGCGGCTACCAGCCGCGCAGGAGGTCCGCCACGTCCTGGTCGAGGTCGAGATGCAGATGCTCGAACCCGCACGGCACCAGCGTCTCGGTCCTTTTGAGGAAGCGGCGCAGCTCGGCGGTGTGCAGATGCACCATCGCGACGCCCTCGAAGGCGTGGAACTCCAGCACGGTGCGGTCGTAGCCGTAAGGCCGTATCCGTACGTCGCCCAGGCCGGCCGGTGCCGAGACGCCCGCCTGCAGCAGATCGCGCGAGAAGGTCCAGGAGACCGCGACGCCTGCCAGTGTGGCGGGCGCGGGAAAGGTCATGTGTACGGCGAAGGGGTCCTGACGGTCGTAGCGCAGGGTGGCAGGGACCGTTTCCATCCTGGGCGCTGAGGCGACCATCCGGGTCCGGACGGCTTGTTCGACGACGGTCTCCGCGGGCATCAGTCCTGCTCCCTCCTCGTGGCTCGGTTCGCAGGGTCGGCACAAGATGAGACGCCGGAACGAGCCAATCCGTGCACCGGAACGACGCGTGACGTGCATCACTCTTCGAGGCGCTCTGGAC
>NZ_JAFLRJ010000329.1 GCF_017315755.1 Streptomyces beijiangensis
GTCGGGCTTGAGGGCGTTGTCGCCCAGGCGCGGGCCCTGGCTGGTGAAGTAGGCGGGCTGGTCGGCGGAGTCGACGGCGCCGATGGTGAGCGCGGAGTCGGCGGCGCCGGGCGAGCCGATGGAGGTGGGGGCGCCGACGTTGCCCGCCGCGATGACGAAGAGGGTGCCGGTCTCCTGGGAGAGGGTGTTCACGGCGACGGCACCGACCCGATGGCCGCCGCCGTGAACACCCTCTCCCAGGAGACCGGCACCCTCTTCGTCATCGCGGCGGGCAACGTCGGCGCCCCCACCTCCATCGGCTCGCCCGGCGCCGCCGACTCCGCGCTCACCATCGGCGCCGTCGACTCCGCCGACCAGCCCGCCTACTTCACCAGCCAGGGCCCGCGCCTGGGCGACAACGCCCTCAAGCCCGACCTGTCGGCGCCCGGCGTCGGCATCCTCGCCGCGCGCTCCTCGTACGTCGCCGGCACCGGTTCGTACACGACGATGAGCGGTACGTCGATGGCGACGCCGCACGTCGCCGGTGTCGCGGCGCTGCTCGCCGAGAAGCACCCGGACTGGACGGGCGCGCAGCTCAAGGACGGGCTGATGTCGACGTCGAAGCAACTCGACGACTCCGTCTACACGTTGGGTACGGGCCGGGTCAGCGTGCCCGACGCGATCGACGCGCAGATCACCGCGACCGGCAGCGCCGACCTCGGCTACTACAAGTGGCCGTACGAGGAGAACAAGCCGGTCACCAAGGCCGTCACGTACTCCAACTCCTCCGATGCCCCGGTCGAGTTGAGCCTCGCCGCGCAGGGCGACCCGGACGGCGTCGTCGCCCTCGCCGACACCACGCTCACCGTTCCCGCGCACGGCACCGCCTCCACCACCGTCACCGGCGACGGCGCCAAGGCGGCGGTCGGCAACCTCAGCGGACAGATCCTTGCGACCAGCGGCGGCAAGACCGTCGCGCACACCGCGTTCGGCATGGTCAAGGAGGAGGAGCGGTACACGCTCACCGTCCATGTGAAGGACCGGGACGGCGCGCCGACACCGGCCTACCTCGGGGTGCAGAAGCTCGCCGCGAGCGCAGACGCGTTCCCGGCCGTCGTTGATGACTCCGGCACCCTCCAGCTGCGCCTGCAGCCGGGTAACTACTACGTCGACTCCTTCCTCGATGTGCACGGCAGCCACGGCAAGGACTCTCTGGGCCTCGGCTATCTGGCCAACCCGGAGATCAAGCTCGACCAGGACCGTGAAATCACCCTCGACGGACGGAAGTTGAGGGAGATCAAGGCCGACGTCGGGCGCACCACCCAGACCCGGCAGCTCGTCATGGAGGTCAACCGGACCGCCGGCGGCGCCAACTACACGGGTGCCGTGCAGGTCCCCATCGTGTACGACAGCATCTTCGCCGCGCCCACCCAGAAGGTGACCGACGGCAGTTTCGAGTACCGCACGGTATGGCGTCTGGGCCGGCCGATGCTCCAGGTCGACGGCGTGCGCGAGGCCGTCGTGCAGCCCGGCACCACGCTGATCGAGGGCCGCAACAGGCTCGCGGTCGTCGACGCCGGCAACGGCGCGCCCGCCGACTACACGGGCAAGGACGTGCGCGGCAAGGCCGTCCTCGTACGCCGCTCCGACGCGCTCACCCCGGTCGAGCTCGCCCAGGCGGCCCAGGACGCGGGCGCCAAGGCGCTGTTCGTGACGGACGACGAACCGGGCCGGCTGAACGACTGGTTCGGCACCGACGACTACGCCGACAGGCCGCTGCAGGTCGCCACGGTCGACGCCGCTGGCGGTGCCGCGCTCGCCGCGGACGCCAAGGCGGGCCGCCGCATCGAGACGACCGGCACCCGCAACACACCCTGGGTGTACGACCTCACCGACCAGCACAAGGGCTCCGTGCCGCAGGGCGACCTGACGTACAAGCCGTCGAAGCGCGAACTGGCCGTACTGGACGCCAAGTTCTACGCGGTGAACCCGCAGGACGGCGGCGAGTTCCGCTACTCCATCACCGACACCTTCCCCATCGGCCTCGGCTTCCTGGAGAAGATCAACTACCCGGCCGAGCGCACCGACTACGTCTCCACGGGAGCCGGCCAGACCTGGCACGAGTCCGTGCAGACCGGGCCGACCGTCCTGGAGGAGCGCAGCGGCCTCGTCGCGTACCAGGGCGGCTCGCACAAGGAACTCGACTGGTTCAAGCCGGTCTGGCACCCGTGGCTGGGCACCGGGCTCGGCTGGGGGCAGCAGCGCGCGGGCAACGACCTGAGTTTCAACACCCCCGGCTGGGGCGACTCGGGTCCTGACCACACCGGCTTCGGCGACGTGTGGAGCGACGACTCGATGACACAGTTCACCGATGTGTACGTCGACGGGGTGCAGGTCGATCACGCGACCAGCTCCGGCGCCTATGCGTGGGACGCCGATCCGGCCGAGCACACGTACAAGGTCACCACCGACACGACGCTCGACGCCAAGCGGTGGAAGCTGTCGACGAAGGGCCACGCCGAGTGGACCTTCAAGTCGGCCCAGACGCCTGCCGACCGGTACACCTTCCTGCCGCTGATCAACCTCGGCTTCGACGTCGACACCGACCTCACGGGCAATGTGCGGGCCGGTTCGCGGATCCCGGTCGGGATCTACGCCGAGTACGTGAAGGGCGCGGTCGGCACCGGCACGCTCGGCGGCGGCAAGCTGGAAGTGTCGTACGACGACGGCGCCACCTGGACGTCCGTGGCGCTCTCGGGCCACGGCGCTTCCTGGAAGGGCAGCCTGAAGGTCCCGAACGGCGCGAAGTTCGTGTCGCTGAGGGCGTCCGCGAAGGACAACAAGGGCGGGTCCGTCGCCCAGGAGATCACCCGGGCGGTGGGGGTGAAGTAACACGTGAAGTAACACGAAACGGCGCCGCCTCCCCCGCAGGACCGGGGGAGGCGGCGCCATTTCGTGCTGTGGCTAGATGACCAGTGAGAGCAGCAGGACGAAGACGAGCGCGACCACCGAGATGATCGTCTCCATCACCGACCAGGTCTTCAGCGTCTGGCCGACGTCCATCCCGAAGTACTCCTTCACCAGCCAGAATCCGGCGTCGTTCACATGGCTGAAGAAGAGTGAGCCCGCACCGATCGCGAGGACGAGCAGAGCCGTGTGCGGGGTGGACATGTCGGCGGCGAGCGGCGCCACGAGACCGGCGGCGGAGACGGTCGCCACGGTCGCGGAACCCGTCGCCAGCCGGATCACCACGGCGATCAGCCACGCGAGCAGCAGCGCCGGAATCGACCAGTTCTTGGAGATGTCCATGACCATCTGACCCACGCCGCAGTCGATCAGCGTCTGCTTGAAGCCGCCGCCCGCGCCGACGATCAGCAGCACACCGGCGATAGGTGCGAGGGACTTCTCGACGGTCGTCGACAGCCGGTCCTTGGTGAACCCGGCGGCACGCCCCAGCGTGAACATTCCGACGATCACCGCGGCAAGGAGTGCGATCAGCGGGGAGCCGATGACGTCGAAGACGCGCTGGATCATGTGCGTCGGGTCGTCCACGACGATGTCGACGAGCGCCTTGGCCAGCATCAGGACGACGGGCAGCAGCACGGTCGCGATGGTGGCGCGGAAGCTCGGCCGGGTCTCCAGGTCCTCCGAGGGGCGGGTCGCCCCCTCGGGAGTGTTCAGCATCCGCTCAGGCGCCTTGATGTCGACCCAGCGGGCGGCCACCTTCGAGAACAGCGGGCCGGCGATGATCACGGTCGGGATGGCGACCAGCACGCCGAGGGCGAGGGTGATCCCGAGGTTCGCGCCGACCGCGTCGATCGCGACGAGCGGACCGGGGTGCGGCGGGATCAGTCCGTGCATCACGGACAGTCCGGCCAGGGCCGGGATGCCGATGCGCATCAGCGAGTAGTTGCCGCGCTTGGCGACCAGGAGCACCACCGGGATCAGCAGCACGATGCCGACCTCGAAGAAGAGCGGCAGCCCGATGATCGAGGCGATGACCACCATCGCCCATGGCATCAGCTTCCCGCCGGACTTCCCGGCCTTCGCCAGGATCGTGTCGACGATCTGGTCGGCGCCGCCGGAGTCGGCGAGCAGCTTGCCGAGGATCGCGCCGAGTGCGATCAGGACGCCGACCCCCGCGACGGTCGATCCGAGTCCGGCGGTGAAGCTCAGGATCACCTTGTCGAGCGGGGCGCCCGCGAGCGCGCCGAGTGCCAGGGACCCGATGGTCAGGGCGAGGAACGCGTGGAGCTTGAACTTCGTGATGAGCAGGACGATGACGGCGATGCCCGCGAGGACCGCGATCCCGAGGTGGGCGTTGCCCGCCGAGGTGATCGGCGCGACGGCGTCCGCTGCCAGGGTCTCGACGCTGAGACTGGACACGGTGGATTCCTTACTTCTCGTACCGGCGCAGTGCTGCGACGGCCCGCTCGGTGATGTCGTGGGGGGTTCCGGCGATGTCGACGGCGACGCCCGCCTCGTCGGCGCCCAGCGGCTGCAGGGTGGCGAACTGCGAGTCGAGGAGCGCGGTGGGCATGAAGTGGCCCTTGCGCTCCGACATCCGCTGTTCGATCAGCGCGCGGTCGCCGGTGAGGTGGAGGAAGAGGACGCCGGGCGCCTCGGCGCGGAGCCGGTCGCGGTAGACGCGCTTGAGCGCGGAGCTGGAGACCACCCCGCCGAGCCCTTCGCGGCCGTGCGCCCACTGACCGATGGCGTCGAGCCAGGGCCAGCGGTCGTCGTCGTCCAGCGGGGTCCCTGCCGACATCTTGGCGATGTTCGCCGGAGGGTGGAAATCGTCGCCCTCGGCGTACGGGACGCCCAGTCCGGCGGCGAGCAGGGGACCGATCGTGGTCTTGCCGGTCCCTGCCACGCCCATCAGGACGACGACTCGGGGGGTGCTCATGGGGTGGTGCCTCGCTGTCTTCATCGACATCGGTCCTTTGCCAGTCGCTACTGAAACCCATTAGGTACGACGTATTCAAGAGTCTGTGACTTAAAAGTCATACGTATTGGCTACGGGGGTCGCCCCGTACCCTGAACCCATGACCACTCAGGGCCGGGGGCTGCACGCCCATGTGCTGGAGAATCTCGGCCCCGCGATCGCTGCGGGCGAGTACCCACCAGGCAGCGTGCTGCGCACCGACGAGCTCGCGCAGCGCTTCGAGGTCTCGCGCACGGTCATCCGTGAGGCGGTCCGGGTCCTGGAGTCCATGCACCTGGTGGAGTCCAGGCGCCGGGTCGGCGTGACCGTACGGCCGACCGAGCAGTGGAACGTGTACGACCCGCAGGTCATCCGGTGGCGCCTGGCCGGCACCGACCGCCCCCACCAGCTCCGCTCCCTGACCGTGCTGCGCTCGGCGGTCGAACCGGTCGCCGCGGGCCTCGCCGCCAGGTACGCCACCGCCGAACAGTGCGCCGCCCTCACCGAGCAGGCGCTCGGCATGGTCGCTTCCTCGCGCGGCCAGCAGCTGGAGGCGTACCTCGTCCACGACGTCGCCTTCCACCGCATCGTGCTGCAGGCATCGGGCAACGAGATGTTCGCGCGGCTCGGCGATGTGGTCGCCGAGGTTCTTTCCGGTCGCACCCATCACCAGGTGATGTTCGAGGACCCCGACCCGGCCGCCGTGACCTTGCATGTGCAGGTGGCGGAGGCTGTACGGGAAGGCAATGCGATCCGTGCCGAGGAACTCACCCGTGAGATCGCGGTCGGCGCTCTCAAGGAGCTCGACGTCCTCGCACCGTGATCTGTGCCGTCGCAAACCTTATGTGACAAAGAATTCAATCGAATCCCCTGCGGTATTCGTGCCGCGTACGCCCCTCTACGCTGTCGCCTTGATCGTGACCCCCCACGTAAGGCAACGCACCCGCATGAGTGACCTCACCACCGCTCCGGCCAAGACGACCTCCCCACACGTCGACGCCGGGGACGAGGGGTACAGCAAGGACCTCAAGTCCCGCCACATCAACATGATCGCGATCGGCGGTGCGATAGGCACCGGCCTCTTCCTCGGCGCCGGCGGCCGGATGGCCGGTGCGGGACCCTCCCTCGCGATCGCCTACGCGGTCTGCGGAGTCTTCGCCTTCTTCGTCGTACGGGCGCTCGGCGAGCTCGTCCTCTACCGCCCCTCCTCCGGCGCCTTCGTCTCCTACGCCCGGGAGTTCATGGGTGAGAAGGGCGCCTACAGTGCGGGCTGGCTCTACTTCCTCAACTGGTCCACCACCGCGGTCGCCGACATCACGGCCGCCGCGACGTACGCCCACTTCTGGTCGATGTTCAGCTCGGTCCCGCAGTGGGTCTGCGCCCTCGTCGCCCTCGCCGTCGTCCTCACCGCCAACCTGATCTCGGTGAAGTACTTCGGCGAGATGGAGTTCTGGTTCTCGATCATCAAGGTCGCGGCCCTGGTCGCCTTCATGTGCGTCGGCATCTACCTGATCGTCACCCAGCACGCGGTCGACGGCCACACCCCCGGCTTCGCCTCGATCAGCGACCACGGCGGGCTCTTCCCCAGCGGTGTGATGCCGATGCTCCTCGTCATCCAGGGCGTCGTCTTCGCGTACGCCTCGGTGGAACTGTGCGGCGTCGCCGCGGGCGAGACCGAACACCCCGAGAAGATCATGCCCAAGGCGATCAACTCGATCATGTGGCGCGTCGGTATCTTCTACGTCGGCTCGGTGGTCCTCCTCGCGCTGCTGCTCCCGTACACCTCGTACTCCGACGGCCAGAGCCCCTTCGTCACCGTCCTCGCCAAGCTCGGCGTCCCCGGCGCGGCCGGCGTGATGAACCTGGTGGTCCTCACCGCGGCGCTCTCCAGCCTCAACTCCGGCCTGTACTCCACCGGCCGCATCCTGCGCTCGATGTCCCTGTCGGGTTCCGCGCCCCGCTTCACCGGCCTGATGAACAAGGGTCAGGTGCCGTACGGCGGCATCCTGCTGACGGCGGGCTTCGGCGTCCTGGGCGTCGTACTGAACTACATCGTCCCCGGCAAGGCCTTCGAGATCGTCCTCAACTTCGCCTCGATCGGCATCCTCGGCACCTGGGGCATGATCATGCTCTGCTCGCTGCTGTTCTGGCGCCGCGCGCAGGACGGCCGGGTCACCCGCCCCGGATACCGGCTGCCGTGGGCCCCGTACACCCAGATCGTCACGCTCGTCTTCCTCGCCTGCGTCGTCTTCCTGATGTGGTGGGGCGGCGGCGTGGGCCGCACCACCGTGTACTGCCTGCCGTTGATCGCGGCCGCCCTGGTCGGCGGCTGGTTCCTGGTACGCGGCAGGGTCCGGGAGGTCGCCGTCGAGCGCCAGAGCCTGGGAGAATAGGGCCGACGTACCACCCGGTCGCACGGAAGGCTGCAGACGGCATGGCACAGCAGGTCCAAGGGGTCATTGCCCCCGGCAAGAACGAGCCCGTCCGCGTGGAGACGATCATCGTCCCCGACCCGGGTCCCGGCGAAGCCGTAGTGAAGATCCAGGCCTGCGGGGTCTGTCACACCGACCTCCACTACAAGCAGGGTGGGATCAACGACGAGTTCCCCTTCCTCCTCGGCCACGAGGCGTCGGGCATCGTCGAGTCGGTGGGGGAGGGCGTCACCGACGTCGCCCCCGGCGACTTCGTGATCCTCAACTGGCGTGCGGTGTGCGGCCAGTGCCGTGCCTGTCTGCGCGGGCGACCGCAGTACTGCTTCGACACCCACAACGCGAAGCAGCGGATGACGCTGCTCGACGGGACCGAGCTCTCCCCGGCGCTCGGCATCGGCGCCTTCGCCGAGAAGACCCTGGTCGCCGCGGGCCAGTGCACCAAGGTCGACCCGTCCGTCTCCCCGGCCGTCGCGGGCCTCCTCGGCTGCGGCGTCATGGCGGGCATCGGCGCCGCGATCAACACCGGACAGGTCGGCCGCGGCGACACGGTCGCGGTCATCGGCTGTGGCGGCGTCGGTGACGCGGCCGTGGTCGGCGCGCGGCTCGCGGGCGCGGCGAAGATCATCGCGGTCGACATCGACGACCGCAAGCTGCAGACCGCGAAGACGATGGGCGCCACGCACACCGTCAACTCCCGCACCTCGGACCCCGTCGAGGCGATCCGCGAGCTGACCGGCGGCTTCGGCGCCGATGTCGTCATCGAAGCGGTGGGCCGCCCCGAGACGTACAAGCAGGCCTTCTACGCACGCGATCTGGCCGGGACCGTCGTCCTGGTCGGCGTCCCGACGCCCGAGATGCAGCTGGAACTCCCGCTCATCGACGTCTTCGGGCGCGGCGGCGCGCTCAAGTCCTCCTGGTACGGGGACTGCCTGCCGTCCCGCGACTTCCCGATGCTCATCGACCTGCACCAGCAGGGCCGTATCGACCTCGGCGCGTTCGTCACCGAGACGATCGAACTGGGCGACGTGGAGAAGGCCTTCGAGCGGATGCACGAAGGCGAAGTCCTGCGCTCGGTGGTGGTCTTCTGATGACGGCGCGCATCGACCACCTGGTCACCTCCGGGACTTTCTCGCTCGACGGCGGGACCTGGGACGTGGACAACAACGTCTGGATCGTCGGCGACGACACGGAAGCCGTCGTCATCGACGCCGCGCACGACGCGGAGGCGATCCTGGCCGCGCTCGGCGGCCGTACGCTGCGCGCGATCGTCTGCACGCACGGGCACAACGACCACATCGACGCGGCCCCGGCCCTCGCGGACGCCACGGGAGCCCCGGTCCTGCTCCACGCGGACGACCTCGAACTGTGGAAGCAGACCCACCCGGACCGCGCCCCGGACGGCGAACTGACCGACGGACAGCGGCTGTCCGTGGCCGGTACGGAGCTGCGGGTCGTCCACACCCCCGGCCATGCGCCGGGGGCGGTCTGCCTGTACGCACCGGAGCTCGCCACCGTCTTCACCGGTGACACCCTTTTCCAGGGCGGCCCGGGCGCGACAGGCCGCTCGTACTCCCACTTCCCGACGATCATCGACTCGATCAGGGACAGGCTGCTGACCCTGCCGCCGGAGACAGCGGTCCGTACCGGCCACGGCGATCCGACCACCATCGGCGCGGAGGCCCCGCACCTGGAGGAATGGATCGGCCGCGGCCACTGACCTCTCTGCCGCTCAGCCCTTGCGGGCGACGCCCACCCATCCAGGGATCGGGGCGTCGCCCGTCGTCGGTACGGGCTCACCCAGCTCGGGCCGCCACTCGGCGGCCAGCGCGACACCAGGCTCGATGAGCTCAAGGCCGTCGAAGAACGCCACGACCTCGTCGCGCGAACGCGGCCGAAGTGTCAGCCCGCGCTCGCGGTACATCGCGACCCCCTTCGCGGCGCCCTCGGGGTCGAAGTCGCCGGTGACATGGGACACGACCAGGAAGCTCCCGGTGGGCATCCGCTCCATCAGATAGTCGACCAGCGCGTGCGCGTCGTCGTCCTCGATGAAGTGCAGCAGCGCCACGAGCGAGAGGGCGATCGGCTGGTCGAGGTCCAGGATCTTCCCGGCCCGCTCCAGAATGGTCGCCGGCTCCCGCGCGTCAGCCTGTACGTACTCGGTGACGCCCTCCGGCGAGGACCGCAGCAGCGCCTCGGCGTGCGCAAGGACGATCGGGTCGTTGTCGCAGTACACGATCCGTGCGTCAGGGGCGGCCTGCTGCGCGATCTGGTGCAGATTGGGCTCGGTCGGTATGCCGGTGCCGATGTCGAGGAACTGCCGTACCCCGCTCCCGGCGAGCCTGCGCGTCGCCCGGTGCATGAAGGCCCGGTTGGTCCTGGCCATCTCGGGGCCCCGGGAGTCCAGCTTGAGGAGCTGTTCGGCCATGGCCTGGTCGACCGGATAGTTGTCCTTGCCGCCGAGGAACCAGTCGTACACCCGGGCCGGGTGCGGTTTGCTGGTGTCGATCTCCGTCATCAAGTACTCCAGACGTCACGTCGGTTGACAAGGCCGGGCTAGTAGAGAAGAAAGTCGGCGTGGCCGGCCTTCGCGCCCCGGATGAAGGCGCTGAGCTCGCCATGGGTGTAGATGAGCGCGGGGCCGTCGGGATCGGCGGACTGGCGCAGGGCGATCCTGCCGTCGGCCAGTTTCATGGCCTCCACGCAGTTGCCCCCGTTGCCGCCGCTCCAAGGCTTGTGCCAGCCCTCGGTGCCCAGCTCCGCGGCGGGCATGCCGTTGTATATGCGATCCATTTACAGCTCCTTGCGGAGTTCCCTCAGGAGCTCCTTCGTGCGTTGTGCAGTCGCCGCCTGGGCCGCCATGCGGTCCATCACTTCGAGGTGGGCGGCCACCTCGGGCCGGGCGTCGAGATAGACGGACCCGGTCAGGTACTCGCTGTAGACCATGTCCGGCAGCTCGGGAACCGCGAACCGGAAGAGCACGAAGGGTCCGTACGTCCCCGGGTGGTGCCCGGTCGAGAACTCCGCGATCTGCAGGGTGACATGAGGCAGTTCGGCGGCCTCCAGGAGCCGGTCGATCTGCGCCCGCATCACGTCCGGCGTGCCCACGGGGCGGCGAAAAACCGTTTCGTCCATGACGGCCCACAGCTTCGGGGCGTCGTCCCTGGCGAGCAGGGACTGCCGCTCCATCCGCAGGGCCACATGCCGTTCGATGTCCCCGGGGTTGGTCTGCCCGACGGCGCCGCCGCGCAGCACATGGAGTGCGTACGCCTCGGTCTGGAGCAGGCCGGGCACGAAGTGCGGTTCGTACGTCCTGATCAGGCTCGCGGCGCCCTCCAGGCTGACGTACATGGAGAACCAGTCGGGCAGGATCCCGTGGAAACTCTGCCACCAGCCCGGCTTGTTGGCCTCCTCGGCCAGCTCCACGAAGGCGTCCGACTCCTCCTCCGTGATGCCGTACGCCTTCAGGAGCAACTGCACGTAGGGGATCTTCAGCCCGACCTCTGCCGCCTCCATGCGGCGGATGGTGGCAGGGGTGACCCGCAGAATCCTGCCGGCCTGTTCGCGGCTGAGGCCCGCTCGCTCACGCAGATCCAGCAAGCGCTTTCCGAGTACGACCTGTCCGACGGTGGGTGCGGACCGCGGTTCACTCAACTCAGGACCTCCGCGTGGGCAGTTGGAAGCAGTGTGCCATGCCGACCCGATCATGGTCACGCCACTCTGCACATTTCAGAGTGCCCCTTGCCAAGGTGTCGGTGACGGGTGGACAGTAGATCACTGAACCAGTTCACGCGGCTGCCGCGCACCCCCGGGGGGAGGTGTGAGTCCGGCGCTGCCTCCCCGTGGTGAGGATTTCGGTCGTGGTCTCTGGCAGTGCGCTAGTCCCCCTGCTCCTGACGGAGCGCCGGTACGGATTCGATTTACCGGCACGCCCTGAATCAGTGGGCCTGGCACGTCGGCTGATGAGACGTCAGCTCGCCGGATGGGATCTCTCCGACGACGTCATCGACACGGCGGCACTCGTCCTGTCCGAGCTGTTCACCAATGCGGTGGTGCACGCATACGGCGACCGTGTGCTCGGCACGGCTTCACTCGGGGGGACAACTCCCGGGCCCCTGGCCGGTGATGGTTTCGGCACGCTCCATATCTCCGTCCAGGACCGGGGCAGGACGCCCGACGGTCCTCAGCTCTGCCGCTCGCCCCGGGGCGAACACGGCCGGGGGCTCCTGCTGGTCGACGCCGTCAGCACCGCCTGGGGAGTCGAATCCGCGGACCATGTCCTGGGCCGTACCGTCTGGGCGGAGCTGCCGTGCTGAGAGCTGTGCTCTCCCGCGATCCGGCCCTCTGGACCCCCCTCGGCTGTGACGCGGTAGGGGTTCCCGAACACCACGGTCTGCGCCTGATGGCCCGGCTGCGCCGCCCGGGGTGCGTCTACGCCGACACCGAGACCGGCTGGTGGTGGTGGGTCGTCCCCGCGGGCTCCGACCGCGACCTCCGCTGGCCCGAACTCTCCCACTATGCTCCGGGCGCCCATCTGCCCGTGGGGGGCCGGCCCCGCCTGATCCACTGGCCTGACGCGGAAGTTCCGTACACCCCGCCCATCCCTCTCTATCTGATGATCTGCCAGCTGGCAGGCGTCATGCCCTCCTGGGCCTGACGGGCCCCACCAGGGCCGATCCAGCCACCCCTTGACAGGTACGCGACGGAGGCTGAATATCTGAGGCGTCTTAAGTAAAGACGTCTTAGAAACCCGAGGGAGCGTTGTCGTCCCGTGGCCGAGCCCTCGACACCCGCCGTGCAGCCCGTCCCCCCGCAACGGGGGCTCTTCCAGGTCTCGTCGGCC
Organism: Streptomyces beijiangensis; assembly: GCF_017315755.1. Taxonomy (GTDB): domain Bacteria; phylum Actinomycetota; class Actinomycetes; order Streptomycetales; family Streptomycetaceae; genus Streptomyces; species Streptomyces beijiangensis. Next base: position 12,176 of record NZ_JAFLRJ010000329.1, read on the forward strand.
CGGCGCAGCCCGCCGGAGCGGACCAAGGCCCGCACCCAGGACAGCCGGGTGCACAACCGCTCGCTCGTCCTGGCGACGCTCTACCACCAGGGCCCGATGAGCCGCTCCGAGCTCGCACGGGACTCGGGCCTCACCGCCCCGACGATCTCCGCACTGGTCGCCGAGCTGGAGAGCGACGGCCTTGTCACCGACATCGGGCCCCGCAAGGGCAGCCGGCCGGGCAAACCCGCGAACCTCGTACGGATCGAGGACGCGGTCAACCTCGTCGTACTCGACCTGTCCCACAGCGACCGGTTCACCGGAGCGGTCCTCGATCTGCGCGGAGAGGTCGTCGGGCGGGCCGAGATCCCTCTCGGCGGCGCCCTGGGCGCCGCGGCCACCGAACTGGTGCTCCGCCTCGCCGCCGAACTGCTCGCCCTCGCACCCCGGCAGGTGCTGGGGATCGGGGTCGGCTCGCCCGGCATCATCGACGACACGGGGACCGTCCGGCACGCCGCTCACCTCGAATGGTCACAACTGCCCCTGGCGGAGCGGCTCACCGAACGCTTCGGGATCCCGGCGTACGTCGGCAACGACATCAACGTCGCCGCCCTGGCCGTGCTCCACTTCCGCAGCACACAGGCGCAGAACCTCATGGTCGTCGCGATCGAGCACGGGGTCGGCGCCGGTCTGGTCGTCGGCGGCGAACTGGTCGAGGGCGAGCAGTTCGCCGCAGGGGAGATCGGCCACATCACCGTCGACGAGGACGGCGAACCGTGCGTGTGCGGTCGGCGCGGCTGCCTGGACCTGCTCATCGACGCTGCGCATCTGCGGGCCCGGCTCGCGCGGACGGCCGAGGCCGGACGCCCCGCGGTCCGTACGGCGGCAGGCCGGGCCCTGGGCGCGGTGCTCGCCCCGATCCTCAGCGCCCTCAATCTCAACGAAGTCGTCCTCACCGGCCCCGCCGAGCTCGTCGAAGGCGAGTTCCTCAAGGCGGTGACCGCCACGGCACGGGCCCGCACCCTGCCGCCCATCAGCGCCTCGCTGACGATCCGCTCGCTGGCCGGCGACGCCGATCTGATCCTGCTCGGCGGAGCCTGCCTGGTGCTCTCCGCGGAGCTCGGCGTCCTCTGAGGACGCCGTCGGCCACACCCCCGCACAGTTCCGTGTTCCCCACGCGTCTCGGCATCGGAGGATCTCGATGAAACACAGAACGACACCCTGGCTGCGCGCCGTCCTCGCGGCGGTCCTGGCCTGCACGGTCATGCTGATAGCGGGGGCAGGGGCCCCCGCCGCGGGCGCGGCCGTCCCCGCCGTCTCCGAGTCGGCAGCAGGCGCGCCCGGTACGGTCACGATCGGCGGCAAGTGCCTCGACGACGCCGACTTCGGCACCGCCAACGGCACCGTCATCCAGGTGTTCACCTGCAACGGCGCATCGGCGCAGGCGTGGACCTGGGGGACCGACGGCAGTGTCACGGTCTACGGGAAGTGCCTCGACGTCACCGGCGCCTCCAACGCCAACGGGGCGCTGGTCCAGCTCTACAGCTGTGTGTCCGGAGTTCCGCAGCAGAAGTTCAAGTACCTTCCCGACGGCACGATATACAGCGTCAAGTCGGGCAAGTGCCTTGCTGTCCAGGGCGGTTCGGTCGTCAACAGCGCCCGCATCGGACTCGCCCCGTGCGACCCCGCGCAGCCGACGCAGAAATGGGGCGCCACCACGGCCCCGGCGGCGAAGTACAGCCTCTCTTCGGGCAAGGCCGTCTCGTACGCACGCCCCGACGACACCCCCGCCTCCGTCTACAACGACAAGGACGGCACGTTCTACTACACACAGGCGCACGCCCTCTACGGCGCCGACGAGACACGCAAGTGGAGCTTCTACACCGGAGCGAACTTCGACTCCACCGCACTGTCGCCCATCTCCGGCGCCGTGAACCCGGCCAACCCCGACGACCGTAACGACGACACCACCTGGCGCTGCAACAACAGCCCGACGGGCCTGGAGAGCACCGCTGCCGCAGGCTCCGGCTACTCGCAGCGCAACTACTGCGACCTGAGCGGCGTCTGGGTCGACCCGGACTCGGGCAACTGGTACGGCCTCGTCCACAACGAGTTCACCCCGCAGCCCTTCGGCGACGGCATGCACTACGACTCGATCGACTTCGCCGTCTCCACGAACCAGGGCAAGACCTGGAACATCCAGGACCACGCCATCACCTCGCCGTTCTCCACGGCCCGCAACGACACCGCCCAGTTCCCCGGCTCGACCTACTACTACGGCGACGGCGACCAGCGCCTCTTCGTCGACAACGCTTCGGGCTACTTCTACGTCTTCTACGCATCCCGGGTCCTGAACAAGTCCGGCGGCGGCGCGGTCTGGCTCCAGCACGTGGCCCGCGCGCCCATCGCCCAGAAGATGGCCCGCTCGTCGTGGAAGAAGTGGTACGACGGCGCCTGGCAGACCCCGGGCGTCGGCGGGGCCGAGAGCGACATCATCCCCTCCGAGGGACTCGGCTCCGGCTACATCGCCCCCGCTGACGACTACAGGCCGGGCGCCACGGGCAAGGCCCAGGACCAGGTGAGCAGCGGCACCCTGCCCGACCACTCGCAGCTCACCGTCATGAACATCGCCTGGAACGCCTACCTCGGCAAGTACATCGGGACGCCGCAGAACAACATCGCGCAGAACACCGACACCAAGACACCGCTGCACTTCTACGCGACGGACGATCTGGCCACCCAGAAGTGGGAGGACATGGGCAGCGTCGCCGACCAGCCCAATGCTGCCTGGTACCGCTGGTTCCTGGACACCGGAAACCTGACCAGCTCGACGGTCCTCGGCAAGACGTTCCGCTCGTACTGCTCCTTCTACTGCTCCACCTACAGCGGTGAGTACGCGGACATCACGATCGCCCCGAAGTCCGCGTCCGCACTCCCCGTGGCGCCGGTCAACGGCACGTCCTCGTACCAACTCAAGTCCGCGGACGGCACGGCGCTGGCCCAGAAGTGGAAGTTCACCGCCACCGGCGACGGCTTCTTCACCGTCTCGGACCCGCGGACGGGCAAGGCCCTGGGCGTGGCAGGCGGCAACACGGGGCGGGCCTGGGGCGCGGCAGTCACCCCCGGCACCCTGGGGACGACTCCTTCGGCCGGCCGGCAGTGGTCCTTCCAGCCGGTCGTACGGACGCCGGGCACGAGCGGCGCCTCGACGGCCACCGGGACGTACCGCCTGATCAACCGCTACAGCGGGCTCGCCCTGAGCATCGGCGGCTCGGGTGCTGCGGTGACCTCGCCGCAGCGGGGATGGGACAACACCGGGAGCATCCCGGGCGGCGACACGAGCTCGGCGGCAGCCCAGCTGCTGACCTTCACGTCCTGACGCGAAGGGCTGGTCAGGAGCGATCCTGACCAGCCTCGGGCCGGTGCTGGACCGCTCCTGTGCTTGACTGCCGATCATGAGCTTCGCCGAGCTGTCGAGCACCGAGGCCGCACTCGCCGCCATCCGTACGACAGCCGTGGAGTCCGGTCGTACGGTCACCGAACCGGTGGGCCGGCCCCCGCACGACGTGCGCGTCGAGATCACCGGATCACCACGGGTGGCGGTCACCTTGTACACGGGCGGGGACACGGCGGTGACCGTGGAGACGGTGGAATTCCGGGATCTGGAGCGCGACGAGGTGGTGCCGTTCCTGCGCTCAGTGTACGGCGGGACGGCGTTCGTGCACGCGGTGACCAAGTGGCATCAGTTCCTGCTGCCCTTCACCGCGGCAGGCTACTGGCTGGTGGTGCCGCTTCCGGGGGACCGTACGTACAAGGAACTGGTGCCCCGGATGGTGCTGACCCCGTGGCTCGCGTCGCGCCGCAGGCCGTGACGGGTCGGCGGTGGAGCCAAACAAAAAGTGCCGGCTGAGAATAATCTCAACCAGCACTCCGGCAACCCGTGGGTTGTCGCTTGGTGTCCGAGGGGGGACTTGAACCCCCACGCCCGATAAAGGGCACTAGCACCTCAAGCTAGCGCGTCTGCCATTCCGCCACCCGGACAAGGTGTCTGTC
>NZ_JAFLRJ010000033.1 GCF_017315755.1 Streptomyces beijiangensis
GAATCCGCTCCGCGAGCATCGTCTTGCCGGCTCCTGGCGGCCCGTGCAGCAGCAGATGGTGTCCTCCTGCCGCCGCGACCGCCAGGGCGGTCCTCGCCGTCTGCTGCCCCGCGACGTCGGCCAGGTCCGGGACATGCCCCTCGATGCTCGCGCCCAGTCCCGCACGGCCAGCCCCGCGTCCGGGCGGCCCGGTTCCGTTGGTTCCTCCTCCGGGACCGGTTCGCCCGTCAGTACGGCGATGAGCTGGCGCAGGCTCCGTACGCCGAGGACCGATACGCCCGGCACCAGCGCGGCCTCGCCTGCGGTCTGTTCGGGGACCACCACCTGGTGGTAGCCCGCCTCGGCCGCCGCCAGTACGGCCGGCAGGATGCCGCGGACCGGGCGGACCCTGCCGTCCAGGCCCAGTTCGCCGATCAGGACCAGGTCGGCGATCTCCTTGGGGTCGATCCTTTCGGCCGCGCCCAGGACCGCGCAGGCCACGGCCAAGTCGAAGCCGCTACCGCCTTTCGGCACGGACGCCGGGCTCAATCCCACCGTGAGCTTCTTCTGTGGCCATTCCGCCCCGGAGTTGACCACGGCAGCCCTGACCCGGTCCCGGCTCTCCACCAGGCTCTTGTCCGGCAGGCCCACCAGCGCGAATGCCGCGATCCCCGGTTCCAGGTCGGCCTGGACCTCGACCACCACACCCTCGACGCCCATCAGCGCCACCGAGCACGCACGCGCGAAGCCCATCTCAGGCCACCCCCCGGGCATGCTCGACCACGGGTGCCCCGCGCCGCGGCAGCAGTACCCCGACGAGGTCGATGCGCACGCCGCCGGGCGGCGGTCCGCCGTGGGCCGAGACCCAGTGCTCGGCCAGGCGCCTCAGGCGGTCCGCCTTGACCGGGGTGACACCGGCCATGGGATGTTCGAAGGATCCCTCTCTGCGGGTCTTGACCTCGCAGACGACCAGTGCGTCGCCGTCCTCGGCGACGATGTCGATCTCCCCGGCCCTGCATCGCCAGTTCCGCTCGACGACGGTCATCCCGGCCCCGGCCAGCGTCCGTACCGCCAGCTCTTCGCCGTACCGCCCGAGTGCCCCCCGTGCGTTCATATCGGCACCACCTCCGGCACCGACTCTGGGCCAGAAGCGCCCGGCGAGTGGATCTTGGTGGATTACTCGCCGGTTGTGGACAACCCGGTCACCCGGTCACCCGGTCCTACCGTCATCCGGTTCAGCTGCCCGGAAGTTCGAGATCGCTCTTGTTGAGCTCCTCGATGTTCACGTCCTTGAAGGTGAGCACTCTCACCTGCTTGACGAACCTGGCCGGCCTGTACATGTCCCAGACCCAGGCATCCGCCATCGAGACTTCGAAAAAGACCTCACCCTGGACCGAGTGCACCTGCATCTCGTAGTCGTTGGTGAGGTAGAAACGCCGCTCTGTCTCGATCACGTACTTGAACAGGCCGACGACATCCCTGTACTCCCGGTAGAGCTTCAGCTCCATCTCGGTCTCGTACTTCTCGAGGTCCTCGGCGCTCATGGCATGTTCCCCTTCAGCCGTGCGTCCCCCTATTGTGCGCCGGTCACCTGCGCCCCTAGACGATTTCCGGGGCCAGAACCACCGGCGCCGCCGGAGGACCCTCGTCGAGCAGCGTCTTCAGCAGCCCGGCGAGCCTGGTCGGATACACCGTCTCACGCGTCGCGGACAGTTCGGCGGAGGTCCACCACCTCAACCCCTCGACACTGCGCCGCTCCAGCTCCGTCAGGCCGTCCATCACGGTCTCGGTCTGTGTGGTACGCACCAGGAAATACGATTCGTCCTGGTCCCAGCGGCGCCCGTCGAAGGGGAACGAGCAGATCCGCGTCCAGAGCACGGGGCCGACCTCGACCTCCGTAATGCCGGTCTCCTCCTTCAGCTCGCGCACCGCGGCCTCTTCCCGCGTCTCCGCGCCCTCGACCCCGCCGCCCGGCGTGAACCACCAGGTGCGCGTCGGGTCGTCCGGTTCGTACCCGTGCATCAGCAGGATCCGGTCCTCCGGATCGAGCAGCACGACCCGCGCCACCCTCCGCAGCTCATCCGGCACGGGAGACCGCCTTCCTGCGCCCGAAGAGCCGGGCGAGAGGTCCGTACAGCGATCCGCCGACGATCAGCACCACACCGGCCACCAGGGCCCACACCACCAGCCCCAGCGGTCCCGGCTGCGAGATCCCGCCCGACAGGGAGGAGAAACCGTCGGGCCGCTCCAGCATTCCGCCCAGCGGCCAGGCGATCGCGTCCACCCGCGCGCTCACCGCGGTGCGCGGCACGGCACCGTGGTCGGCATCGGTCAGGTGGACCCGGGAGTCCATGGAGTTGGTGCGCTCGTCGCCGAGGAGGAAGAGCTGCCCCTGGGGCACCGTGGAGGTGAAATTGACCGGCGAGGCACGCTTCGCGTCCCGCAGATACGGTTCCTCAACAGGCGTGCCATTGACGGTCAGCCGCCCCTGCGCATCGCAGCAGGCGACCTTGTCGCCGCCGATCCCGATCACTCGCTTGACCATGGGCGAATCGCCCCACATCGCGTCCTTGAAGACGACCACGTCACCGCGGTGCACCTCACCGCCGTCGATGCGCTGCGCCAGTACCCGCTCGCCCGCCTTGATGGTCGGGGTCATCGAGTCGGTCGGCACGGTGTACGGCTTGTACTGCACCGCACCCCAGGCGAACCCCCCGAGGAACAGCACACAGCCGACGGCCACGGCCAGCCCCGACAGCACACTGCCGAGGCGGCCGCGGCCGCCGCTCGTACCCGTATCTATGGATCCGACTGATCCGCTCATCCCAGCGCTCCCGCACATCGGAGATCGACAACCTGGGACGGCACCCTACCCGGCCCTACCCGGCGGTAGGCCCGCTGGTCAGCCTCCGCCTGCGGCGGAGCACGATGGGCAGCGCACCGGCGAGCCCCAGCGCCCCGGGACCCACGGCCGCCGCCGCGTTGATGCCCGACTGGTCGAAGGTGGAGGGGACGGAGAGCCAGTCCCAGTGGTTGATCGGCCAGGCGACCGTGAAGGCGCGGCCGACGACGAACTTGTTCTCGACCGTGCCACCACCCTTCAGCTCCTGGTGGTAGCGGGAGTCGAGCGAGTTCTGGCGGTGGTCGCCCATGACCCAGATGCTGCCCTTGGGCACATGGATCGGCCCGAACGGCTCGTCGTCGCAGGGGGTGTCACCGGGGTAGATGTACGACTTCTCCTCAAGCGCCTTGCCGTTGACGACGACCGGGCCGCCCTTCTTGCACGACACGGTGTCACCGCCGACCGCGATGACACGCTTGATCAGGTCCTTCTCCTCGGCGGACGGCATCAGGCCGACCAGGCTGAGGAACTTCTGCACCACGTTCGGAGTCACCGTCGGCTCGCCGTCCAGCCAGCCGCCCGGGTCATGGAAGACCACGACCTCGCCGCGCGAGGGCTCCGAACCGAACCACGGCGTCAGTTTGTCGACCAGCACCCGGTCACCGCGCTGCAGAGTGTCCTGCATGGAGTCGGAGGGGATCGAGAAGGCCTGCACCAGGAAGGTCTTGATCAGCAGCGCGAGAACCAGCGCGATACCGATGAGCAGCGGCAGCTCCTTCCAGAAGGAGCGCTGCTTCTTCGGTGCCGGCTCGTCGGCTTCCGCCTCGTCCCCGTCCACCGCTTCGGAGCCCACCTCGGAGTCCGCTTCGGAGTCCACGACCTCAGCGTCGCCGGCCGTACCGGGCCGGTCCTCCGGCCCATCGTGTCCGGATCGTGCGCCGACCGCCAAGTCCCCCACACCTACTCCTCACTCCGTGCGACCGCCTGCCCCATAGCCGGCGCAGGCCCACCACTCCCATAACGAGCGGGAGTTCCGCAGGAGTCGGGAGTCGGATCGGTCCGTTCGGATCCGGATCCTGAGAAGACACACTATTCGACGCGACCGGTGCCGCAGTCGACACGCCCGCCGCATCCGGCACCGATGCGAAGGTGGCCGGTTCCTCCAGTTTTCGCCAGTGTCCGAAGGGCCAGGCGATGACAACGGCCCGTCCCACAACGTCGTCCTCCGAGACCGTGCCGTGGAACGCCTCGGTCAGATGGAAGCGCGAATCAGCCGAATTCGACCGGTGGTCGCCCATCACGAAGATCCGTCCGGCCGGGACCTTTACCTCGAATTTGAGTTGTGAGGGCGGATTTCCGGGGAAAAGGTACGGCTCGCTGAGCGGCTTGCCGTTGACGGTGACCTGGCCGTTCTTGTCGCAGCACTTGACGGTGTCCCCGCCGACCGCGATGACGCGCTTGATCAGATCCTGCTCGTCGTTGGACGGCAGCAGCCCGATGAAGGTCAGCGACTCCTTGATCTGCTTGACCACCACCGGGGAGTCCTCGGTGGTGCTCTGCGTCTCCTGCTGCAGCCAGTGGCCGGGGTCCTTGAAGACCACCACGTCGCCGCGGGCCGGCTTCGAGCCGAACCAGGGAGTCAATTTGTCGACCAGCACCCGGTCGCCGATGCGGATCGTCTGTTCCATCGAACCCGAGGGGATGACGAAGGCCTGCACGAGGAAGGTCTTCAGTACGAGCGCGATCAGCAGCGCCACGGTTATCAGGAGCGGTATCTCCTTCACCGTCGACCTGCGCCGCCGCCGCTTCACCTTGCGCGCGAGCCTGCGCCGCTCGGCGCGCGTCGGCAGCGACCGCGACTGGACCACGGGCTCCGTCTCCACGGACCGCGACCCTGTCGGCAGCGGATCCTGGGCCACCGGGCCGCCGCGTCCCCGCCCCCGGTTACCCACGGGAGCCGCCCGCGTCCGGTATGCCGGTGAACACGCCCGTACGCCCGACGGAGCTCCAGCGCCCCAGCGGCCAGCCGATCCACTGCGCCCGCCCGATCACCCGGCCGACCGGCACCATGCCGCCGCCCGGCTCGCCGAGGTGGTCGCGGGAGTCGCTCGACTTGGCGCGGTGGTCGCCCATGACCCACAGGGTCCCGGCGGGCACCGCGATGTCGAATGCGACCGACGAAGGGGCGTCGCCCGGGTACAGATAGGTCTCGTCCACCGGCTTCCCGTTCACTTCGATCCGTCCCCGCTTGTCGCAGCAGACCACATGGTCGCCGCCCAGTCCCACCACACGCTTGACGTAGTCGGTCTCGGAGGGCTCGGCCAGCCCGAGCGCCGCGGCCGCACCGTGCAGCACACCGGTCACCGGGTTCCCCGCCGGCTTCTCGCTCACGAAGGATCCCGTGCCGTCGAAGACGACGACGTCCCCGCGGAGCGGTGCATCGCCGAAACGGTACGCCAGCTTATTGACGAGCACCCGGTCCCCGATCCTGAGCGTGGGCTCCATGGAGCCGCTGGGGATCAGGAAGGGCTGCATCACATACGTACTGAACAGCAGCAGGACGACCACGCCCGCGACGACCAGCAGCCACCCCTTACGCACGAAACGCGACCTCTCCCCCGCACCGGTGTCCGGTACGGAAGAGCGGTCGCGCTCCGTGTGCAGTGCTTGCGTGTCCATCGCGGCCAGAGCTTATCCGGCCGCGCTGTGGACTAGCGGTCGCGCTTCTCCTTGATCTTCGCGGCCTTGCCGCGCAGCTCACGGAGGTAGTACAGCTTCGCGCGGCGTACGTCACCACGGGTGACGATCTCGATCTTCTCGAAGATCGGGCTGTGCACCGGGAAGGTGCGCTCGACGCCGACGGAGAAGGAGACCTTGCGAACCGTGAAGGACTCGCTGACGCCGGCACCCTGGCGACGGACGACTACGCCCTTGAACTGCTGGATACGCGAGCGGTTGCCCTCGATCACGCGGACGTGAACGTTGACCGTGTCACCCGGGCGGAACGCGGGGAGGTCGCTGCGCAGGGAAGTGGCGTTGACGCCATCGAGCAGGCTGGTCATGATTATCTGCTTTCTTCGCCGATGCCACAGGTCATCAACGGGATCATCGAGAGGATTTCGGGAGCTGTTCGCGTCGGGCCTGCGTCTGTCCCCCTGTGGCAGGGGCGCCGACTGGACGTACAGCAGCGGCCTATTCTTCCACGGCCTCGGGGTTACGCCCAAATCGGCCGTCAGGACCCGGCTTCCAGCCCAGCACGGAGAGCATCTCGCGGTCCTTCTTGTCGAAGGACGCGGGGTCGCAACGCTCAATCAGATCCGGCCTGTTGAGCGTCGTACGGCGGAATGCCTCGTCCCGCCGCCAGCGCGCGATCTTGCCGTGGTGACCGCTGAGCAGTACGTCGGGGATGCCCCGTCCGCGCCACTCGGGGGGCTTGGTGAAGACCGGGCCCTCCAGGAGGTCGGCCATCGCGCCGGGGGCGAAGGAGTCGTCGCGGTGCGATTCGGCGTTGCCGAGGACACCGGGCAGCAGCCGTGCGACGGCCTCGGTGATCACCAGTACGGCAGCCTCGCCGCCGGCCAGGACGTAGTCCCCGATGGAGACCTCGTACACCGGCATCCGGGTCGCGTACTCGTCGATGACCCGGCGGTCGATGCCCTCGTACCGTGCGGGCGCGAAGACCAGCCAGGGGCGCTCCGAGAGCTCCACGGCGAGCTCCTGGGTGAAGGGGCGGCCGCTGGGCGTGGGGACGACCAGGACGGGGCCGTGGGCGCCCGCCTCATAGCCGTCCGCGAGGGCGTCGTCCAGGCAGGCACCCCAGGGGTCGGTCTTCATGACCATGCCGGGGCCGCCGCCGTAGGGGGTGTCGTCGACCGTGTTGTGCCGGTCGTACGTCCACTCCCGCAGGTCGTGCACCTGTACGTCGAGCTGGCCGCGGGCCCGCGCCTTGCCGACCAGCGAGACGTTCAGCGGTTCGAGGTACTCGGGGAAGATCGTGACGACGTCGAGACGCATCAGGCGTCGTCCCTCTCCGACGCCACCTCGGCCTGGCTGTCGTCGATCAGACCGGGCGGCGGGTTGATGACGGCCCGCTGCTCCTCCAGATCGATCTCGGTGACGATCTGCTCCACGAAGGGGATCATCAGCTCGGTGCCGTCGGGGCGCTCCACGATGAACAGGTCCTGCGAGGCGAGGTGGCTGATCTCGGTGATCCGCCCGATCTCGGTGCCGTCGGCCAGGACCACGTCGAGGTCCATCAGCTGGTGGTCGTAGTACTCGTCGGACTCCTCGGGCAGATCCTCCGGGTCGACGTCCGCGATGAGCAGGGTGTTGCGCAGGGCCTCGGCGGCCGTGCGGTCCAGGCAGCCCTCGAAGCGCAGCAGCAGCTTGCCGCTGTGCACCCGGCCGGTCGCGATGGTCAGCGGCCCCGTGGAGGCGGGGTCGGTGGCGAGCACGGCGCCGGGTCCGAGCCGCAGCTCGGGCTCGTCCGTACGTACCTCTACGGTGACCTCGCCCTTGATGCCGTGGGCACGGCCGATCCGCGCGACTACCAGCTGCACTGTGATTGCTCCTGTCTCACGACTACGGGCCGGGGACGGCTACTGGAGCCCTCCCCGGCCCGAGCCGGTGTTCAACACGTTGTCAACAAACCCTGTCTCAGCGGACCTGATCCACGTCGACTAGGTCGACGCGGATGCCGCGGCCGCCGATGGCGCCCACGACGGTACGCAGAGCGCGTGCGGTGCGGCCGTTGCGGCCGATCACCTTACCGAGGTCGTCGGGGTGAACCCGAACCTCGAGCACCTTTCCGCGACGCAGGGTGCGCGAGGCGACCTCTACGTCATCGGGATTGTCGACGATGCCCTTCACGAGGTGCTCGAGAGCCTCCTCGAGCATGATCAGGCCTCGGTCGACTCAGAGGTGGACTCGGCCGGGGCCTCGTCCGCCTTCTTGTCAGCCTTCTTTGCCTTCGGGGTGATGGCCTCACCCTTCGGCTCGCCCTCCTCGATCGAGGCGGCGAACGCCTCGAACGCGGCACGCTTGTTCTCCTTCGGCGCGGCGACGAGCAGCGGCGCGGGGGCCGGGAGGCCCTTGTGCGCCTGCCAGTCACCGGTGAGCTTCAGGATCGCCATGACCGGCTCGGTCGGCTGTGCGCCGACGGAGAGCCAGTACTGCGCGCGCTCCGAGTTGACCTCGATGCGCGAGGGGTTCTGCACCGGGTGGTACAGACCGATCTCCTCGATGGCCCTGCCGTCACGGCGGGTACGGGAGTCGGCGACGACGATGCGGTAGTGAGGCGAACGGATCTTGCCCAGACGCTTCAGCTTGATCTTGACTGCCACTGGAGTGGTGTCTCCTGGTCTTGACGTGGTTGGGCACAACGAGATGCCACGTGGGGTTGCGGTACTCGGGTGCCCGATGGACGCGTCAGCCGGAGGCGAGAGGGTCCTGCACGGCTGTCGAGTACAGCTGTCCATTGTGCCACACCGCTCCGGCTCAGCTTGCCGCGGCGACTACTTCCGGGATGCGGAAAGGTTTGCCGCATCCGCCGCAGACGATCGGCGCCTGCGCCAGTACGGACGGAACGACCCGCACATTGCGGCCGCAGTCGCATACCGCCTTCACCCGCACACCTCCGCCTGAAGAACCGTGCCGGGCGGCAGGTCCACGGAAAGAGCGCTTGGTGTCGGCAGCCGTCGCGACGGTGTGCGCCTTCAGCGCGCGCTGAAGCCGCTCGATGGTTGGCCGATAACGACGCTTCGCCTCGGGATTGAGCGCGACCAGGGAGAAGCCGCTGCTGGCATGCGGCTCCTCGGGATGGTCGAGGCCCATTTCCTCGGCAATCGCCAGGAATCGTCGGTTGTGGTACCGGCCGGCGCGGGAGGTGTCGCGGACACCTCGGGCGGCGGCGATGCCGTGGACTGCCTCATGGAGCAGTCGCTCGAAGGAGAGCTCCGCGCCGCAGGCGGACGAAGACTCTCCGATCAGGGACTCGGGCGCGGCTAGATCTGGCAGCTCGGAGTGGTACCGCTGAATGTCGGCCCACGCCTGCGCCAGCTCTGCGGCGAGGACAGGTGGTGTCGTGCTCACGTCGTGACAACGAGCCGGAGTGCCCCTGTGTTCCTATTCCGGGGCATCCCAAATAATTTGCACGTACCCGTCAGTTGCCATTGATGCGTCCTGACGAGGGCGGGTGCGCTGATCTGCGGAGAAGCCTCACAGCTCGTACCAAGGTGGTGCGTAGGGGCGCGTACGCCCCGGCGCGTAGACGCCCTACGAGCGCCGTGTCCTGGGGCACCGGCTGGGACGCAAGGGAAGTTCCGGCCGTAATGGTGCGTCCCGTGCGCGGACACCACGACGGCGACCGTACCCGGACAGCCGCCCGCCTCCCGCACCGCCCCGGCCGGGCGGGGGCATACGGGGCGCACACAAGCATTGCCCTTCGCCCTCTGGACGCGGGCACGGATGCGGAGTTGTCTGGCCATACGGGGAGAGTGCGCGCACGCATGTACGGGGGGCAATCAACCAGGGCACAGCCGACCTCTCGGCGGATTGGGGCGCTTTCGATGACACCTACGCTCGTCCGGCACCACGCCGTCTCCCCAGCGGCGGGCGCGCGCGCCCGCGACTGGGCCGAGATACAGGAACGGATGCTGGTACCGCTCTACGAAGCGGTGTACGAGCGGCTGGAGGTGGGCCCCGCCACACGGCTGCTCGGCCTCGGCTGCGGTTCGGGACTCGCCCTGCTCATCGCCGCTTCGCGGGGTGCGTCCGTCACGGGCGTGGACCGCCGCGCCGAGCGCATCGCGCTGGCGCGGGAGCGGCTGCTCCCGGTGGACGGCCGGCCGTCGAACGCCACGGCGTCCACCCCGTACAACCTGATCACGGCCTTCGAACCGATCGGCTGTGCGGCGGGCGACGCGGAGGACCTCCTGCCCGCGCTCAAGGAGGCGCTCGGCCAGTCCGAGCGGGGCAGCGCGGTGGTCCTGACGGGCTGGGGCCCGCCGGAGCGGTGCGCGACCTCGGCGGCGCTGCGGGTGGCCGCGCGGCTGGCGGACGCGGTGCGACGGCCGCTGCGGGACGACCTGGAGGAGGTCGTGGCGGGAGCCGGGCTGCGGCCCGACGGATCGGGCCGGGTGGCCTGCCCCTTCGGGTACGCGAACACCGAGAGTGCGGTACGGGGACTGCTCTCGACCGGGCTCTTCGACGCGGCGACCCGGGCGACGGACCCGTCGCAGGTGGAGAAGGAGCTCACGGAGGCGCTCCATCCGCATCTGCGCAGGGACGGCACGGTCTGGATGCCGAACGTCTTCCGGTACGTGATCGCGCGCATCCCCTAGGAGCCCTGGGGGCGGGGACCGGAGCCGGTCCTAGGTGTCGGCCTTCGTCATCCTGGTGATGCCGGCGGCGCGATACGCCTCGGCCTCCTCCAGCGTCTCGTTCTCCAGGAGCGCCGCGGCCAGCGCGTCCAGCTGGCCCCGGTGCTCGCGCAGCAGCCGCTTCGCTTCCTCGTAGCAGCCGTCGACGATGCGCCGCATCTCCGAGTCCACCGCGTCGAGCGTCGCCGGGGCGGCCGAGAGGCCGTAGGCGCCCTGGATGTCGCTGGGGATGGCGGTGAGCCGGCCGACCTTCTCGCTCATGCCCCAGCGGCCGACCATGCCGCGGGCCAGATTGGTGACCTGCTCCAGGTCGTTCTCGGCGCCCGTGGTGATGACGTCGAAGACCTCCTGCTCGGCCGCCATCCCGCCCAGCGCGCCGATGATCCGGGCGCGCAGGTACTCCTCGGTGTACGCGTACTTGTCGGAGTCCGGGGTGGAGAGCGTGACGCCCAGCGCCCGGCCGCGCGGCACGATGGTGATCTTGCGGACCGGGTCGGCGCCCGGGTGGAGCATGCCGAGCAGAGCGTGCCCGCTCTCGTGGTACGCGGTGCGCCTGCGCTCCTCCTCCGGCATCACCAGCGGCCGCTCCGCGCCGAGCTGGACCTTCTCCAGTGCGTCGGAGAGCTCCGGCTGACCCACGGTCTTCTGCTTGCGCTTCACGGCAAGCAGGGCCGCCTCATTGGCCAGGTTGGCCAGCTCCGCGCCGGTCATTCCCGGTGTCGTACGGGCGATCTGGGCCAGGTCCACGCCTTCGGCGAGCGGGATCCCCCGGGTGTGGATCTTCAGGATCGCCTCTCGGCCCCCGCGGTCCGGCGGGCTGACCTGGACGACCCGGTCGAAGCGGCCCGGCCTGGTCAGGGCGGAGTCGAGGACGTCGGCGCGGTTGGTGGCCGCGATGACGACCACGCCCTCCGAACCGGAGAAGCCGTCCATCTCGGTGAGGATCTGGTTCAGGGTCTGCTCACGCTCGTCGTGGCCGCCCATGCCTGCGCCACCGCCGCGCGTCCGCCCGATGGTGTCGATCTCGTCGATGAAGATGATCGCGGGGGCCACCTTGCGCGCCTCCGCGAAGAGCTCCCGTACCCGTGAGGCGCCCACGCCGACGATCATCTCGATGAACTCCGAGGCCGATGCGGAGAAGAACGGTACGTCCGCCTCGCCCGCGACGGCCCGCGCCAGCAGGGTCTTGCCGGTGCCGGGAGGGCCCGTGAGGAGAACTCCGCCCGGCATTCTGGCGCCCATCTCCCGGTAGTCCTGCGGGTTCTTGAGGAAGTCGACGACCTCCGAGAGCTCGCCCTCCACCTCGTCGATCCCGGCAACGTCCTCGAAGGTGGTCCGCTTGCCCGACTCCAGCTCGACGGGTTTGGGCGGCGCCTTGCGGCCGAGGCCGCCCATGCCGCCGCCCATCGCCGCACCCATCCGCTTGGCGATGAAGATCCACAGCACGACGAGGAGCAGCATCGGCGCGAGCGAGATCAGCAGATTGGAGAGGAAGCTGCGCTGCTGGACCACGGGCTCGGCGGTGACCGTGGCGCCGTCCTTGGCCAGAGCCTCCCAGAGGTTGTCGTCGGCGAAGGAAGGCCGCTGGGTGGTGAATTTGGTGTATTTGTCGCCGCCGTCGGGGTTGGCGGCCTCTTTCTTGAGCTGCCCCTGGATCGCATCGCCCTTGGCGTAGATCTTCTCGACGTTGTTCGCCTGGACCTGCTTGTTGAACTCCGTGTACGAGACCGTGGGCTCGTTGCCGGAGTCGAAGAACGACAGCACGAGGTTGGCGATCAGATAGACGACGAGCGCCGTGAGGATCAGCCCGCCCCACCCTCCGGGCATCTTCTTCTTCGGCGGCGGGGGCGGCGGCGCGCCCTCCGATCGCCAGGGCTGGTCCGGACTGTCTCGCGGCGGTACGGGGGTGGGGGTGCTCACGTCGCGACCGTACTGGAGAACCGTCATACCGGCATGAAATAGCTCATACAAGGATGAGTTGATCAGGTTCTTGTCAGTATCCAGAATCCTGGTTACTGTCTTCTCTGTGAACGGTTTCGATGAGCGCTTCCTGACGCGCAACGGCCTGGCTGCCCGGCAGCTCGCCGTCCTGCTGCTCAATCACGCCACGGACACCCGTCTCCCGCGCGTCCGCGACTTCGCCGAGGAACTGCACGTCGGCAATGGCACGGTCCAGGCCGCGCTCCAGCTCCTGGAAGAGGCCGGGGCGATCGGGACCACGGCTCGCGGCCACCTCGGCACCTTCCTCGTCCGCTCCGACCGCGCCGTGCTCTGGCGCCTCTCCGGCCTCGGCACCCTGCTGGCCGCGATGCCGCTGCCGTACTCCCACCGCTACGAAGGGCTGGCCACCGGGCTGCGCGCCGCCTTCGAGGAGGCCGGGGCCCCCTTCGCCATCACGTTCATGCGTGGCGCCGGCGCCCGTACCGCGGCGCTCATGGAGGGCAAGGTCGACCTGGTCGTCCTCTCCCGCCTCGCCGCCGACCTCATGATCGAGCAGCACCCGGTCGAACTGGTCGCCGAGCTCGGCCCCGCCACCTACGTCGGCGCGCACGGGCTGCTGATGCGCCGCGGTATCCCGCTGGAGACGCCCGGCCTGCGGGTCGTCGTCGACCACGCGTCCGCCGACCAGTCGATGCTGGCCGAACGCACCTTCGCCGGGCGTGACGACGTGGTGTGGGTCGAGGCGTCGTACATGCAACTGCGCGACCTCTTCCGGCGCGACCAGGCCGACGCCACCGTCTGGAACCTCGACGAGGCCAGGGGCGTGCTCGGCGACGAAGTCGACGTCCTGCCCCTGGGCGACGAGGTCACCCGCGATCTGGCGCTGCGCAACTCCAGCGCGGCGATCATCGGCCGGGCCGAGGGGACCAAGGCACTCGCCGCCGTACGCGAATCCCTGGACCTCTCCGTCATCACCACCCTCCAGAACGAAGTGCTGCGCGGCGAGCGCATCCCCTCGTACTAGAAACGGTCGCACTAGAAGTGTCCGTACTAGTAGCAACCGCACTAGTCGCACCAGAACGAAAGGACGTCGGCCATGGAAGCCCAGCTCGCCCAGCGGATCCGGCTCTTCCGCGAGAGCGGCCAGGTACGTCCCGAGGTCGCCGACTTCGTGGCGGGCGAGCTGGAGGCCCTGGCCTCCGAAGGCCGCACCGTCACCGAGGAGACCGCCGGGATGCTCACCAGCCATCTGCTGATGGCGCTCACCCGGCTCCTCGACGGTGAGTCGATCGAACAGTTCCTCACCGACGAGCAGGTCGCGGCCGAGCTCGCGGGACACCCCGACGCCGTGGAGCGCGCCCGGGCCGTCTCCGTACGGGCCCTGCGCGAGCTCGGCGCCCCACTGCCCGACTCCGAGATCAACTTCCTGGGCATGCACCTCGCCGTGCTCGCGCAGGTCTCCCCCGCCTCCCCCGCCTGACCAGCACAAGGACACGAAAGAAAGAGGGACCAGCCATGACGAAGATCCTCACCGGCGGCGTCGGCAAGGTCGAGGTCGCCGACACGATCAAGAAGCTCGCCATCGACGGCGTGCAGATCGTCGTCTCCAGCGACATGGACGCCGCGATGAAGCTGCGCGCCGGCCAGGCCGACTACTTCCTCGGCACCTGCCACACCGGCGCCGGAGCCTCCCTCGGCGTACTCGTCGCCCTCATGGGAAGCCCCGCCTGCCACACCTTCGGCCGTTCGGTACCCACCGAGGACGAGGTCGCCGCCCTGCTCGCCGCGGGCAAGAAGGTCTTCGGCTTCTCCATGGACCAGATCGACGTCATCGCCCCGCTCATGGCCCGCGCCATCGCCGCGCACGCCTGACCGGGGCCGGAAGCACCAGAAAGACCAGAAACACCCTGGGCACAAAGGAGTGACCCCGTGACCACCATCGCCGCCGGCACCAGCCTCGACTTCACACTGGTGCAGCAACTGACCGTGATCGCCCTGTGCGCGCTCACGGCCTACATCTCGCACATGGCCCTGGCCGTCTTCAACGACGGCGTACGCCCCTTCATGCTGGACTTCATCCAGGGCCGGTCGACCCGGAGCGCCACCACCGCGGTCTCCTTCGGGCTCTCCGCGGGGTTCATCTTCGGGCTCGGTGCGCCGATGGCGCTCTCCACCGGGGTTCTCAACCCATGGCTGGTCTTCCTGCCCACCGACATCCTGGGCATCCTCGCGCCCAAGAGGTGGCTCGCGCCGATCCTCGGCGGGGCCTGGGGCGCGGTCATCGTCTTCGGGCTGAACGGCGCCAACAACGTGGCACACGACCTGCCCGTCGACTTCCTCACCGCGATGCAGCAGATGTCGACGCCCATCCTCTTCCTCTTCGCGCTCTTCCCGGTGCTCGCCATCACCAAGCAGTTCGGGCGGATGTGGGGCGGGATCTCCGGGGCCCTCGAACTGGCGCTCGTCGTCGCGACCATGAAGCTCTGGCCGAACATGTTCGCCGGTGCGCTCGCCATGGCCGTCGGTGTGCTGATGCTCATCGGCCTCGCCATCGCGAAGGACCTCAGGCAGCGCAAGGCCGACCGGGCCGAGGGCATCACCGAGATCGTCCTCGACGACGATCCGATGGCCTCCCTCTTCAGCTCCAGCGCGGCCCGGCTGCGCCGCTATCTGCCGCTGTTCATGGTGCTCGGCGCGGGCGTCTGCGTGCTGGCCCAGATGCACATATTCGGCGGCGGCGAGGCGACCAGCTTCCTGATCGCCAAGGGCCAGTACGCCGAGGCCGCCCAGGTCGACTTCTACCGGGTCTTCGGATTCATCCCGCTGATCGCGACGACGGCGCTCGCCTCCGGTGCGTACGGCATCGCCGGCTTCACGCTCGTCTACCCCATCGGCTATCTGATGCCGAACCCGTTCGTCGCCGCGATCGTGGGCGCCCTCGTCTTCGCCGCGGAAATCCTCGCGCTCTCCTCCATCGGCAAGGTCCTCGGCAAGCTGCCCACCGTCCGCGACTCCTCCGAGCATCTGCGCAGCGCCATCGGCGACACCCTGCAGCTCGCGATCCTCTTCGGTTCGCTGATGGCGGCCAACGCCATGGGCGGCGGGCTCGGCATCCTGATCGTCGGCGGGCTCTACCTGCTGAACGACGCCATGGGACGGCCGGTCGTACGGATGGCCGCCGCGCCCGCAGCGGTCATCGTCGGCGGCATCGTCCTCAACCTCCTGTACTGGCTGGACCTGTTCACCCCGATCAAGGGCTAGCAAGGTCACGTACGCCAGGAAGGCACCCCCACCATGAACGACCTGCACACCGTCACCGGCCCCCTCCCCCACAACGCGGTACGCGGACCCGCCCTCGCCCACGAGCACCTGGTACTCGACCTCGACCGCACCGGCGACGGCGCCGCCGTCCTCGACCCGGCCCTGCACGGCGCCGCCGTCACCGCCGAGCTGACCGCCCTGCGCGAGGAGTTCGGCCTCTCCCTGGTCGTCGAACTGACCTGCCGGGGCATGGGCCGCGACCCGCTCGCGCTCGCCCGTATCGCCCAGGAGTCGGGGGTCGCGGTCATCGCGGCCACCGGCTGGTACTACGAGCCGTTCCACCCCGCCGAGATCGGCGGCGCGGGCGTCGAGGAACTCACCGCGACCCTGACCGCCGAGATCCGCGACGGCATCGGCACCACCGGAATCCGGCCCGGCGTCATCGGCGAAGTCGGCAGCCACGGCGACACGCCCAGCGCACCTGAGACCCGCTCCCTGCTCGCCGCGGCGCACGCCGCCCTCGCCACCGGCCTCTCCGTCGCCACCCACGCCCAGCTCGGACACGGCGGCCGCGCCCAACTGGAGCTGCTCACCGGCGCGGGCCTGGCCCCGCACCGGATCTCCATCGGCCACCAGGACCTGCTCGACGACCCGGCCGTCCACCGCGAACTCGCCGCGAGCGGCGCGTACGTCGCCTTCGACACCGTCGGCAAGGTGAGCTACCAGAGCGACGAGACCCGGCTGCGCCTCCTCCTCGCCCTGATCGAGGCGGGCCACGCCGACCGCGCCCTGCTCAGCTGCGACATCTCACGCCACGGCTATCTGGAGTCGCAGGGCGGACAGGGATACGGACACCTCTTCCGCTCCTTCCTCCCCCGGCTCCACGCGGCGGGCGTGGACGAGGACCTGATCGACCTGATGACCCGCCGCAACACCCTGCGCTTCCTCACCGGCGCCGACGTCGAGGAGATCTGAGATGACCCCACGCCTTCCGCGGACATACCCCTTGGCGACGGTCCCGTTCGACGACGCGGTCCGCAACCAGTTCCGGCTGCTCGAGTCCACCGCCGCCCACTTCGAGGGCACCCAGCTCTTCGAAGCGGACGCCGGCGTCGTCCCCGGGCTCGGCCGCCCCCGTACGACCGCACGCGTCGAGGCCGTCCTCGCGCACTACTTCGGCGCCGAGGACGCCGCGCTCGTCCAGGGCGCGGGCACCGGAGCGATCCGTGCCGCGCTGAGCGCCGCCGTCGGCCCCGGCGACCCGCTGCTGATCCACCGGGCGCCCGTCTACCGCACGACCGCAGTCACCCTGCGCGGCCTGGGCGTGGACTGCACCGAGGTGGACTTCAACGACCAGGCCGCGCTCCAGGAGGCCCTGGGCTCGGGCCGGTTCCGCTGGGCATACGTCCAGCACACCCGCCAGCGCCTCGCCGACTCCTACGACCCGGGTGACGTCATCGCCGCCTGCCGGACCGCCGGGGTCCGCACGATCGTCGACGACAACTACGCCGTCATGCGGGTCCCCGCGTCCGGCGCGGAACTCGGGGCCGACGCCTCCTGCTTCTCCCTCTTCAAGCTGCACGGCCCCGAGGGCGTCGGCGTGGTCGTCGGCTCCCGCGACCTCGTCGAGCACGTACGGGCCGACAACTACTCGGGCGGCGGCCAGGTCCAGGGCCACCAGGCACTCGACGCACTCCGCGCCCTCACCCACGTCCCGGTGATGTGGTCGATCCAGTCCCAGGTCGGCGCGGAAGTCGCCGAGCGGCTGACGGCCGGTGAGGTGCCCGGCGTCGCCGAGGTCCGGATCGCCAACGCCCAGGACCGCTGTCTTCTCGTACGCCTGGACCGGCCCGTCGCCCGCGAACTGCCCACGGCTGCGGCCCGGCACGGCGCGGCCCCCTACCCCGTGGGCTCCAACTCGCGCTACGAGATCGCCCCGCTCTTCTACCGGATGTCCAGCTCCGCACTCGACGACGCCCCCGAACTCGCCGACTGGACCGTACGGATCAACCCCATGCGGGCCGGAGCCGATCTCGTCATCGAGATCCTCCGCCGCTCGCTGCACGACCTGAAGGGCTGACCGTGTTCCTCAACACCGTCCTCACCCGCAATCCCGCGCTCGTCGATGCGGCCGTCGCACTGCACCGCTCCGGCGAGATCCCGCCCGACACCTATGTGATGGACCTCGACGCCGTCGAGGCGAACGCCGCGCTGCTGGCCGCCGAGGCCGAACGCCTGGGCATCACACTCTGGTTCGTGGCCAAGCAGTTCGGCCGCAACCCCGCGCTGATAGAGGCCGTCGCCCGGCACATCCCGAAGTACGCGGCCATCGACCCGCCCGAGGCGCACATCCTGCACGCGTCGGGCGCACAGGCCGGGAACCTCGGGCACCTGGTGCAGATCCCGCACCGCGAGCTGCCCGCGATGCTGGCCTGGCGGCCGGAGACCGTGACCGTCTTCGACCTGGCCAACGCGCGGGCGGTCTCGGACGCGGCGCGCGGGCTCGGTGTCGTACAGGACGTGCTGATCCGGCTCGAAGGCGCACCGGGACAGATCTATCCGGGGCAGGAGGGCGGGGTTCCGCTGTCCGCGCTGGAGGCGTTCGCCGCCGAGGTGGAGCAGTTTCCCGGGGTACGGATCGCGGGTGTGACCGCCTTCCCCTGCGTACTCTGCGATCCGGTGAGCGGAGAGCCGCGTGCCACCGCGAACTTCGGCCTCGCCGTCGCCGCACGGGAGTTGCTGGCCGCACGCGGCCACACCGGTCTCAAGCTGAGCGCCCCCAGCGCCACCTCCATGGCCACACTCCCCCTGCTCGCCGAACTCGGCGCCACCCACGGCGAGCCCGGCCACTCCCTCACCGGCACCACTCCGCTGCACGCCCGCGACCCGCACCAGCCGGAGAAACCCGCCTATGTGTACGTCAGCGAGGTCGCCCACACCCTCGCCGACGGCCGTCCCGCGATCTACGGCGGCGGCTTCTACGCCCGGGCAGGCATCAAGGACGCGCTCCTCCCGCGCACCGGACTCCGGCTGCCCGTGCAGGACGCGCCCGCCGAGAACATCGACTACTACCGGCTCCTGGACGCACCGGGTCCCGGCGCGGACGTACAGGCAGGGGACACCGCGGTCCTCGCCTTCCGTACGCAGATCTTCGTGACCCGCAGCAAGGTCGCCGTGGTGGCCGGGCTCTCGACGGGCGCACCGCGCCTGGCCGGGCTCTACGACTCACTAGGCCGCGCCTGCTGAACCCCTGAAAGGCCGTCACCCCATGAGCAAGACCGTCATCGTCGTCATCGACGGATTCGGCGTGGGCGCCATGCCCGACGCGGGCGCCCTGCGCCCCGGCGACCTCACCGCCGACACCTGCGGCCATGTACTCGACCACTGCCGCGAGGCGCTCGGCCGGCCCTTGCGGCTGCCCGCTCTCGGCGCGCTCGGCCTCGGCCTGGTCCACCCGCACCCCGACCTGGTGGCCCGCCGCTTCGAGGGCGGCCGTCACCTCGTCGAGGTGTTCGCCGAGCCTGGCCACCGTCACCTTGCTGAAGTCCGCGCCCATCATCGTCTGGTGGCCCGCGAAGGTGTCCGCGCCCGGATAGCCGAGGGCGGCCCGCCCGACCGCGACCGGGAGGCGGGTGCGGCGGGCCAGGTCGGGGTGCGGGTGGACCAGGCCGAGGCCGAGCGCGCCGAGAGCGGGCAGCCGCAAGGGCCGGCCGAGCGCCTCGCGGCAGTGG
>NZ_JAFLRJ010000330.1 GCF_017315755.1 Streptomyces beijiangensis
AGGTCCTCGGTGGCCGGGTCGGCGGCGTTGTAGACGCAGGCGACCGAATTGCCCTCGTAGATGCGGCCCTTGTCGGCGGCGTACGCCTCCATGGAGCCGTGCCAGTCGAGGTGGTCGGGGGCCAGGTTCAGTACGGCCGCGGAGTGGGCGTGCACGGAGGGCGCCCAGTGCAGCTGGTAGCTGGAGAGCTCGACGGCCAGGACGTCATAGGACTCGTCGGCGAGCACCACGTCGATGATCGGGGTGCCGATGTTTCCCACGGCGGCCGTACGCTTCCCGGCCGCCGTCAGGATCGAGGCGAGCATCTGGGTGGTGGTCGTCTTGCCGTTGGTGCCGGTGATCGCGAGCCAGGGGGCTGGTTCTCGTCCGTCCCGACCGCGCAGCTGCCAGGCGATCTCGACGTCGCCGACCACGTCCACGCCCGCCTCCGCGGCGGCCGCGAAGAGCGGGCTCTCCGGCTTCCAGCCGGGTGAGGTCACGACCAGGTCGGTGCCTTCGGGCAGCGTGACCGCGTCGGCCAGCCGTACCGAAATGCCCTCCGCCGTCAGTACGGTGGCGCGCAGGCGGTGCGTTTCGCTGTCGCCGCCGTCGACGACGGTCACCGAGGCACCGAGGCCGGCCAGGGCGCGGGCGGCACTGATGCCGCTCACGCCGAGACCGGCGACGGTGATGTTCCTGCCGTGCCAAGTGGTCACTTGTCGGCTGCCCATCCTGCGTAGAAGAGACCGAGTCCGACGATCACGCACATGCCCTGGATGATCCAGAAGCGGACCACCACAAGGACTTCGGACCAGCCCTTGAGTTCGAAGTGGTGCTGGAGTGGCGCCATCTTGAAGACGCGCTTGCCGGTCATCTTGAAGAAGCCGACCTGGATCACGACGGACATGGTGATCAGGACGAAGAGGCCGCCCAGGATCGCCATGAGCATTTCCGTACGGGAGCAGATCGCGAGACCCGCGAGGGCGCCGCCGAGCGCCAGCGAACCTGTGTCACCCATGAAGATCTTGGCGGGCGAGGTGTTCCACCACAGGAAGCCGAAGCAGGCGCCCATCAGGGCGGACGCGACGACCGCGAGGTCGAGTGGGTCGCGGACCTCGAAGCAGGCGCCGGGGTTGGTCAGGGTGGTGGCGTTGGCGCAGGACTCCTGGAACTGCCAGACGCCGATGAACGTGTACGCACCGAAGACCATCACCGAGGCGCCGGTGGCGAGCCCGTCGAGGCCGTCGGTGAGGTTCACACCGTTGGACATCGCGAGGATCATGAACAGCGCCCAGACGACGAACAGCACAGGCCCGATCGACCAGCCGAAGTCCGTGACGAACGAGAGCTTCGTGGAGGCCGCGGTGTTGCCGCGCACGTCCGCGAACTGCAGGGACAGGACGGCGAAGGCGATGCCGACGATCAGCTGGCCGGCCATCTTCGCCTTGGCCCGCAGGCCCAGCGAACGCTGCTTGACGATTTTGATGTAGTCGTCGAGGAAGCCGACCAGGCCCATGCCCCCCATCAGGAAGAGGACCAGGAGACCGGAGAAGGTCGTCGGGGCGCCGGTGATCAGCTTGGTGGCGAAGTACGCGATGAGCGTGGCCAGGATGAACGCGATGCCACCCATGGTCGGCGTACCGCGCTTGCCGTGGTGACCGCGCGGGCCGTCGTCACGGATGAACTGCCCGTACCCCTTGCGGGCCAGGAACTTGATCAGCAACGGGGTGCCGGCCAAGGTCAGAAAGAGTCCGATGACTCCCGAGAAGAGAATCTGCTTCATCGGGTGGCGACCTCGCCCTCGGTGACGTTCTCGACCAGCGCGAGTGCCACCTTTTCCAGGCCGATCGACCTGGAAGCCTTCACCAGCACGACGTCTCCTGCGCGCAGTTCACTGCGCAACAGGTCGACGGCCGCCTGTGCGTCGGACACGTGCACCGACTCCTCACCCCACGAACCCTCGTTATAGGCGCCCAGTTGCAGCCAGGACGCTTCCCTGCCCCCGACTGCCACGAGCTTGCTGACGTTGAGCCGGACGGCGAGCCGTCCGACCGCGTCGTGCTCGGCGAGCGAATCGTCACCGAGCTCGGCCATCGGGCCGAGCACCGCCCACGTACGGCGCCCCTTTCCCATGGACACGAGCGCGCGCAGGGCGGCTCGCATGGATTCGGGGTTCGCGTTGTAGGCGTCGTTGACAACCGTCACGCCGTCCGGACGCTCGGTGACCTCCATGCGCCAGCGGGACAGCGTGCCCGCCTCGGAGAGCGCCACGGCAATCTCTGATGCGGACATGCCCAGCTCATGCGCGACGGCAGCCGCGGCGAGCGCGTTCGACACGTGGTGCTCACCGTACAGCCGCATGGTCACGTCACTGCACCCGGAGGGTGTGTGCAGCGTGAAGGCAGGCTGTCCGGAGTCTGTGAGCCGGACATTGTCGGCAGTGATGTCGGCGCCTTCGGCCTCACCGAAGAGCAGGACACGCGCCTTGGTACGGGACGCCATCGCCCGTACCAGCGGATCGTCCGCGTTGAGCACGGCCACACCGCCCTCTTCCGCGGCGGGCAGCGACTCGACGAGTTCGCCCTTGGCCAGGGCGATCTGCTCGCGGCCGCCGAACTCGCCGATGTGCGCGGTCCCGACGTTCAGTACGACACCGATCTTCGGCGGCGTCAGCTCCGTGAGATACCGGATGTGCCCGATGGCGCGGGCGCCCATCTCCAGGACGAGATACCGGGTGTCCTGGTCCGCGCGCAGAGCGCTCAGCGGCAGGCCGATCTCGCCGTTGAGGGAGCCGGGCGTCCAGACCGTCGGACCGTGGCGCTGCAGCAGCTGCGCGATCAGGTCCTTGGTACTGGTCTTGCCGGCCGAGCCCGTGAGGGCGACGACGGTCGCGCCGAGCCGCTGCACGACGGAGCGCGCGAGGGCACCGAGCGCCACCTCGACGTCATCGACCAGGATCGCGGGGACCCCGACGGGACGGGTGGCCAGCACTGCTGCCGCCCCCGCCCCGACGGCGCGCTGCGCGTAGTCGTGTCCGTCGACGTGCTCGCCGTCGAAGGCGGCGAAGAGGCTGCCGGGCTCCACCAGGCGGGAGTCGATGACGACAGGACCGGTGACCGTGAGGGACGGATCCGGTATGTCGCTCGACTGCCCGCCGACAATGGCGGTGATCTCGGCGAGGGAGAGGGCGATCACTACTTCATCCCTGACTGTTTCTGGATGGCGGTACGGAGCACGGAACGGTCGTCGAAGGGGCGTACCACTCCGGCGAGGTCCTGGCCCTGTTCGTGGCCCTTGCCCGCGACCAGCACCGTGTCGCCGGGCTGGGCGCGTGCGACGGCGGCGGCGATGGCGGCGGCCCGGTCGGCATCGACCAGGACGTCGCCACGCTCGTGCACGGGTACCTCTGCGGCACCCGCGAGCATCGCGGCGAGAATCGCGAGGGGGTCCTCGGAGCGGGGGTTGTCCGACGTCAGTACAGCGGTGTCGGCGAGCCGTGCGGCGGCTGCGCCCATCGGCCCGCGTTTGGTGAGGTCGCGGTCGCCGCCGCAGCCGAGCACGATGTGCAGCTTGCCCTCGGTGACCTTGCGCAGGGCGCGGAGCACCGATTCGACGGCGTCCGTCTTGTGCGCGTAGTCGACGACGGCGAGGTACGGCTGTCCCGCGTCGATGCGCTCAAGGCGACCCGGGACCCCGGGGACGGCGGCGATGCCGTCGGCCGCGGTCTGCGGGTCGATGCCGGCGACGGCGAGGGTGACGATCGCGGCGAGGGCGTTGGCGACGTTGAACGGGCCGGCCAGCGGGGACTTCGCGCGGACGCTCTCGCCCTTGGGGCCGACCGCGGTGAACGTGGAGTCCATCGGGCCGACTTGGATGTCCACGGCCCGCCAGTCGGCGTCGGGGTGGCCCTCGGCGGAGAAGCTGGTGATGGGCACGGACGCCTCGGTGATGAGCCTGCGGCCGTACTCGTCGTCGAAGTTGACCACGCCGACGCGGCTGCGCTGCGGGGTGAACAGCTGCGCCTTCGCCTGGAAGTAGTCCTCCATGTCCGAGTGGAATTCCATGTGCTCGGGGCTGAGGTTGTTGAAGACGGCGACGTCGAAGACGCTGCCGTCGACCCGCCCGAGCACCAGGGCGTGGCTGGAGACCTCCATGGCGACCGAGTGGACACCGCGTTCGCGCATCACCGCGAAGAGGGCCTGCAGATCGGTGGCTTCGGGGGTGGTGCGCTCGGACTTGATGCGCTCGTCGCCGATGCGCGTCTCGACCGTACCGATGAGACCGGAGCGCTGGCCCGCGGCGCGGATGCCGCCTTCGACGAGGTACGCGGTGGTGGTCTTGCCCGAGGTGCCGGTGATGCCGATCTGGAGCAGGTCGCGGCCGGGGTGGCCGTAGATCTCGGCGGCCAGTTCGCCCATCGCGGCGCGCGGGTCGGCCACGGCGAGGACCGGCAGACCGGTCGCCGCGGCGCGCTCGGAGCCCGCCGGGTCGGTGAGGATCGCCGCGGCGCCCAGACCGGCCGCCTGTACGGCGAAGTCGGCGCCATGGAAGCGGGCGCCGGGCAGGGCCGCGTACAGATCCCCGGGGCGTACCGCCCTGGAGTCGTGCGTGATGCCGGTGACCGCACCGGCGCCCGGTGCTGTGACACGCGGAGCTGAGATGCCCAGCCGCTCGGCCAGCGTCCCCAGTGGGGTCGGGCGAACCTCGGCCGGACGGGGCGCTCCCGGATAGGTCACAAAGGCGTCCTTCTGGGTGGTTTGGGACTGATCAGCATGGTGCACGGCGGTGAGCGTACCGGGCTCACCCGGCCCGCCGCGAAGTGAGGGGCGGTGTCCGGGGCCGGGTGCCCGGCGGTTCCCGGGATCCTGCGTGATGGTCGTCACGGATGGTTCCTGGATCACTGGTGGGGATCGAAGGTGACCGGCAGCTTCGCCGGGGCGGCGCCTGTGGGCGGCACCTGGAGGGTCTTCAGGGCGAACTCCATGACCTTCTGGTAGACGGGACCGCAGATCTGACCGCCGAAGTAGCTGCCCTTGGTGGGGTTCTGGATGGCGCAGTAGACGGTGATGCGGGGGTTGTCGGCGGGTGCGAATCCGGCGAAGGAGGCGGTGTAGCCGCGGTAGCGGCCGGTCTTGGGGTCGACGCGGTTGGCGGTACCGGTCTTGCCCGCGACCCGGTAGCCGGGGATCTTGGCCTTGACGCCGGTGCCCTGCTCGTCGCCGACGACCGACTCGAGCATCTGGGCGAGCGTCTTGGCGGTCTTCGCGCTGATCACCCTGGTCTTCTTCGGGGCTGCGGCCGGGGTGAAGCGGCCGTCGGCGCCCGTGGTACCGCGGATCAGGGTGGGGGTGATGCGGACCCCGCCGTTGGCGATCGTCGAGTACACGGAGGCCGCCTGCATGGCGTTGAGCGAGAGGCCCTGGCCGAAGGGGATCGTGTACTGCTGCGAAGTGGACCAGTCCTGCGGCTTGGCGAGGATGCCGGACGTCTCACCCGGGTAGCCGAGGCCGGTCGGGGAGCCGATGCCGAATTTACGGAGATACGAGTAGAGGACCCGGTTGGCCTCGGGCTGGG
The DNA here is from genome assembly GCF_017315755.1 of Streptomyces beijiangensis. GTDB lineage: Bacteria > Actinomycetota > Actinomycetes > Streptomycetales > Streptomycetaceae > Streptomyces > Streptomyces beijiangensis. The sequence continues at coordinate 5,554 of NZ_JAFLRJ010000330.1, forward strand.
TCTTGCCGAGCTGGCCCGACGCCAGGATGGTGCCGATGTTGCTGGACTTGGCGAGGACGCCGTTGAGCGTCAGATACCAGGTCTCGTGGTCGATGTCGTCCTTGAAGAGGCGGTCGCCGCGGTGCAGCCGGTTGGGGACGGTGACATGGGTGTCGGCGGTGGCCGCACCCTCCTCCAGTACGGCGGCCATGGCCATGACCTTGGAGGTGGAGCCCGGCTCGAACGCGTCCTGGAGCGCGGCGTTGCCCAGGTTGGCCGAGCTCGCCTTGGAGAGGTCGTTGGGGTCGAAGCCGGGCGCGTTGGCCATGGCGAGGACCTCGCCGGTCTTGTTGTCCTGCACCATCACGTAGCCGCGGTCCGCCTTGGACTCCTTCACCTGGTCGGCGATGGCCTTCTGGGCGTACCACTGGAGGTCGCGGTCGATGGTCAGCGCGATGTCGGAGCCCTGGACCGCGGGGGTCTCCTGGGTGCCGACGGTGGGCACCAGACGGCCGCCCGCCTGGGCGTACCTGATCTTCCCGTCCTTGCCGGCCAGCTGCTTGTCCAGGGACGACTCCAGGCCGCCCGCGCCCTCGCCCGCGGCGTTGACCCAGCCCAGTATCCCGGCGGCGAGATCGCCGTTCGGATAGACGCGCTTGCTGGTGGGGACGTTGAAGATGCCGGCCAGGACGCTGCTGATCTCGGCGCCCTTGGGTGCTTTGAGCTGGGCGGCCGCGGCCTTCTTGGTGAAGACGCCCTGCAGGTCCTTGATCTGGTTCCAGACCTGGGGGGTCTGGCGGCTGACGAGCTTCACATAGCGGGTCTTGGGGGTCTTGAGCTTCTTGGTGAGGCCCGCCGCGTCCACGCCGAGGATCGGAGCGAGGAGCGTGCCCGCCTGTTCGGCGGCGTCCGGTACGCCGGTGGCCTTCGCGGTGAACATCGTCGGGTCGGCCGTGATGTCGTACGCGTCGACGCTGGTGGCCAGGGCCACTCCCCCGCGGTCGGTGATCTCGCCGCGCTCGGCGGCCAGCGTCACGTCCTGGTAGCGGTTCTTCTCGGCCTTGGCCGCGTACGCGCTCGCGTCGACGGCCTGCACCTGCAGCAGCCGTACGACGAACGCCAGCATCACCAGGGTCAGACCGAGGCTGACCAGCCGCAGCCGGGGGCGCGGGCTGCCGAGGCGGAGCGCGCGCGCGGACTTGGCGGACTTGGCGGACTTGGACGCGGGGCGCGCACGGCCCTGCGCGGGGCGCGGAGGGCGTGCGGGGCGCGCGGGCCCGGGGACGCGTCGGCGCGGTGGTTCTGGCTGCTTGGGCGGCACTGCGTCACCTGCCGGGAGTCTGGGTCGGCTTCGTGGACGTAACGGTGGACGTACTCGCCGACCCGCTCGGTGAGGTGGTTGCGTGCGCGCCCGGGGAAGGACTCGCCGGGGCTGACAGCGGCGCCCCTGCGATGCCGGACGGCGACGGCGACGGCGTGACCGGGGCCGAGGGCGAGGGGGTCGTGGTCGGCTTCGTGGGGACGACCAGGGCCTGGGGCTGGGCCGTGGCCACGCCGGGGACGCCCTTGACCGAGCCGTCGGGGTTGAGGAAGGCGGGGACGTCGCCGGGGACCATACCGAGCTCGCGGGCCCGCCGCTCCAGCGCGTCGGGCGCCGAACGGTCGTCGACGTCGCGTTGCAGCGCCTGCTCCTCGTCGGTGAGCCCGGTGGTGTTCCTCTTGAGCTCGCTCAGCTGGAACGATCCGGCATTGAGCGCCGAGTTGAGCAGCAGCAGCGTGATCAGACCGCCGCCGAGGAGCACCACGACCAGCAGGACGAAGGGCGTACGGGCCGCGGTGTTGGGCCCGGACGGCAGCATCCGCGCGAGCCGCGCGGCCCGCCCCTTCAACTGCCTGGCCGCTGTGGTCATACCGCCTCCTCGCGGATGCGCTGTGCACCCCGCAGCCGTGCGGGGGCCGCGCGCCGGTTCTCGGCGACCTCCTCCTCGGTGGGCAGCTCCGCGCCCCGGGTGAGCAGCTTCAGCCGCGGCTGGTAGCGCTCGGGCACGACGGGCAGGCCGTGCGGCGCCGTGTTGGCGGCGCCTGCCGCGAAGACCTGCTTGACCAGGCGGTCTTCGAGCGACTGGTACGACAGCACGGCGATCCGGCCGCCGACCGCGAGGGTCTTCACCGCGGCGGGAATGGCGTGTTCGAGGGCGGCGAGTTCCGCGTTGACCTCGATACGCAGGGCCTGGAAGGTCCGCTTGGCGGGGTTGCCGCCGGTGCGCTTGGCGGCCTGCGGGAGGGAGTCGCGGATCAACTCGACGAGGCGGGCGCTGTTGGTGAACGGTTCCTTCTCACGCTCACGCACGACGGCGGAAACGATCCGCTTGGCCTGCTTCTCCTCGCCGTACTGGCGCAGGATCCGCACCAGCTCGCCCGGCGCGTAGGTGTTGAGGACCTCGGCGGCGCTGACGCCGGTCGACTGGTCCATGCGCATGTCGAGCGGGGCGTCCTGGGCGTACGCGAATCCCCGGTCGGCCTCGTCGAGCTGCATGGAGGAGACGCCGAGGTCGAAGAGGATGCCCTGGACGCGCGGGATCTCCAGCCGCTCCAGCACCTCGGGCAGCTCGTCGTAGACCGCGTGCACCAGGGTGGCGCGCTCCCCGAAGGGGGCGAGGCGCTCCGCGGAGAGGCGCAGCGCCTCCTTGTCCCGGTCGAGGGCGATCAGCCGGGCGGAGGGGAAGGCGGAAAGCAGTGCCTCGCTGTGCCCGCCGAGGCCGAGCGTGCAGTCGACGACGACCGGTTCCTGGATCGTCGGCTCTTCAAGCGCCGGGGCCAACATGTCCAGGCATCGCTGGAGCATCACCGGGACATGTCGGGTCTCGCTCATGCGCCCTCTCGGGTACGGCGCGGTCGCACGTACGGCCGGGTCCCCGCCCGCCCGGAAGGGGAACGGTCTGCCGGCGCCGGGTGAGGGGCGCCGGCCGGCCGGCGAGCGGGAGAGGGCCGGGCCTTACGTACGCCGCGCATGCGGGGGTCTGCGGGCTTATCAGTTCGTCAAGTACGAGGGGGCGCGTCACGCCTCCCGGTTCGCGTCACTTTAGTCCACTCGTACCGCCGGTCAATCAACCGGCCAGCGCGCCACGCGGCAGGCCTTTCACTCGAACGGGTTACGTTGGGTCAGGCTTGTGGATTAGCTCACACAAGGCCGAGTTGGCAGTATTTTTCCACCCCCTTGGCGGGACTCCGCGATCACCTCCGGCTACCGTCATAGACATGTCGACTCCTGCGCACCTCCCCGCAGAGCCCACCCC
>NZ_JAFLRJ010000331.1:0-214 GCF_017315755.1 Streptomyces beijiangensis
TCGCGGTGGTGTGTGCGGGGGCGGCTGCGGGGGTGCAGGGGCGGCTGGTCAGCGGCGGGTTTGACGCCCCGAGGACGGAGGCACTCCGTGCGGACATGTACGCCGCGGGGCACTTCGGCGGCGGGGAAGCACAGCTGACGCTGCTGGTGGATGCCGATGCTCGCGTGGACGCTCCGGCTGTTGCTGGACAGGGGCGGGCGTTGGCTGCCCGCTT
>NZ_JAFLRJ010000331.1:279-37007 GCF_017315755.1 Streptomyces beijiangensis
CGGACCGAAAGTGATCTGCTGCGGGCCGAGTTGGTCACCGCGCCACTGGTGTTCTTGCTGCTGGTGTTTGCGTTCCGCTCGGTTCTGGCGGCGCTGCTGCCGGTGGTCGTGGCTGCGGTGTCGTCGGTGATCACCCTGGCGCTTTTGCGGCCGCTGGCCGCGGTGGTGGAGCTGTCGATGTTCTCCCCGAATCTCACGACGGCACTGGGCTTCGGGCTGGCGGTCGACTACTGCCTGTTCCTCCTCACGCGCTTCCGCCGGGAGAGAGACAAGGGGCTGGATGTGCCCTCCGCGGTGTCGGCCTCGGNNCCGGTACTCGCCTGTCCGGCCCACTGTCGGCCGGAGGAGGGGCACAGCGCAGCCGTGCGGGCGGGTGGGAGTTCAGCACGGCCTGGCACCGGATCGCCGTGCTGGTGTGTCGGCGCCCCGCCGTATGGCTGGTGGCTGCCCTTGCGCTGCTGTCGGTCATGAGCCTGCCCCTGGCCCGGCTGCACGTTGCACCGATCGACGAACGGACCCTGCCCGCGCACGCCTCCTCACACAGGGCCGCCGACCAGCTGAGCGAAGGCTTCCCCCAGCTCTCCCCCGGAACGACGGTGGTGGTGACCTTGCCGGCCTTGCCGCCCGGGGTGGAATTGGGCCCGTACGCGGCCGTGCTCTCTCGGCTGCCCGCGGTCACCGTGGTGGACAGCGTGGCAGGCCGCTACCTGGACGGCCGCCGGATCGCACCGTCGCCTGCAGGCTTTGCGCACAACGGCGTCGGGACGTGGTTGGCGGTGCACGCGGGCGTGGACGCGGCGGAGCCGGCCGCCGGCGAACTGGTGCATGAGGTCAGAGCCGTGCCGCCCCCGGGCGGCAGCGTGTGGGTGGGGGGCGAGGCCGCCCGCTTCGTTGACACCACGAGCGCCCTGCGGGCCGCGCTGGGGCCCGCCGCGGTGTGGGCCGTGGCCTGCATGGCGGTCCTGCTGCTGCTGTTCACCCGCAGTGTCCTGATCCCGGTGAAGGCCATCGTGGTGGGCGCGCTCAGCCTGGGGGCCTCGTCCGGGATGGTGGTGCTGGTCTTCCAGGACGGCCTCCTCGCCCCACTGGTGGGGATGCGCTCCCGTACCGGGCCGGTGGACGCCTGCATGCTCCTGCTCGCGCTCTGCGTGGCCTTCGCGCTGTCGATGGACTACGAGATGTTCCTCCTGTCGCGCATCCAGGAGGAGCACCTGCTCGGCGCCGGCAATCGTGCCGCGGTGGAGAAGGGCATCGAGCAGACCGGACGGCTGGTGACGACCGCAGCACTGGCTCTGGCGGTATCGGTGGGCGCACTGATCACCTCCTCCGTCGCGCTGCTCAAAGTCCTCGGCTTCGCCCTGGCTCTCGCCGTCCTCGTCGATGCCACCGTGGTGCGCGCCGTCCTGGTACCCGCCTCAATGTGTCTGGCGGGCCAGGCGAATTGGTGGGCCCCCGCACCTGTGCAACGCGTATTGAACCGCCTGGACCTGCACGGCCACGGCCACGGGGGCGGCGCAGCAGTTCCGGCCGACGGCGCGATGGAACCGGATCGGCTTCCCCGACCAGGGGAGCACGGCAAGCTGGTGCGGGCTGGAAAGAGGTGACCTGTGGCGCCCTCCTGGCGCCGGTACTAACCGAGGGAAGGCACCTGGCCCGCCTGGATCGATTTCAGGGCTTGTTCCCATGCCCCGGGGAGGGCGCCGACGCCGGGCATGGAGGTGTGGGAGCCGAAGGCGACGCGGGCGCGCCCCTGATAGGACCAGAGCAGGCACGACAGGGCGTGGCCGGGGAACGTGGGGGCTGCGGGCACCAGATCCAGGACCGGGGATCCGTTGAAGGACAGCGGGTTCTTCGAGCGGACGGAGGAGACCACGGCACGGCAGCAGGTGCCCGAGCTGATGCGCTTGCCGAGGGCGAGGGTGGCCGGGAACGGAGTGATCCGCCGGATGGTCACGTCGAGGGCGGCCCGGAACCCGGGCCGCTGCCAGGCGGCCATCTGCACACCGGTCTCGCGCAGGACCTGGTCGGCCTCTCCGGCGGGCAGTGCCAGGCGCATGGGGGCGAAGTGGTTGCCCAGCGCTCGCTGTTCGCCGGGCTCCCTCAAGTCCATCGGGACCACGACGTGGACCTCCCGGTCGCCGGGAAGCGGCCACCAGGAGTCGGCTGCCAGCGCGAAACAGGCGGCGAAGACCTGCGTGAGCGTGGCGCCAGGCTGCTTGATGTGCTCTACGTCCAGCGGCCCGGTCACCGCATAGGTGGCCGCCCCCTCGTTCAGTGCTGCTTTCGGTGCGGGCCAGGGTGAGGTGGGCCGGGCTGCCCGGAGGATGGAGGCTGCCGCGGACGGCAGGTTCCGCAGCTCGGGCCGCAGTGCGCCGGACAGCAGGGGTCGGCGCACTGCGGCCGTCCCGTCTCCGAACAGGTGGTCGAGGGCGTGAGTGATGGCCCCGCCGTCCATCTGGGTGTGATGGCAGCGCAGGACGAGCGCCCAGCGGTCGGGAGCAAAGCCAGTGGCGATCAGTACGTCCCACATCGGTGCCCCCTCCGGGGAGACCGGTGGGCGCCGCCGTACCTCGCGCATCAACACGTCGATACCCTCGCCCGCATCGACGCCGCCCAGTTCGAGCACGGCGACGTGGTCGGCGGCCCGCACCTGCTGTGGCTGCCAGCCGGGCCGGCCTGCGCGCTCGGCGTACCGGTGGAGCAGACCGGGGACGCGTCGCAGACGGGGTGCGATGTGGTCCGCGACCTCGGCTGCTCCGGGTGCTTCACCTTCCAGGATCAGCGCGGTGGAGATGTACATCTGCGCCGCGTGCGTGAGCGGGGCCATGTCCATCAGCACCACATCACCGGCCTGCGCCAGAAGGGCCGTCTTCGCGTACATGGGTGTGTGAGTCCTGTCTGCGGAGCAAATCCGCGGCCTGTCCGCCTCACCTCACAGGGGCAGGGCGAGGCGGTCACGGGCATGCAATTGCCTGTGACCGGACAACCCGCGCACGGCCGACAGGTAGCGCAACACCTGCACACTGCTCACCAAGATCACTCGTTCTGCTGATCCATCCAGGAGCGCCGTATCGATTCTTCCGAAAGGCAGTTCGCAGAGGCATTCACGTAGCAACAGCTGTCGCACCAGCATCTTTTCAGGGAGCCTGATGAAGTCCGAAACGCAGTGGGTCACTGGGGGCACCGGTCTGGTGGGCGCGGCACTCGTCGTCGAACTCCTCACTCGCACTGACGACCACATCGTCTGCCCCACCCGCCACAAGGAAGGCCTGGCGCCCCAGGCACGCCTCACGCAGGTACTGCAGTCCGCAGCCCGCGCATACGGCCACGACGCCACCTTGGACGCGGAGATCGCCGGGCGCTGCCTGGCGGTTCCCGCCGAACTCACGCAGCCCCTGTGCGGCGTCGCCCCTGCCTCCCATGCCGGCGGCAGGGCGCGGGAGTTCTGGCACTGCGCGGCCGATCTCCGCTACGAAGACCGGTACTGGCCCGAACTGCAGCGGACCAACATCACCGGAACCCGGCACGCGCTCGCGCTCGCCGACGCGCTCGGCTGCGAGGTCTACAACCAGGTCAGCACCGCCTACGTCGCCGGATCCCGGGAAGGAATCCTGTACGAGGAGCCCGCGGACGCCGCGTGCATCAACAACCGCTACGAAGAGAGCAAAGTCGCCGGTGAAGACGTCGTCAGGCGTGCGACGGGTATGACCACACGGATCCTCAGGCCGAGCATCGTCATCGGCCACAGCGTGACCAAGCAGGCAGTCGGCGGGCTGACCGGCGCCTACTCCGTCGTCCAACGCCTCGCCCAGGCCCAGCAAACTCTCGCCCGGCGCGGAGTCTCCGAAGCGGTCAGCATCCTGCTTCCCGCCGACCCGGCCATCCCGATCAACTTCGTCCCTGTCAACCTCGTCGCCGCCGACGCCGTCTCCCTCAGCACCGCCCGCGCCGCCGGCGGTATCTTCCACCTGACGCATCCCCACCCCCTGGCCCTGGGACAGACCCTGGACCTGGCCAGCGCCATGACGGGTCTCGCCCCGCCCCGCTACGCCCTCGCCGACGTACAGGCCACCGCGATCGACCGTGTGATCTCCCGGCAGATGGACTTCTACAAGTCCTACATGCGCGGCGAAAAGGTCTTCGACCAGACCTCCCTCCTCACCGCCGTCCCGGCCGCAGCACTGCCCGCGTTCCGCCTCGACGTCCCCGACCTCGCTGAGTACTACCACTGGTACCTCCAGCACATCGGCCACCAGCCCGCTCTCCCGCAACCGGCCTGACAGGAACAAGCCGCCGAGGCGGAAGGGGATACAGCGCCGTACCTGCACGGTCACGTCCACGCGACTCTGTCAGGGCCTGGCACACAGAGACATTCACCGCCACCACCTGGCTCCCGCCGAGCATGATTGCCCGTCCCTCTGAGGGACCGCAGGGGCAGATCCCTCCGTAGGGAGGTTCAACACGGCTGGCGCGTGGGCCAGTTGTGCCAATTTCGCATTGCTGTGCAGCGCGGTCGTGAGGTACGTGCCTCACGCAAAACACCCCCCTGGCCGCGTTTCCGCTGGTCAGAGGGGTGTTACTGGCGGTAGCGGAGGGATTTGAACCCTCGGTGAGTTTCCCCACACTCGCTTTCGAGGCGAGCTCCTTCGGCCGCTCGGACACGCTACCGAGAGAGAGCTTAGCCCAAGGTGGGCCGTGCTCAGAAATCGGTAGCGGAAGGCGGCCGGTCAGCGGGTGACCAGCGGACGATCAGCAGCCGGTCAGCGGTCCCGGAAGAAGGATGTCAGCTGTGCCGAGCACTCCTCGCCGAGGACGCCGTGGATGACCTCGGGCCGGTGATTCAGCCTTCGGTCCCGTACGAGATCCCACAGCGAGCCCGCCGCACCCGCCTTCTCGTCCGGCGCACCGAAGACCACCCGCTCCACCCGCGACTGCACGAGCGCACCCGCGCACATCACGCACGGCTCCAGGGTCACCACCAGCGTGCAGCCGGTCAGCCGCCACGCGCCGAGCTTCTCCGCGCCCCGCCGGATCGCCAGGACCTCGGCGTGCGCGGTCGGGTCACCGGTCGCCTCGCGTTCGTTGTGGCCGGTGGCGAGGAGCGTGCCGTCCGGGGCGAGCAGGACCGCGCCGACCGGCACATCGCCGGACCGCGCGGCCTGCTCCGCCTCGTCCAGGGCCAGGCGCATGGGCCCGGTCCAGGGGTCCCGCAGGGGGTCGGGCCGGATTTCGGGACCGTTCATCTAGCGGACGGTCTCCAGGACTTCCGAGGCGCCCAGGGCGTCCGCCACCTCGGCGAGCGCGTCCGTGCCGAGCGAGAGCAGCGCTTTCTCCTCCATCCCGAGATCGGCGAGGATCGTGGTGTCCCCGAGCGGGCCCGCCGGTACGGCGTCCCCCTCGACGACGGCCGCGTCCTCGTCGTCCTCGTCGTCGTTCAGGGGTTCGCCGTCCTCCGTGCCGTCGAGGTCGGCGAGCTCTTCGAGTGCGTCGGGATCGGCCGGCTCACGTCCGAGCAGTTCGTCGGTGAGCAGGATTTCCCCGTACGAGGAACGGCTGGCGGCGGCCGCGTCCGAGACATAGATACGCGGGTCCTCCTCGCCGTCGACGCGGACGACGCCGAACCAGGCGTCCTCCTGTTCGATGACGACGAGGACCGTGTCCTCGTCCACCGAGGCCTCCCGGGCCAGGTCCGTCAGATCCGACAGGGCCTCGACATTGTCGAGCTCCGTGTCGCTCGCTTCCCACCCGTCTTCGGTGCGCGCGAGCAGTGCGGCGAAGTACACCGTGACTCTCCCACTGGTCATAGGTGTGTTGGTCGGCCGGGCGCTCTGAGCCCCGCCCAATGGGAATCGTGGCAGAAACGATGGCTCAGCGAGAGGTCTTCGGCCTCAGGACCTCGTGTCGCCCTCCGGCGAGCGTGCCGGGTCTACCAGCGGAAGGTGCGCATACGCATCTGGTGACGCAGCCGTGCCACCTTGGCGCGCCTGGGCTGGACCCGGTCGCGCAGCTCCATCGCCTCGGTCCGCTCCTGCAGGAACTCGGCCCGGCGACGCCTTCGTGCAGCGGCGCTCTCCTGGCACTCCTGTTCGTACTCGCGCTTCGGCATGGGCCGCTCCACCTCTTCGTCCGTCCCTCTCACCTTCCCCGGACCTGCGGCTTGATGCCAGCGGGCCGGTTACCGTTGTCGTATGCGTATTCATGTCGTCGACCACCCGCTGGTGGCACACAAGCTCACCACGCTGCGCGACAAGCGCACCGACTCCGCCACTTTCCGCCGCCTCGCCGACGAGCTGGTCACCCTGCTCGCGTACGAGGCCACCAGGGACGTGCGCACGGAGGTCGTCGACATCGAGACCCCGGTCACCCCGACGACCGGTGTGAAGCTCTCCTACCCGCGGCCCCTGGTCGTCCCGATCCTGCGCGCCGGCCTCGGCATGCTGGACGGCATGGTGCGGCTGCTGCCGACCGCCGAGGTGGGCTTCCTGGGCATGATCCGCAACGAGGAGACGCTGCAGGCGTCCACGTACGCGTCCCGGATGCCCGAGGACCTCTCGGGCCGCCAGGTGTACGTACTGGACCCGATGCTCGCCACCGGCGGCACGCTCGTCGCGGCGATCCAGGAGCTGATCAAGCGCGGCGCCGACGACGTGACCGCCGTGGTGCTCCTCGCGGCGCCCGAGGGCGTCGCGGTCATGGAGCGCGAGCTGGCGGGCACGCCGGTGACGGTCGTCACCGCCTCGGTCGACGAGCGGCTCAATGAGCACGGCTACATCGTCCCGGGGCTCGGCGACGCGGGGGACCGCATGTACGGATCGGTCGACTAGGACCGGTTCGAAGGATTCTCAGCACTTGCCGGCGGGCGCCGACGAGGGGTTGGTCAGTGCGGCCAGGGCCTTCGCGGCGTCCTTCGGCGTATTCAGGGCCGTGAACTTCGTCCCGAGGATCAGATCGATGTCGCCCGTCTTGCGGGCGTCCATCTTCTGGTCGGTGCCCGCCAGCTGCGTACCGAGCACGGTGAAGGCGCCCTTGGAGGCCTGCGGGGGGCCGAGCAGCAGCCCGGTGCCTGAGACCTTCTTGTCGTACGCGGCCGGGGCGTTGCCCACCCTGCCGATGTCGAAGCCGCGTCGCTTCAGCTCGTCCGCCGTGGTCTTGGCGAGGCCGCCGTGGGCAGTCGCGTTGTAGACGTTGACCATGATCTTCGCGGGCTTGGGGAGGTTCTTCTGCGCCACCGGGGTCGCCGTGGGGCCCGGGGCCGGGGTGGGCTTGCAGTCCTGTTTCTGGTCGCCGGCGGCGGCGACCGTGGACTTCTTCGGTCCGTTTCCGCTGAAGACATCGATGAGCTGCAGCGTTCCCCATCCGGCGAGGGAGAGGGCGGCCGCTGCGGCCACGATCAGGGAGATCAGCCGGCCGCGACGGCGGGGGCGGCGCATCCGCGGGTACCTGTCACCCGTGATGCGGTACTTTCCGCCCATGCCGGGGGGTGTGAGCATGCTCATGGGCGCAGCGTAGTGCGGGACGGCCATGATGAGTACTAAATGATCATTGACTGGCCGCCGCTTGGGTCAAAAAAGGCCCAAAAGGCGCAGTTCCCGCCCGGGGTGGGATCGCGACCGGCGTGGTGCCGCCGGAATCAGCCGAGTTCGAGTACGCGAGCGTGCAGGACCTGGCGCTGCTGGAGCGCGGCACGGACCGCGCGGTGCAGTCCGTCCTCCAGGTACAGGTCGCCCTGCCACTTCACGACATGGGCGAAGAGATCGCCGTAGAAGGTCGAGTCCTCGGCGAGCAGCGTCTCGAGGTCCAGCTGGCCCTTGGTGGTCACGAGCTGATCGAGCCGGACCGGGCGCGGCGCGACGTCCGCCCACTGCCGGGTGGATTCCCGGCCGTGGTCGGGGTACGGCCGGCTGCTTCCGATGCGCTTGAAGATCACACGGAAAGCCTACCGGGGAAGCGGCTCCGGGCGCAGCCATGGGGAGGCAGTGCGATGGTGGACAAAGTCCCGCAAACCCGGAATCGGGGGCATGTGATGAGTGACAGTGAGCCGCTGGTGGCACCGGAGGCACCCGTTCCAGAGGGCGTACCCGAAAGTGCGCCCGAGGTCGTACCGGTCGTACCCGAGAAGGTGACGTCCGCGCCCGCGCTTCCGCAGCCGGCGCTCGAGATCGCGGCCGGCTACAGCTTCACCGGTCCCGCGCTGGAGCTCGGCACGCTGCTCTGGGAGGGGCAGTGCCATGCCGAAGCGCAGGTACGGATCCCGCTCTCCATGCTCAACCGGCACGGTCTCGTCGCCGGCGCGACCGGCACCGGCAAGACGAAGACGCTCCAGCTGATCGCCGAACAGCTGTCGGCCAACGGCGTCCCGGTCTTCCTCGCCGACGTCAAGGGCGACGTCTCGGGGATCTCGGCGCCGGGCGAGGCCAACGACAAGGTGGCGCAGCGGTCCGGCGAGGTCGGGCAGGAGTGGCAGGGGACGGGCTTCCCGTGCGAGTTCTACGGGCTCGGCGGCATCGGCCCCGGCATCCCGCTGCGTGCGACGGTGACGAGCTTCGGTCCCGTACTGCTCTCCAAGGTGCTCCAGCTCAACCAGACGCAGGAGCAGTCGCTCGGCCTGATCTTCCACTACGCGGACGCCAAGGGCCTGGAGCTGTACGACCTCAAGGACCTGCGGGCGGTCGTCGCCTTCCTCGTCTCGGACACGGGCAAGGGCGAGTTGAAGGGGATCGGCGGACTCTCGTCGGTCACGGCAGGGGTGATCCTGCGGGCGATCACGGCCTTCGAGCAGCAGGGCGCGGGCGACTTCTTCGGTGAGCCGGAGTTCGACACGAGCGAGCTGATGCGGCTGGCGCCTGACGGGCGCGGGCTGGTGTCGGTCCTCGAACTGCCGGCCGTACAGGACAAGCCGCAGCTCTTCTCGACGTTCCTGATGTGGCTGCTCGCGGATCTCTACGGGGATCTGCCGGAGGTCGGGGACATGGACAGGCCGAAACTCGTGTTCTTCTTCGACGAGGCGCATCTGCTCTTCAAGGGCGCGTCGAAGGCGTTCCTGGAGTCGATCACGCAGACCGTGCGGCTGATCCGCTCGAAGGGGGTCGGCATCTTCTTCGTCACGCAGACGCCGAAGGACGTCCCCGCCGATGTGCTCGCCCAGCTCGGCAACCGCGTGCAGCACGCGCTGCGCGCCTTCACGCCCGACGACGCGAAGGCGCTGAAGGCGACGGTGAAGACGTTCCCCAACTCGCCTTACGACCTGGAGGAGTTGCTGACGGGCCTGGGCACGGGCGAGGCGGTCATCACCGTACTGAGCGAGAAGGGTGCGCCGACGCCGGTGGCCGCGACGCGGCTGCGTGCGCCGGAGTCGCTGATGGGTCCGATCGATGCGGCTGCGCTGGACCAGGCGGTCAAGTCGTCGCTGCTGTACGGGCGTTACGCGGAGGCGGTCGACCGCGAATCGGCATACGAGAAGCTCACCGCCGAACAGCAGGCGGCCGAGGCGGCGGCGCTCCAGGCGGCGGACGAGGCGGCGGCGGCGAAGGAGGCGGCGAAGGCGCCCGTCCGGCAGAAGCAGGACGCGTCGCTCGCAGGGCAGGTCGTGGGCAGCGGGATGTTCAGCTCGCTGGCGCGGTCGCTCGGTACGCAGATCGGACGGGAGATCTCGCGGTCGATCTTCGGGACGGCCAAGCGGAGGCGCTGAGAACTCAATACCCGTTTGTGCGTGGGCATCCGCCACGGTGATGATGCCCGGCATGAGTATCTCTCTCCTTGACCTCTCCTGCCGGAACGGCGGCCACCGCCCCCAGCTGTGAGCGGCGCGGACGCCCGATGGGGCGCGCACTGGGCGGCCGTGCAGGCCGCCGGAATCACCGGCCCTGCGGCTGTCCTGTCCCGGCTGCCCGCATCCCTCGACCGGATCCTGCTCGCGCAGGCCTGTCTTCAGTACGTACGGCTCTACGACCGCGGCTCCGGCACCGGTGCGGCCCTCGTCGCGCGTCTGCGAGCGGACCGGCAGCCCGAGGTCAGGCTGGCCGCGCACCTGGCCGCCCTGCGCACGCTGTCGCCGGACCGGACGCCGGAGGCCGTGGCGGGGGTTCTGGCCCACCTGGACGCGGCAGGGGACGCGGCAGGGGACGGGGCGTCCATGGGGTCGTGGTCCGTCGGTGAGATGTGGGCCGACGTGTACGTCCGTTACGACGAGCCCCGCCCCCTGGACCACTTCCGGCAGGCTGCCGGACTGCTGGCGGATCCGGCTCCTGTGCGGCGCCGGGTCGGGCTCGACATGAGCCGGGTCGCGCTGCACGAGTGGCGGGCGGCGCCGGAGAACCTGACCCCGTCGTGGGTCCGTATGTTCGACGACCTCGTGGACTCGCTCCGGCTCGCCGCCCTGGAGCTGGTGGGCTCGTCGAGGGCCGCGAGCCGACGGGCAGCGGACCCGCGCGTGCCCATTCCGCCGCCCTGCGAGGTACGGAAGCGGGTGGACGTCGACCGGGACGCGGCCGAGGCCTATCTGGCGGCGAGGCCGGTGGAGGGCCGCCTGCCGCCCCAGATGTTCCACGCGCTGCTCGACCACGGGCCCCTCACCGGGCGCCAGGCCGCCCAGCTCACCCATCAGGTCTTCACCCGCCCCTCCTTCGCGCAGGCACGCAATGCGCGGGCCTGGTGGCGGCATGCCGGGGTGGCCTCGGCCCCCGCACTGCTCCCGCTGCTGCCCCAGTACTTCGACGACACCGCACTGATGGGTCTCGACGTCCTGGAGTGCCTGGCCGCGATGGGGCGCCATGCGGTGCCGGTACTGGGAGAACTGGACGCGTTCCTGGGCCGCGAATGGATCGCGGTCAGACACCGGGGCAGCGAGGAGGCCGATCTGCAGGCCGACGAACTCGTCGTCGAGGCAGCCCTGTTGACCCGCCGGTGCATCCTGGACGACGCCGAACGGGGACTCAGCGCACGATCATGATGATCGACGCGGTGGTGCCGACCACGACGATGACCCAGCGCAGCACGGTGGGCGGCAGATTGCGGCCGACCTTGGAGCCGAGCAGCCCGCCCACGGTCGAGCCCGCGGCGATCAGCCCGGCCACCGCCCAGTCGACGTCCGAGACGGCGATGAAGACGACGGCCGCGACGCCGTTGACGATCGAAGCGAGGACGTTCTTCATGGCGTTGAGGCGTTGCATGTTGTCGCGGACGAAGATGCCGAACAGGGCCATGAGCAGGACGCCCTGGGCGGCGCCGAAGTAGCCGCCGTACATACCGGTGAGGAGCACGCCTGCCCAGAGGGGGCCGCCGCCGTCCTCGCGGGCCTGGCGCTCCTTGGCCCAGCGGCTGAGGCGGGGCTGGAGGAGGACCAGTACGCAGGCCGTCAGGATCAGGACCGGGACCACCGACTGGAAGGTGTCGGCGGGGAGTTGGAGCAGGAGCAGGGCGCCGATGACGCCACCGGTCAGCGAGGCCGCGCCGAAGCGGAGCAGTCGGGGGAGCTGGCCCTTGAGTTCGCGTCGGTAGCCGTACGTGCCGGACAGGTTGCCGGGGAACTGTCCGATGTTGTTGGAGACGTTGGCGAGGACCGGTGGGTAGCCGAAGGCGAGGAGCGTGGGGAAGGTGATGAGAGTGCCGGAGCCGACCACCGCGTTGACGGCGCCTGAGGCGATTCCGGCGGCGCCGATCGCCACCGCTTCCAGGGGATCCACAACTCGCCTTTCGTTGCTGTGCGTTGGGTGGGTCGGCACCCGTCCGGGATGTCGCGACGTACTCGGACAGGTTGCCGCCCTGGGCCCGTACACGATGATCGGGGAGATCTGTCATCCAAGTCAATCCTAGGGTTTTCTTGAACAGACCCAAGAGCTAGCTTGGGTGTCATGACCCTTGACGACCTCCGTGTCTTCGTCGCCGTCTGCCGCGCGGGCAGCCTCAGCGCCGTGGCGCGCGACCTCGCCTGTACGCAGTCGGCCGTGAGCCAGCACGTGAAGCGCCTGGAGCGTGAGGTGGGCGTACGGCTGGTGGAGCGCCATGCGCGCGGCGTCGTGCCCACCGTGGCGGGGCGCATCCTGCGGGCGGCCGCCGAGGAGGGGATCGGCGGGCTCGATCTCGCGCTGCGGCAGCTGGCGGAACTGGCGCGCGGGGACGGCGGTTCGGTCCGTATCACCACGGGAGGCACGACCGTACGGCACTTCATGTCGGAGGCGATCGTCGATTTCCGGCGGCGCTCTCCGAAGGTGGGGCTCGAGTTCCGGACCGAGAATTCGAGCCGGAGCTGTTTCGACGCGCTCGCCGAGCACGATGTGGATCTGGCGTGGATCACGGTGGGCGCGCCGGTGCGCGGCATCGAGCAGCGGCCGGTCGTCGAGCTGCCCTGGGTGCTCGCGGTCGGGGCCGGCGACCCGCTGGCGGCGCGGGAGCGGATCGAGCCGGACGAGCTGGCGGCCGTACAGCTGATCAGGCTGCCGGAGAACTCGACGTCGCGGGCCCATCTGGACGCCAGTTTCCGGGAGTTCGGGGTACGGCAGGACGGTGGCACCGGGGTCGCCGACTGGGACACCGCCATGCATCTGGCCGAACTCGGACTCGGCAGTGCGGTGGTGCCCGCGCTGCCGGGGCCCGTCCACCCCGGGCTGCGGCTCGTGCCCGTACCCGCGCTGCCGCCGCTGTCGGTGGGGTGGGCGGTGCGGCGGTGGGAGGCGCTTTCGCCGCTGGCCAGGGCGTTCGCGGACACGGTGGCGCGCCACTGCGCCGGATAGCCGACTGTCAGTGGCGGTGCAGGCGCGGGAAGTGCTGGTGGCGTTCCGCCTTGGCGCTCTCCGCGGCCTTGACCCGCTGCAGCAGCTCGGGCGGCATGACGTGGACGGTGCGGCCCTCGCAGCCCGGACACTGCGCGTTGGCGAGGGGTGAGTGGACCGGCGTCCCGTTGACGAGGTAGCGCTGGCCCTGGCGCTCATAGGTCTGCTCCCAGGAGTTTCCGCAGTCTCCGCAGGTGAAGGCGTACGTCTCGGGGGCTTGCGGGTCCGGCTCGGTCATGGCGGGCCTCTCGGGTGCGCGGGTCGGAACACCAGCGCACCCCAGCCCGGGGAACCCGGCAACTCGGACGGCCCCCGGTCGGCCCTCGGTCGGCCCCCGGTCGGTCAGGCGGGCGCCAGCAGGGAGTCCGCCACGGAGGTGCGTGCGTACAGGACCGAGCGGCCGGAGCGGTGGGCGGTGACCAGGCCCGCGTTCCGCAGGGCGGTGAGGTGCTGGGAGACGGCGGCGGCCGAGAGACCGCACTGCGCGGCGAGCTGGGTGGTGGAGGCCGGGGTGTCGAGATCGGCCAGCAGCTGGGTGCGGGAGCGGCCCAGGACGGCGGCGACCGCGTCGGCGGCCGTGGTGTTGGTGCGCGACTCCCAGAGGGTGCCGATCCCCCTTGCGGGATAGGCGAGTTGGGGCGGGTCGGGAGCGACCGAGCGGGTCATGACGCGCGGCCAGGTGAAGGCCGTGGGGATGAGCAGCAGGCCCGAACCGGCGTCGGAGCGCGTCAGTGAGCAGTGCCGGCGGATGAGGTGCAGCGAGCCGTCGTCCCAGCGCACCGACTCGTGCAGCTCGTTGAGCACCTGCGCCGATCCGTGCTCGGCGACCTGGCGCGCGCGGTGGAAGACGTCGGCTTCGAGGAGGGTGCGGATCCGGGCCCAGTAGGGCGCGAGGGCCAGCTCCCAGTAGGCCTCGATCTCCTCGGTGACCTTCTCCAGGGCGGCTTCGGGGGCCTCGTGGAGCAGTCGCGTACGAGGCGAAATGCTGCCGGGGGCGCGTTCCTTGCCCAGCATGGTGAGGTCGGTGCGGACCCGCCCGACCGGCGTCCGGCGGATCGCGTCGAGCTCGGCGGCGAGGGTCGGGAAGGGGCTCGCCGGAGTCGGATTGAGGAAGTCCGCGAGATACCCGCGGGCAGGGACCAGCTCCGCCAGCCAGCCGCGGCCGAGCCCCGCCTTCGCCAGCCGGGGACGGACCTGCGCGGCCCAATTCCGGTGCAGGGGCTGCTCGGCCGGGTCCCTGAGCAGCCGGAAACTGGTGACGACCTCCCACATGGGGGAGACCGCGAAGCGGGTCTGCGCCAGGTCGGCGGTCGAGAACGTCAGTGCCGACTCCATGCGAGCCGCCCACCCTTCCGTATGTGAATGGATTCGGTCTGAGCTTAATCATTGGTACGCGGGGAGGGCAGGGCCGCACGCTCCTGTCATGTTCTCCACCTTCCGCGGCCTGCCGCCCACCGTCTGGACTCTCTTCGCCGGGACGATCGTCAACCGGATCGGCTACCTGGTCACGCCGTTCCTGGTCTTCTTCCTGGCCTCGCGCGGCATCGCGGGCACCGAGACCTCGTACGTCCTCGGCGCCCTGGGTGCGGGCAACCTGATCGGTCCCGCGGTCGGCGGACTCCTCGCCGACCGGATCGGCCGCCGCCCCACGATGCTGATCGGCCTGGTCGGCGCCGCGGCGGCCCAGGGCGCGCTCTTCCTGGCGCCGGGGGTGGCGACGATGGCTGCCGCCGCGCTGCTGCTCAGCGCGACGGGCGCGATGGTGGGGCCCGCCGTGTACGCGCTGATGGCCGACACCGTGGACGCGGCGAGACGCCAGCGGGCGTACGGACTCTTCGGCTGGGGCATCAACATCGGCACGGCGGTGGCCGGTGTGCTCGGCGGCTTCCTGGCCGCGCACGGCTACTGGCTGCTGTTCGCGGTCGACGCGGGATCGATGCTGCTCTACGCGGGGGTGGTTGTCACCCGGCTCACGGAGGCCGCGCGGCCCACCGCCAAGGATCTCCCGCAGCAGAGGAAGAAGGACGGCATCGGTTACGGCGTCGTACTCCGCGACCGTCTGCTCCTCGTCCTCCTCGCACTCTTCGGCGTACAGCTCTTCGTCTACTCGCTCACCGAGGTCGCCCTGCCCCTGGCCATCCACGACAGCGGGCTCTCCCCGGCCGTGTACGGCGCGATGGCGGCGGTCAACGCGGTCCTGGTGGTGGCCCTGCAGCCCTTCGCGACAGCCCGCCTCGCCCGCTTCCCGCAGCTTCCCGTGCTGGCCTCGGGCAGCCTGCTGGTCGCGCTCGGTGTGGCCCTGACGGGCGTCGCGGACAGCGTTGCGGGCTATGCGCTGTCGGTGGTCGTCTGGTCGCTGGGCGAGGCGGGCGTGGCAGGCATCGCGGCGGCGGTCGTCGCCAACCTCGCCCCGGCGCACGCCCGGGGCCGCTACCAGGGCGCCTTCAGCTGGACGTGGGGCGTGGCCCGCTTCGGCTCGCTCACGCTGGGCGTGACGCTCTACACGAGCATCGGCCCGGCGGCCCTGTGGTGGACGGCGCTCGGCGCGGGTGTCCTCGCGGCGGCGGGACCGCTGGTGCTGGCGCGCAGGATCGGCGCGCGGACGGACGGGAAGGGATCATCTGTGAGGCGGGTCACGCCGACCCGGCCGATGACTCCGGCGCTCAGCCCTGGTCGTACAAGCAACATCGACATCACCATCGCCACCGCGCAGACGAACGGAAGGCCGCAGCCATGACCGAACCCGTGAAGGGCCCCGCCAGCTACTTCCCGTCGATCGAGAAGAAGTACGGTCGCCCGGTCGAGGAGTGGAAGGACCTCATCCGCGCCTCGCCCCTGACCAAGCACATGGAACTGGTCGCCTGGCTGAAGACCGAGCACGGCCTCGGCCACGGCCACGCCAACGCCCTGGTCGCCCACACCCTCGCCGAGTCCGGCGGCAAGTAGCTGCAGGCGGTGGCGGCAGGCCGTACGGGACGCGCCCGCCGGTCCGGGACCCGATCATGCAAGGGGGCCAGGACGGCCCCTGCTCACCGACGAACTCACCATCTCCGCGGGCCCTGGCGGAGCATTGGTGAAGCTGACCGTGCGACTGCGGGGCTAGGCCCTGTGTCTGGCAGCCCGGCGGCACCCGAACGACGAAGGCGCTCACGGGCGGGTGCGGGAC
Organism: Streptomyces beijiangensis; assembly: GCF_017315755.1. Lineage (GTDB taxonomy): Bacteria > Actinomycetota > Actinomycetes > Streptomycetales > Streptomycetaceae > Streptomyces > Streptomyces beijiangensis. The sequence continues at coordinate 16,213 of NZ_JAFLRJ010000331.1, forward strand.
GCCTACTTGCCCGGCTCGGGCCCGTACCACTGGAGCGGCTGCCCGGTGACAGCGGCGATGCAGTCGAAGTCCCGGTCGCGATGCAGCAGCGTCAGCCCCTGGAGCTCGGCCGTCGCGGCCACGACGAGGTCGACGGCTCCTGCACTGCGATGCTGCCCCCGCTTGGTGAGGGCTTCCTGCACCTGCCAGGCGCGCGTGTAGGCGCGATCGTCGACCGGAACCCAGCCGAAGATCATCCGCATGTCTTCGATGCCCTGCGCCCGGTCTTCGGCAGAGCGGGCGCTGTAGAAGAACTCCAGCTCGGTGACGGGGCAGGTGGCGATGAGCCCGGCTGCGGCAGCCTGGTCCCAGCCGTACTGCTCCGCGTCGCCACGCATGAACCGGGCCAGCGCGCTGGTGTCGATCAGGAACTGGGCCGCGTTCACCGGCGGTAGTTCCCCTTATCTTCGAAGAGGTCCAGATCGAAGGCGCCATCGCCGGCAGCGGCACGCAACCGCGTGAGTGCGAGCGCTCGCCGCCGGTTCTCCAGCACCTCACGCAGGGCGGTATTGACCGTTTCCTTCTTGGTGCCGGTGCCGAGCGCCTTGGCCACGTCGGCCACCAACTCGTCATCGAGATCGATCACAGTTCGACTCACTTGTGCACCTCCATGGATATCAATGGTGGCATCGAGTATATCTCGCGTGGGTTTCATGGGGCCAGACGTCATGGGAGGGCCCGTCCGCACTGGCGCCTCTGCGCGTTGGAGACTGCGACCAAGGCCTAAATCCACGTGGCAGTCGTGGGACGAGGCCCCGCCATCGGCGGGCAGCGCACGCTCAGCCGATACGGTCTCCACGGTCAGCGGGAGAGAACAGCCTCGGTGCAGGGCTCGCCAGTGATGGCGGCAGCCGTGCCACAGCCCTCCTGTGTGCGGGGCTCCTCAGTGACGATCACAGATCATCGGTGTCATCAGAAACGTCGAGGTTGATCCCTGGACTGTGCGTCGCTGATTCATCTTCCAGGATTGCCTTGCCCATGGCCGCCGAGATACTGCCGAGCAGCGCGGCCTTGCGCGCAGCGAAGAACTCTCCGAAATCGTCGGCAGCCATGAGATCCGGGTGAGCGAGGTGAGAGCGGATGCGCTCGGCGACGCCCTCATGGGCGGTCTCCGCGGTCTTGACCAATCGGCCCAGATAGTCGGAGGGGGCTGCACCCCCGATGATCCTGTTCGTGCGCGCGGTCAACGGGGTCTTGTTGATGATCGAGTTGTAGTCGGCGGGTGCATAGCCGGCTTTGTCGCACCAGATCTTGGGGAAGATGTGGTGGATGTCGATCGACTCGTCGAAGTACCCGGTGACCTCTGCCTTCTCCCCCGTGCGCCAGTCCATGGCGCCCGCCTTCAGCAGAAGCGCGTAAACGCCCTTGTATGCGGCGCTGTTGCGGGTACGCAAGGTAAGTAGGCGCCCGGGGGTGAACTGCGCGGCTGTGACGGTCCGGGGCTCGTCGGCTCCCGCGCGAATCCAGTCGACGACGTCCGGCAGATCCTGGCTGAAGCGGGTCTCGGTCGAACCGCCGTAGAGCTCTCCGAACACACCACACCAGAACCAGCGGGCCAACTTGTGCTGGGCGCCGGCGCTCTGCGCGGCTTCCCCGGCCATAGCCAGGATGGCAGCGAGCGGAATCAGCTGGGTTCCGTAGGGAAGGAACTTTGTATCGAAGAGGAACTGCTGGTGCAGAAATTTCGCCGAAGCCTTGAAACCGGCGATGACGGACGGCGCGAAGTGCAGGTAGTCCTCAAGGGAGAGGGCGAGCATGTCCTTGCGCTTGCAGCCGATGCGTGGCAGTCGCTCCTCGTCCGTCCCCCGCTCGGCCTCGCGCCTGCGCCGTGCACCCGTTGCCAGCAAGGTGACAGCTTGGAGGAAGTCGGTGTTGGAGACCTCGCGAAGGATGCGGTACTCGGGCGCCTTCCAGGCTGCCCGGCACTCCTGCTCCCAATGGCTGCGCAGATCGAACTCGTCTGCCGCGTAGGTGGCAGTGAGCAGCTCGAACACGGTCAGGGTGACACCACCTGTGTTGACCTTCTCGAAAACCTGACACACAGCCTGGCGTGGGGTCGCTTTCCCCAGCTCGATCACCGGGACGTGGTATCGGTCGAAGGGGCGGACAAATGCCTCGTTGAAGTCACGCCATAGCTGGCGCTTGTCCTTGGCGCCGTCCCAGTGATCAGTGAAATCATCGCCCCAGTCCCCGCCGTCGAAGACCGAGTGGAGGGGGAAGAGGTGTGCCTCGTACTCCCGTTCGGGAGTGGAGTAGTCCTCGACCACCTGGCCACGGAAGTCGAGCACCTTCCGGGATTCGGGCAGGAAGCGGATGGCGTCCTCGCGGTCACCGTTGTCGTCGAGGGCCTGGATCATGTCGACGTAGAACCAGCCGGACACCTGATGCTTGCGCAAATCCTGTGTGACCACGGGGCCCTTCAGCTTCAACGCCTGGAACAGCGAGGTCAGCCGCTGCTGGCCGTCGAGCACGAGCGACTCCGGTTCGGGCTCGCCGACGGGTGTGGCTCCTTCGATGGGCCGGTACTTGAAGCGGACGTCGCCCCCTGCCTTGAGCAACATGACGGTGCCGACGGGGTAACTCAGCGAGATCGACGCCAGGAGACTCGCGATGTTCGGATACGGCCACACCCAGCCCCGCTGGAACTCTGGGAGCTGGGCCTTGCCGACCTCCACCTGCTGCAACAGGTCACGGAGCGGCCGCTTGTCGATACTGAATGCTTCGTCGGCCACATCGGCTCCTTACGGCGACAGGTCATCGAAGGCGCGCCTGTCGACTGGCCTGACTGAATCGTGTCATCTCGAAGTTACTAGGTGTCACAGCGATGGTTACCTGAGATCGATAACAAATCAGAGGATTGGCAAGTCCGATGTTGCGATCATGTTCGCCGAGGAGGCGATCGACCGGGCCTGCAGGGCAGGAGAGGACGGCCGGCTCACCAGTGGCGCCCGCCCCTTACGGGGCTGGGGCAGCCCACCGGCGGCTTCACCCTCGCTCCGATGCCGGTTCGGCGCACGGAACATCCCCGGTGGTCCCGCCCGTCGAGCGAAGTCATGCAGATCATGGGCCGGTCGTTCACAGCCATGGCTGCCCGCTACCAGCGCGGGCAGCGGAGGGCGGTCTGAAGAGCCCTGCTGAGACTGTGGATGAGACTGCCAAAGCAGAAGGCCCGGACCGCTGACGCGGTCCGGGCCTTCCGGCTGCGGAGGATACGAGATTCGAACTCGTGAGGGGTTGCCCCCAACACGCTTTCCAAGCGTGCGCCCTAGGCCACTAGGCGAATCCTCCGCGACGAACAATACAAGACCGGAAGGGGTGCTCGCGAACTCGATCCCCACCCGGTGGATCAGCTAGGGTGGGGGCCAGCCCCTCACGTGGCGCTATCTGACTGAACTCCCCCAGGGCCGGAAGGCAGCAAGGGTAGGTTGGCTCTGGCGGGTGCGTGGGGGGCCCTTTGCGTTCGGCGGTGCTGGTTGTCAGTGCGGCCCGATAGCCTCGTATATGTGTCGTCCCTTGCGCTGTACCGCCGCTACCGCCCCGAGTCCTTCGCCGAGGTCATCGGGCAGGAGCATGTCACTGCCCCGTTGATGCAGGCCCTGCGGAACAACCGGGTCAATCACGCGTACCTGTTCAGCGGGCCGCGCGGCTGCGGCAAGACGACCAGTGCGCGGATCCTCGCCCGGTGTCTCAACTGTGAGCAGGGGCCCACGCCCACGCCCTGCGGGGAGTGCCAGTCCTGTCAGGACCTGGCGAGGAACGGGCGCGGGTCCATCGATGTCATCGAGATCGACGCCGCTTCGCACGGTGGCGTGGACGATGCGCGTGATCTGCGGGAGAAGGCCTTCTTCGGGCCGGCCGGAAGTCGTTACAAGATCTACATCATCGATGAGGCGCACATGGTCACCTCGGCGGGCTTCAACGCCCTGCTGAAGGTGGTCGAGGAGCCGCCGGAGCATCTGAAATTTATTTTCGCGACCACTGAGCCCGAGAAGGTTATTGGGACAATCCGGTCGCGTACGCACCACTATCCGTTCCGGCTGGTGCCGCCGGGGACGCTGCGCGACTACCTCGGAGAAGTCTGCGGGCGTGAGGGTGCGACCGTTGCCGATGGAGTGCTTCCCCTTGTAGTACGGGCGGGGGCCGGGTCCGTGCGTGACTCGATGTCCGTCATGGATCAGCTGCTCGCGGGGGCCGCCGATGATGGTGTGACGTACGCCATGGCCACGTCGCTGTTGGGGTACACCGACGGGACGCTGCTTGATTCCGTCATCGACGCTTTTGCCTCGGGGGACGGGGCCGCCGCCTTTGAAGTCGTGGACCGGGTCATTGAGGGTGGGAACGATCCTCGGCGGTTCGTCGCTGATCTGCTGGAGCGGTTGAGGGACCTCGTGATCCTCGCCGCCGTGCCGGACGCGGGCGAGAAGGGGCTGATCGATGCCCCGGCCGATGTTGTGGAGCGGATGCAGGCCCAGGCATCCGTTTTCGGTGCGGCTGAGCTCAGTCGGGCCGCTGATCTGGTGAACAGCGGGCTGACCGAGATGCGCGGGGCCACCTCGCCCCGGCTGCAGCTGGAGCTGATCTGTGCGCGGGTGCTGCTGCCTGCCGCCTTTGACGACGAGCGGTCCATGCAGGCCCGGCTCGACCGGCTGGAGCGGGCCGGTGGCGCCTTCATGGCCGGCGGCGGGCCCGGGCCCGCCATGGGTTACGTACCGGGGCCTGAGGCGCATGCGCCCGCCGTTGCTCCTGCTCCTGCTCCTGCTCCTGTGGCTGTTCCTGTTCCTGTTTCTGCACCCGTTCCGGTGGCCCCTGCCCCTGCTCCTGCTCCTGCTCCTGTTCAGGCTCCCGCCCCCGCTCCGGCGGCCGAGGGGCAGCGGTCTCCAGGGGCCTGGCCCGGGGCCTCGGCTCCCGGTTCCGCCGCTCCTGCCCAGGCTCCTCCCGTACGGCAGCCCGGCGGGTGGCCGTCGGCCACCACTCCAGGGCAGGGGCAGCCCACACCGCCCCCCGCAGCGGCCGAGGCGCCCCTCGCCGCACCCGCGCCCGGCATGGCGCAAGGCGCCGCGCAGGTGCGGAACATGTGGCCCGGGATCCTGGACGCCGTGAAGAACAAGCGGCGCTTCACCTGGATCCTGCTCAGCCAGAACGCCCAGGTCGCGGGGTTCGACGGGACCACCCTGCAGCTCGGCTTCCCGAATGCGGGGGCCCGCGACAACTTTGCGACCAGCGGCAGCGAGGACGTGCTGAAGCAGGTGCTGTCCGAGCAGTTCCAGGTGCAGTGGAAAGTCGAGGCGATCCTCGATCCGTCGGGCGGTACGCAGCCGCCGGGCGGCAGCAACCACCCGGGACCGCCCGCCCCGCCGGTGCGCCCTGCGCCCCAGCAGGCTCCGCCCCAGGCCGCGCCCGCACCCGTACAGCAGCAGTCGCAGCAGGCCCAGGCCGCCGGGCAGCAGGCTCCGCCCGAGCCCTACCGTGCGCCCGAGCCGCCGGCCGAGATGGCCCCGCCGCCCGTCGCGCCCGAGGACGACACCCCGGAGGAGGACGATCCGGATCTCGTCGACTCCGCGCTCTCCGGCCACGACCTGATCGTGCGCGAGCTCGGGGCGACGGTCGTGGAGGAATATACGAACGAGTAGGGGGGCGGGGTTCGGCTGCCCGTACAAGGGGCAGGTCACCGGCGGCTAGGCTGTTGGCGTGAAGGTCCTTGTCATCGGCGGCGGCGCCCGCGAACACGCCCTGTGCCGCTCTCTCTCGCTCGACCCCGACGTCACCTCCCTGCACTGCGCCCCCGGGAACGCGGGCATCGCGGAGGTTGCCGAACTGCATCCGGTGGATGCGATGGACGGTGCTGCGGTCGCCCGGCTCGCGACCGGGCTGGGGGCCGGGCTCGTCATCGTCGGGCCCGAGGCCCCGCTGGTCGCCGGTGTGGCCGACGCGGTACGGGAAGCGGGCATCCCCTGCTTCGGCCCGAGCCGTGAGGCGGCGGAGCTGGAAGGTTCCAAGGCCTTCGCCAAGGACGTCATGGCGGGTGCGGGCGTCCCCACCGCACGCTCCTACGTCTGCACCACGGCCGAGGAGATCGACGGGGCGCTGGACGCCTTCGGCGCTCCGTATGTCGTCAAGGACGACGGGCTCGCGGCCGGCAAGGGTGTCGTCGTCACCGACGACCTCGCCGCCGCCCGCGCCCACGCGCTGGCCTGCGACCGCGTCGTCATCGAGGAGTTCCTCGACGGCCCCGAGGTCTCCCTCTTCGCCATCACCGACGGTGTGACCGTCCTCCCGCTGCAGCCCGCGCAGGACTTCAAGCGCGCGCTCGACGGCGACGAGGGCCCCAACACCGGTGGCATGGGCGCGTACTCCCCGCTGCCGTGGGCCGACCCGAAGCTTGTCGACGAGGTCATGGCGAGCGTGCTGCAGCCGACCGTCGATGAGCTGCGCCGCCGTGGCACGCCCTTCGCCGGGCTGCTGTACGCCGGTCTCGCGATCACCTCGCGCGGGGTACGGGTCATCGAGTTCAACGCCCGCTTCGGCGACCCGGAGACCCAGGTCGTCCTGGCCCGGCTGCGGACCCCGCTCGCCGGTGTCCTGCTGAACGCCGCCAACGGCACCCTCGATATCCAGCCCCCGCTCGTCTGGCGCGACGACGCGGCCGTCACGGTCGTCATCGCCTCGCACAACTACCCGGAGACGCCGCGCACCGGCGACCCGATCACCGGCCTCGACGACGTCGCGGCGAAGGATGCACCCCATGCGTACGTCCTGCACGCCGGGACGCGGACCGAGGGGAACGCCGTGGTCAGCGCCGGTGGGAGGGTGCTTTCGGTGACCGCGACCGGGGCCGACCTGTCCCAGGCGCGCGAGCGGGCCTACGCGGCCGTGGCCAGGGTGCGGCTCGACGGTTCTCAGCACCGTACGGACATCGCCCGTAAGGCGGCAGAGGCTTCCGCCTGAACGTCAGCACCTTTGCCCAAAGCCATTCCATCGAGTGACGGCTGACCCATCCGGATGACGCTCGCCGCAGGCCCAACTAGTGTGCGGCGCAGGCGTTCCGGCACTTGGCCCACCGGCATTGCGATGTCAGTGGCGGGTGCCACAGTGGGGGAGTGAGCAACGCCGCCGCGAGGGCAGAGGGGGTGACGTCCGGCCGTGTCCGGTACTGGTGTGAGTGAGGAGCGGGGCGCGCAGGGAGCGCGCGCCCGGGCTCTGGCCGTGCTGCGCATCCGCAGCAGGGCGCTGGCTGTGGCGCTGCTGCCCGCCGCCGCGGCGGTCGTGCTGATCGCCGGCGGGATCACCGGGCACATGGGCGGCGGTGGCTGGGACGTCGCGCGCTGGGTGGTGTCGGCCGTCGCGGTCGTCGTGCTGCTCGCCGCGACCGTCGTCGGGGCCGTGATCGTACGGGCCAGGCCGGCCCTCAGCCCCACCGTCGGGCTGACCGAGTCGGCCGCGCCCGATCTGCACCGCATGGTGCGCGAGCTGGCCGACCGCCTCGGAGTGCCCGCGCCCTCCGCGATAGCGCTCACCCCGGACTGCGACAGCTGGCTGGAGGACCGCAGCCACCCCGGCATAACCGGGGTTGGGCAGCGCAGGGTGGAAGCCGCTCCCGTGCTGGTCATCGGCTCGCCGTTCCTGTGGTGGATGCGCGTGGCCGAGCTGCGGGCGGTGCTCGCGCCGGTCGTGGCGGGGACCGGTCCTTCGGCCCACCCGGACATAGCCGCGGCCCGCCGTTTCGTACGGGGCCTGGACGCGGCCGTGGCAGTGGCAGCCCGGCCGGACCTGGGCCCACTGCGCCGGGTCGTGTCCGCACCGGTGGGAATCGTGTCGAGGCTCCTGCTGCGCGCCTGCCGTATCCACGCCGCCGAGATGGAGCGGGGCGTCGCCGTCGCCGCCTCGGACCGTGCACAGGCTGTGGACTACGGACTGCGGATCGTCGCCCAGGAACAGGTCGGCCTCGCCTACGCGGGCTGGGACCGGCTGCTGACCCGGGTCGCGCTGCCCGCCTGGCGGATGGGCCGGTGGCCCTCGCGCCTCGACGCCGGTGTCGTCTCCGCCCTCACCGAGCTCTCCCGCCGCGACCGCCTCGCGGAGGGCTTCACCTCCCGCCTCGGCGAGCGCCCCGCCTGCGACCTGCTCGAAGAGCCCGGCGTCGTCGACGAGGCCACCTCCCTGCTCGCGGCCAGGCTCTTCCACGGCGGGCCCGCCGAGTCCGGTCCCGACTGGTCGCCGGTGGACTGGCAGAGCTACCCGGAAGAGGTCGTGGACCGTAAGTGGCGCACCGAGGCCGCCCGGCTGCACCGTGTCCTGGACATCCTCGGAGTACGCCGCCCCGCGGAGCCCGAAGGCCCGACGCTGGCCCGCGTCATGGACCACCTCGCCGCCGACGACAGCGAGACGCTGGCCGCCGGCATCACCGCGGAGGTCGCCCGCGAGGAGGCCGCTGCGCCGCAGCCGGTCCCCCCGACCTCCGACGGGGACGACCTCTGGGACACCGGGACCGCCCCGCTCTTCCCGCTCCAGCCGCCGCGTACGGGACGCGACCTCCTCGCCGACCACGTCACGGCGATGGTCTGCTGCGCCGCCGTCGACACCGCGGGCGCCGCCCCCGGCCTGGACTGGCTCGACGGCCCCTCCCTCCTCGTCGACGGTGAGCGCCGCATGGACCTCGGCAGCAGGGTGCTGAGCCTGGTCGAGGACGGTGACGCGGAGCCGCTCAAGGGCTGGCTCGCCTCGGTCGGCGTGCGCGCGGAGAAGCCCGTCCGGCTCGTCTGAGCAGATGGATGCGTTTTGAAGGTTCCGTTTGAAGGTTCCGTTCCGCTCACGTCAATTCGCGACGAACGGTGACGGAGTGCGCGCGTTATGTGATGTGCTGGGGCCAGGAGCTGACAGGCATCTCACCACTGTTGACTCGGGGGCATGAAGGAGGGGACCGCATGGGGGCGGAGCAGATCCGGCGCTGGGAGTCAGGGGCCCTCGCGCATGCCGTATCGGACCCCTTCGGGCAGGGCCCGCTGCCCTGGCTCCGCGGCAGCGAGCACTACTTCGACGACACAGGCCAGGTCGTCCCCTGGTACCTGGACCCGGACGCCGCCGGCGGCCGCACCAGCGGCCCCCGTACCGCCGACGATGTGAAACAGCAGATCAAAGGCTTCGCCTCGACCGGCGCCGCAGCCCCCGGCGAGGCCATCGACTTCCATGTCACCGTCGACCCGCCCCAGCAGTTCTCCGTCGACATCTACCGGATCGGCCACTACGGCGGCGACGGCGCGGCCAAGATCACCACCAGCCCGCGCCTCTCCGGCATCGTCCAGCCGCCCCCACTGGCCGCCGACCGCACGGTCTCCTGCCACCACTGGTGGCTCTCCTGGCGGCTGCAGATCCCCTCGTACTGGTCGATCGGCGCGTACGTCGCCGTCCTCACCACCGTCGACGGCTACCGCTCCCACATCCCCTTCACGGTGCGTGACAGCCACCCCGCCGACCTTCTCCTGCTGCTCCCCGACGTGACCTGGCAGGCGTACAACCTCTACCCCGAGGACGGCCACACCGGCGCCAGCCTCTACCACGCCTGGGACGAGCAGGGCCTGCTCCTCGGCGAGGAGGACGCGGCGACCACGGTCTCCTTCGACCGCCCGTACGCCGGCGCGGGCCTGCCCCTGCACGTCGGTCACGCCTACGACTTCATCCGCTGGGCCGAGCGGTACGGCTACGACCTGGCCTACGCCGACGCCCGCGACCTGCACGCCGGCCGGATCGACCCCACGCGCTACCGCGGCCTGGTCTTCCCCGGTCACGACGAGTACTGGTCCGCCCCCATGCGGCGCACCACCGAACTCGCGCGCGACCACGGCACCTCGCTGGTCTTCCTGTCCGCCAACACCATGTACTGGCAGGTCGACCTTGCCCCGTCCCCCTCCGGCGTCGCCGATCGCCTGCTGACCTGCCACAAGCGCCGGGGGCCCGGAAAGTCCGCGCTCTGGCGGGACATCGACCGCCCCGAGCAGCAGCTCCTCGGCATCCAGTACGCGGGGAGGGTCCCCGAGCCGCACCCCCTGGTCGTCCGCAACGCCGACCACTGGCTCTGGGACGCGACCGGCGCCGCCGAGGGCGACGAGATCGAGGGTCTGGTGGCGGGCGAGGCCGACCGCTACTACCCGCGCACCGCGCTCCCCGCGCACGACGGCCGGATCCTCCTCGCCCACTCCCCGTACCGGGACAGCGAGGGCGCGAGACGCCACCAGGAGACCTCGCTCTACCGCGCTCCCTCGGGCGCCCTCGTCTTCGCCTCAGGATCCTTCGCCTGGTCACCGGCGCTGGACCGCCCAGGTCATGTCGACCCCAGGATCCAGCGGGCCACGGCCAATCTCCTCGACCGGATCTGCAAGCGCGACTGACCTGTGGCCAACGGTTCGTCCCCGATGCGGGAGAATCGACACCGACTTGGACAGAACCACGGGAGGTACCGTGTCCGGATTCGTAGAAAAGCCCGAGCCGCTCCAGGTTCCCGGCCTGGTGCACCTCCACACCGGCAAGGTGCGCGAGCTGTACCAGAACGAGGCAGGCGACCTCGTGATGGTCGCCAGCGACCGCATCTCCGCGTACGACTGGGTGCTGCCCACGGAGATCCCCGACAAGGGCAGAGTGCTCACCCAGCTCTCCCTCTGGTGGTTCGACCGCCTCGCGGACCTGGTCCCGCACCACGTCCTCTCCACCGACGTCCCCGCAGGCGCCCCCGCCGACTGGGAGGGCCGCACGCTGGTCTGCAAGTCCCTGAAGATGGTCCCGGTCGAGTGCGTGGCCCGCGGCTATCTCACGGGCTCAGGCCTCCTGGAGTACAACGAGTCCCGTACCGTCTGCGGACTCGCGCTCCCCGAGGGCCTCTCGGACGGCTCGGAGCTCCCGGCGCCGATCTTCACGCCCGCGACCAAGGCCGCGGTCGGCGACCACGACGAGAACGTGAGTTACGAAGAGGTCGCACGCGAGGTGGGCGCGGAGACCGCGACCCAGCTCCGCCAGGCGACCCTCGCGGTCTACGGCCGGGCCCGTGACATCGCCCGCGACCGGGGCATCATCCTCGCCGACACCAAGTTCGAGTTCGGCTTCGATGGCGACCAACTGGTCATCGCGGACGAGGTGCTGACCCCCGACTCCTCGCGTTTCTGGCCGGCCGCCACCTGGGAGCCGGGCCGCGCCCAGCCGAGCTACGACAAGCAGTACGTACGCGACTGGCTGACGTCCCCCGCCTCCGGCTGGGACCGCAGGAGCGAGCAGCCGCCCCCCGCGCTTCCGCAGGAGATCGTCGACGCGACCCGGGCCAAGTACCTGGAGGCGTACGAACTCCTGACCGGCAACACCTGGTCATGACAGCGAAGAAGCCCCGGTCCGATGGACCGGGGCTTCTTTCGTACGGAGCGAACGACGAGGTTCGAACTCGCGACCTCAACCTTGGCAAGGTTGCGCTCTACCAGCTGAGCTACGTTCGCACTGCGCCGAAGCGCGACGCCAACTATACCCAACCCCGGGCACGTGCGAGACGCACCGCGGCGTGACGGTTTTCCGCCCCCAGTTTGGATGCGGCCGACGACAGATAATTCCGTACGGTGCCCTGCGACAGCGAGGCCCGCTCCGCGATCTCCGCGACCGGCGCCCCGTCCGCCGCCAGATCGAGCACCTCGGCCTCCCGCGCGGTCAGCGGCGAGTCCCCCGCCGAGATCGCGTCGGCCGCCAACTCCGGGTCCACATAACGTCCGCCGCCGTGCACGGTCCTGATGATCTCGGCCAGCCGCTGCGCACTCACGGTCTTCGGTACGAACCCGCGCACCCCCGCCGCGAGCGCCCGCTTCAGATGCCCGGGACGGGCGTGGCTGGTCACGATCATGGTCCGGCACTCCGGCAGCTCGCTCCGCAGAGATGTGGCCACACTCACACCGTCCGCCCCGGGCATCTGCAGATCGAGGACGGCCACATCGGGCCGGTGGGCCCGCGCCATGGCGAGCGCCTCGGGCCCGGAGGCGGCCTCGGCGACCACGACCAGATCCTCTTCGAGCCCCAGCAGCGCGGCGAGAGCCCCCCGGATCAGATGCTCGTCATCAGCCAACAACAAGCGCACAGCCTTCACGAGGCGCCCCCGGCAAACTTGGTGCGGGTTCGGTTGCGCGGGGCTCCGCCCCGGACCCCGCTCCTCAATCGCCGGAGGGGCTTGGTCTGGCTCACCTCCACCGGCACCCGGGCCGTCAGCAGGAACCGACCCCCGTCCAACGCCCCCGCCTCCAGCGTCCCCTCCAGCACCGCCAACCGCTCCCGCAGCCCGGCAAGCCCCGAGCCCGAGCCGCCCGGATCTGCACAAGCCCCGTCGTTCTCGACAGTCAGCGTGACCGCGGACCCCACCACATCCACCCCGATCGCACAGCGCCCAGCGTCCCCGTGCCGCAGCACATTGGTCGCCGCCTCCCGTACGACCCACCCCAGCGCCGACTGCACGGCGACCGGCAGCTCCGCCACGTCCCCGGAGACGGTGCACACGATCCCCGCCGCCTCCAACACCCCCTGCGCACCGGCCAGTTCGACCCTCAGGTCCGCCTCCCGGTACCCGCGCACCACATCCCGCACCTCCCGCTGGGACTCCTGCGCGAGCCGCTGCACCTCCACCATCTGTTCCACGGAAGCCTCCGCCCGCCCGCGCCGGGCCAACTGCACCGCCAGCTCGCTCTTCAGCGCGATCACGGCCAGGTTCCGCCCCATCACATCGTGCAGATCCCGTCCGAACCGCAGCCGCTCCTCGGCGACCGCGAGCCGCGCCTGTACGTCCCTGGCCTGGTCGATCTTCCACATGACCCCCAGGTGCCAGGCCGAGCAGCGCACCGTGACGGCGAACCACCCGCAGAGCCCGACCACGGAGATCGCGCACGCCCACACCATCCCCGCGTCCTCGCCGGTCAGCGCGACCGCCCCGCAGACCAGGGCCAGCGCGCCCGCCTGGACCGCCACCGACACCCGCTTGCGTACGACCAGACAGTGCGCCATCAGGAACGGGGCAGCCGCCGCTGCCAGGGCCGATGTCCCCACCGGCTCCTCGCGCAGCCCCACCACCGACCACAGCGCCACGGAGACCGTGACGTCCGCCACCATCAGCCCCGCCCCCAGGGCGACCGGCCGCCACCCCAACTGCGCCTTGCCCAGATAGACATCGATCCACCGCGAGACCAGCCCGGTCACGGCCACCCCCTGGGCCACCGCGAGGAGACACGAGGCGGCGATCAGCGCGGCGGGCGCACCGGAGTTCCGGACCGGCCTGGTCACCGAGAACGCCACCTGGGAGGCGACCATCGTCCAGAGCAGGAAGTAGAACGTCCCGCGCGTGTAGAAGTCGACCTTCGCGAAGTCGCCACGCCCCCGCCACCTGCGCATCAATCCGTCCACGAGACCCCGCCCCTCTCAGCGCCGCGGCTCCCACCGGAACCACTTCCGCACAGCAAACACGGCGATCACCGTCCAGGCCACCGCCGTCGCGACCTGCCCCAGCGTCTCGTACCCGTCCACCCCGCCCGTCCAGCCGGACCTGATCATCCCGACCACCGGCGTCAGCGGCAGCAGCTCACAGAAAGCGGCGAGCCGGTCGGGCAGCACATCGAGCGGTACGACCAGACCCGACCCGGCCATCGACAGCAGCAGCACCGGCGCGATCGTGATCTGCGCGCCCTCCGCGGACCGGGTGACGGCCGCCGTGGCCGCGGCCAGCGCACACATCAGCACCATCCCGATCACCAGCCCCACGAACACCAGCCACCAGGCCCGCGGCGCCGCGACCCCCATGGCGAGGGACCCGCCCACCGCGATCAGCACGCACTGCACCACTCCCATGGCCACGGTCGGGAAGGACGCCCCCGCCAGAATCTCCTGGTCCCGCAGCTCCCCGGTGCGCAGCCGCTTCAGGACCAGCCCTTCACGCCGTACGACAAAGACCCCGACCAGCGTCGAGTACACGGCGAACAGCAGCACATACCCCAGGGCCCCCGGCAGCAGCACGGATCCCACCGTCAGCCCGGTGTCCGCGAGGTCCATGTCCTTCACCACCGAGTACATGGAGACGGTGAGCATGGTGGGCAGCGCCAGCGCGGTGAAGAGCGTGGCCTTGTTGCGCCCCATCAGGGTCAGCTCGGCACGGGCGAGCGCCCCCAGCCTGGCCGTCGGTACGGTGCTCATCGCGTCGCCTCCTGCTCCCGTGCGATCTGCATGAACGCCTCTTCCAGGGACGCCGACCGCACATCGAGCCCCCGCAGCTCGACCCGGTTCTCCCGCGCCCACACCAGCAGCCCGGTGGCGGCCCGCTGCAGCTCAGGCGTCCGCAGCCGTACGGTGCGCCCGGCCGTCTCGTGGCTGCTGACCCCGAGCGCCGCGAGCGGCGGAAGATCCCCGACGAGATAGCCGTCGGGCAGCTCGAAGGAGATGTGCGAGGGCTGCGCGGACACCACGTCCGCCACCCGCCCGCCGGCCGCGATGCGCCCCTCGTGGAGGATCGCAAGACGGTCGGCCAGCTCCTCCGCCTCCTCCAGATAGTGCGTGGTCAGCACCACGGTCGTCCCCGTGTCGCGCAGCCCCCGTACCAACTCCCAGGTCTCCCGGCGCCCTTCGGCGTCGAGCCCCGTCGTCGGCTCGTCGAGGAACAGCACCTCGGGCCGCCCCAGCAGCGCCATCGCCAGATCAAGCCGCCGCTTCTCGCCCCCCGACAGCTGTTTCACCCGTACGTCACGCCGCCGCCCGAGCCCCACCATCTCCAGCGCCTCGCCGACCGGACGAGCCCCGGTCGTGCATCCGGCCCACATCCGTACGGTCTCGGCGGCCGTCAACTCCCCGGCGAATCCGCCCTCCTGGAGCATGACGCCGATACGGGGCCGCACCACACCCCGCTCCCGGTACGGATCGTGTCCGAGCACCCGCACCCGTCCCGCGGTCGGCCGCTCCAGGCCTTCGAGCACCTCCACGGTGGACGTCTTGCCCGCCCCGTTGGTCCCCAGCAGGGCGAAGAGCTCGCCGGCCGCGACGGAGAAAGAGATCCCTGAGACGGCCTCGAACCCCCCGGCGTACGAGCGCCGCAGATCCTCGACCTCGATCACAGCTGTATCTGTCATGCATTCAGAATCCCGCCGGACCAGGACCGCATCCGATGACAAATGTCATCAACACCGGGGAGCACGAGAAAGCCCCGGTCCGATGGACCGGGGCTTTCTCTTCATGGAGCGAACGACGAGGTTCGAACTCGCGACCTCAACCTTGGCAAGGTTGCGCTCTACCAGCTGAGCTACGTTCGCATTGCGCCAGGCGCGTGGTGCGGAGACCACTGTACCTGATGCAGAGCGGGTGACAGGAATTGCACACTGCGCCTTCCCCCTGGAAGGGGGATGTTCTACTACTGAACTACACCCGCACGCTGCGTGAGGCGGTGCCTTGCGGCCTCGCCCCTCGGCGTGCTCCAGACTCTAGCCGAACCCCTGGGGGTCGGTGCAAGTCGGTTCCCCGGAGCGGGAGATCGGCCGGCGGTCAGCCTGCCTCGTTGAACGCCTCGTAGACCTTCTTGGGGATACGGCCGCGGGCCGGGACGTCCATCTTGTTGGACCTGGCCCAGGCCCGGACGGCCGCCGGGTCGGGTGTGACCTGCGTGTGCCGGTAGGCCTTCCCCGACTTGGACTGCTTCCTGCCCGCCTCGACGTACGGCGTCAGGACCTTGCGCAGTTTCTTTGCATTGGCCGTATTCAGGTCG
This sequence comes from Streptomyces beijiangensis, assembly GCF_017315755.1. Taxonomy (GTDB): domain Bacteria; phylum Actinomycetota; class Actinomycetes; order Streptomycetales; family Streptomycetaceae; genus Streptomyces; species Streptomyces beijiangensis. The sequence goes on from NZ_JAFLRJ010000331.1 coordinate 31,997, forward strand.
ATCTCGTACAGCTTCCCGTCGAGGCCGAAGATGACCGTTTCCGTTGCCGTTCCGCCGTCGATGTCGTCGGAGAGACTGACTACTACTCGCTGCGCCACGGATATCGGTCCTTTCTTACGCCCTCACCGCTCTGACGTGCGGAGATGGCGGCCTCTCGGCTGATTCTGAGCTACGCGATTTCCTTTGTACAGTGGAAGGCGCCGCATTGTGAAGCCCAGCCAATTACATGCGCGTGTCATTGCGCAATCGCAGCGCCCGTTTTTTTCGAGGATTTTTCCCCTGCGTTGTCCCCGCCGATATCTCGGCGTGATCGTACGCCATCGATATCTACCCGCGTAGATTTTTTTGGCGGGTACTGTGAAGGAACCGCCTTCGCACCACACCACCACCGGGAGTGCCCGTGGCACGCGTCGTAGTCGACGTCATGCTCAAGCCGGAGATCCTCGACCCGCAGGGACAGGCGGTGCAGCGCGCACTGCCCCGTCTGGGCTTCAAGGGGATCACCGACGTACGTCAGGGAAAGCGTTTCGAGCTCGAGGTCGAGGAGCCCGTCGATGACGCGGCCCTCGCCCGCATCAACGAGCTGGCCGAGACCTTCCTCGCCAACACCGTCATCGAGGACTTCACCGTGAAGGTGGAGTCCCAGGAGGCCGGGAAGTGACCGCTCGCATCGGAGTCGTCACCTTCCCCGGCACCCTCGACGACCAGGACAGCCTTCGCGCGGTCCGGATCGCCGGGGCCGAGCCGGTCTCGCTCTGGCACCGCGACAAGGACCTGCACCAGGTCGACGCCGTGGTCCTCGCGGGAGGTTTCTCCTACGGCGACTACCTGCGCGCCGGGGCCATCTCCCGCTTCTCGCCGGTCATGGAGACGATCATCGAGCAGGCGAAGGCGGGCATGCCCGTCCTCGGTATCTGCAACGGCTTCCAGATCCTGACCGAGGCCCACCTGCTGCCCGGCGCGATGCTGCGGAACAACCATCTGCACTTCATCTGCCGTGACCAGAAGCTCAAGGTGGAGAACGCGGAGACGGCCTGGACGTCCGACTACGCGAGCGGCCAGGAGATCTCCGTACCGCTCAAGAACATGGACGGCCGTTACGTCGCCGACGAGCACACGCTCGACGAGCTGGAGGCGGAGGGCCGTGTCGCCTTCCGCTACCTGGACACGAACCCCAACGGCTCGCTCCGCGACATCGCGGGCATCACCAATGCCGCAGGGAACGTCGTCGGCCTGATGCCGCACCCCGAGCACGCCGTGGAGCCGCTGATCGGTACGGGCCGTACCGACGGCCTCGGATTCTTCACGTCGATCCTGAAGAAGCTGGTCAACGCCTGATGACTCTCGACACCGTCAAGCACGCTGCCGGAACCCCCGAGGTCGAGCAGCCCTGGAAGGAACTCGGCCTCAAGGAGGACGAGTACGCGCGCATCCGGGAGATCCTCGGCCGCCGCCCGACCGGCGCCGAGCTCGCCATGTACTCGGTCATGTGGTCCGAGCACTGCTCGTACAAGAGCAGCAAGGTCCACCTGAAGCAGTTCAGCGAGAAGGTCCCGCCGAACGACGCCATGCTCGTCGGCATCGGCGAGAACGCCGGCGTCGTCGACATCGGCCAGGGTTACGCGGTCACCTTCAAGGTCGAGTCGCACAACCACCCCTCGTACATCGAGCCCTACCAGGGCGCGGCCACCGGCGTCGGCGGCATCGTCCGCGACATCCTCGCCATGGGCGCCCGCCCGATCGCCGTCGTCGACCCGCTCCGCTTCGGTGCGGCCGACCACCCCGACACCAAGCGCGTCCTGCCGGGCGTCGTCGCGGGCATCGGCGGTTACGGCAACTGCCTGGGGCTGCCGAACATCGGCGGCGAGGTCGTCTTCGACGCCTGCTACCAGGGCAACCCGCTCGTCAACGCCGGCTGCATCGGCGTGATGAAGCACGAGGACATCCACCTCGCGAAGGCGTCCGGCACCGGCAACAAGGTCATCCTGTACGGAGCCCGTACCGGCGGCGACGGCATCGGCGGTGTCTCGGTCCTCGCGTCCGAGACCTTCGACGACTCCAAGCCCACCAAGCGCCCCGCGGTGCAGGTCGGCGACCCCTTCCAGGAGAAGCTCCTCATCGAGTGCACGCTGGAGATCTTCAGCGAGAAGCTCGTCGCGGGCATCCAGGACCTCGGCGGCGCCGGACTCTCCTGCGCCACCAGCGAGTTGGCCTCGGCCGGCTCCGGCGGCATGCGCGTGGAACTGGACACCGTCCACCTGCGCGACGCGACGCTCTCGCCCGAGGAAATCCTCATGAGCGAGTCGCAGGAGCGCATGTGCGCGATCGTCGAGCCGCAGTATGTGGACCGCTTCCTGGAGATCTGCGAGAAGTGGGACGTCATCGCCACGGTCATCGGTGAGGTCACCGAGGGCTCGCAGCTGGAGATCTTCTGGCACGGCGAGCAGATCGTGGACGTACCGCCGCGGTCCGTGGCCCACGAGGGCCCGACCTACAACCGCCCGTACGCCCGCCCGTCCTGGCAGGACGCGCTCCAGGCCGACGACGCCAACAACCTTGCCCGCCCGGCCGATTCGGCCGAACTGCGCGCGCAGGTCCTGGCACTCGTCTCCTCGCCGAACCAGGCGTCGAAGTCCTGGATCACCGACCAGTACGACCGCTTCGTGCAGGGCAACACGGTGCTCGCGATGCCCGAGGACGCCGGCATGGTCCGTATCGACGCGGAGTCCAACCTCGGCGTGACGATGGCGACCGACGGCAACGGCCGCTTCGCCAAGCTCGACCCGTACACGGGCGCGCAGCTGGCGCTGGCGGAGGCGTACCGCAATGTCGCCACCACCGGCGCCAAGCCCCTCGCCATCTCCGACTGCCTCAACTTCGGTTCCCCCGAGGACCCGGACGTCATGTGGCAGTTCGCCGAGGCCACCCGCGGTCTCGCGGACGGCTGCCTGGAGCTGGGCACCCCGGTCACCGGCGGCAACGTCTCGCTCTACAACCAGACGGGCGATGTCGCCATCCACCCGACCCCCGTGGTCGCGGTGCTCGGCGTGATCGACGACGTCAACCGCCGTACGCCGATGGCGTTCTCGGAGGAGGGCCAGCTGCTGTACCTCCTCGGCGACACCCGCGAGGAGCTCGGCGGATCGGCCTGGTCCGAGGTCGTCCACGGCCACCTCGGCGGTCTGCCGCCCAAGGTGGACCTGCCCCGCGAGAAGCTCCTGGCCGAGATCCTGATCTCGGCGTCGCGCGACGGCATGATCGACGCGGCGCACGACCTCTCCGACGGTGGCCTGATCCAGGCGCTGACCGAGTCCTGTCTGCGGGGCGGTCGCGGTGCACGCGTCGTCGTCCCCGACGGCCTGGACGCCTTCACCTTCCTCTTCTCCGAGTCCGCGGGCCGTGCGATCGTCTCGATCCCGCGCTCCGAGGAGCTCCGCTTCAACGACATGTGCGGCGCCCGGGGCCTCCCGGTCACCCGCATCGGTGTCGTCGACGGCGAAGAGATCGAGATCCAGGGCGAGTTCAGCCTGCCGCTCGCCGAGCTGCGCGAGGCGCACGAGGCGACGATCCCGGCCCTGCTGGCCTGAGGATCTGACGTACACAGCACGGCAGAAGGGCCGGTGGCCGGGGAGCGATCCCCGGCCACCGGCCCTTCTCATGCGATGACGCTACGTCAGAAGGCCGGAGCCAGCTTCGGGTTGGGGCCGTGGGGGTTGGCCTCCGGCTTGCCCTCGGTCGCGAGGAAGACGATCAGGATGATCGCGCCCACCAGCGGGATGATTCCGATGAGGATCAACCAGCCGGACCGGTCCGTGTCGTGCAGTCGGCGGGCCGTGACGGCCAGGGCAGGCAGGAGGACGGCCAGGCTGTAGAGGCCGGCCAGCCAGGCGATGTCCGCGCTGAACCCGATGATCGACAGGATGACGATGATCACGAAGTGGATCAGCGAGAACATCCAGTACTCCTGGCGGCGTGCCCGCCCGCTGAATGTCGCGTACTTCTTGAGCACTGTTACGTAGGTATTCACTTGGTCCCCCCAAGGAAAGCTGTGCGGCCTGTTCGAATAGTTCAGGCCAGGGAGGCAGAACCTATGGGGCCCGTGGGGATGGGGTCAAGCCGTAACGGGAATAGGGCTGTTGAGCGGACTCGCCGAGGTGGGAAGCCGCAGCGCGAGTGCCGACGCGACGGCCATCAGTCCGGCCGCGCACCGGAACACGACGCTCATCGAATCGGTGAAGGCGACGGTCGCCCGCGCGTGTGCCGAACCCGTAAGTCCGCCAATGGCGCTGGTAGTTGAGCCGGGTCCGTTGGCCTCGTAAAGGCGGCTGAGGGGCGTTCCGAAAAGGGCGGTGCCGAGCGCGTTGCCGAGGGTCTGGAAGAACCGGATGGACGTGGTGGCCACACCCAACTGGTGACGCGGTGCGGTCTGCTGGACCAACTGGATCACCTGGCACACCAGTTGGCCGAAAGCGACGCCGAGCAGGAGAGGGTCGGCGCGGATCAGCCGGAGTGAGGTGTCGGGCGTGAGCGTGCTCAGGAGCGCCAGGACCAGTGCGCTGATCGCCGAGCCGCTGACGGCGAACGGGCAGGTTGACGTGGAAGATCCAGCGCCAGTTGGCGTGGTCGGAGAGGAGCCCGCCTGTCCAGGGGCCGACCGCCATACCGCCGCCCCCGACGCCCTGCAGGGCACGGGCCGCGATGAGCTCGGTCATGGACTGCGCGGCGCCGCAGAGCACGGAGCCCAGGAGGAAGGTGGCGACGGCGCCGAGCCGGATGCGTCTGGCGCCGATGACGGCGCAGAGCTTTCCGTAGAGGGGGAGCATCGCGGCGGAGGCGAGGGCGTAGGCGCTGACCAGCCAGGGGATCTTGTCGATGCCGTGGGCCGGGTCGAGGTCCCGCACGATCGGGACGGTGGCCGCCGACATGATCTCAACGGCCCCGCCGCCCCCTACGCTGACCCCATGCCGCCCGCGTCAGGACCCGCCAACGCCGCTACGACCCCACCAAGACC
>NZ_JAFLRJ010000332.1:0-237 GCF_017315755.1 Streptomyces beijiangensis
TGACGTCGGCGGCTGCCGCCGTGGGCCACCCGCTCGAGGAGGGACGCTTCGATGGGGGAGAAGGTCGTGGCAGGCGGGTTCGACCTGTCCGATCGGCGCAGGTACCGGAGGAAGTTGCAGCAGTGTCTGGAGGGGCTGGAGAGGCTGCTGGACGAGAGGCGGTTCGACCGGCCGAAGAATCTGATGGGGCTGGAGATAGAGCTGAATCTGACCGGCTCCGACGGCATGCCACGGATG
>NZ_JAFLRJ010000332.1:251-12856 GCF_017315755.1 Streptomyces beijiangensis
CGTGCTGCTCAACGACCAGATGGTGGCGGAACGCGGCGAGGATTTCGTCATCGACATCCAGGGTGTCGAGCGGCTCAGCTGCACTTCGGAGTCGATCACGCCGGAAGCCGCCTGCACCTCCGTGCAGTTGCACCTCCAGGTCACCCCCGGCCGTTTCGCGGACGTCTGGAACGCGGCGCAGGCCGTCGCATCGGTGCAGGTGGCGGTGGGTGCCAACTCCCCCTTCCTGTTCGGCCGTGAACTGTGGCGCGAATCGCGGCCGCCGCTCTTCCAGCAGGCCACCGATGTCCGTCCGCCCGAGCTGCAGGCCCAGGGGGTGCGGCCGCGGACCTGGTTCGGGGAGCGCTGGGTCGACTCCGCGTACGACCTCTTCGAGGAGAACCTCAGGTACTTCCCTCCGCTGCTGCCGATCTGCGGCGAGGAGGAGCCGCTGCGGGTGCTCGACGAAGGAGGCATACCGAGCCTGCAGGAGCTGGTGTTGCACAACGGGACGGTCTACCGCTGGAACAGGCCCGTCTACGGGATCGCGGACGGCGTCCCGCATCTGCGGGTGGAGAACCGTGTCCTGCCCGCCGGGCCCACCGTCACGGATGTGATGGCCAACGCCGCCTTCTACTACGGCCTGGTGCGGGCGCTCGCCGAGGACGCGCGCCCGGTGTGGCGGCGGATGTCCTTCGATGCGGCCGAGCGCAATTTCGACGCGGCCTGTCGCTACGGGATCGACGCCGAGCTGGAGTGGGTGCGTCCGGGGCGGGCCGGCGGGACCACGAAGGTGCCCGCGGTGAAGCTCATACGCGATGAGCTGCTGCCGCTGGCCGCCGCCGGGCTCGACGCCTGGGGGATCGAGCCGGCCGACCGCGACCGCTACCTCGGGGTGATCGAGGAGCGGTGCAGGCGGAGGGTCAACGGGGCGTCCTGGCAGGTCGACACGTACCACCGGGCACTGGAGGCCGGTCTCGAACGGGAGGCGGCGCTGGCCGCCACGACCCGGCGCTACGGCGAGCTGATGCACCAGGGGGACCCGGTGCACACCTGGCCGGTGGGGTTCCCGGGGCCGTCATGACGCCTTGGCGCTGGCGGCCGCCATCACCGCCTTCAGGAGTACGGCGTGGATGTCGGCCGGGTCGCTGACCTGGTAGCCGGCCCCGCCGGTGGCCTCGGCGACCTGTTCGACCTCGGCCTTGTCGGTGTCGGGGCCGACCGCGATCATGATCAGCGGAACGGGGCGGTTGACGTCGGAGAGCTCCTTGAGCTTGGCGATCAGCCCGGAGCGGGAGATTCCGTCCTCGTCCTCGTTGACGCCGTCCGTCAGGACGACCACCGCATTGAACTTGCCGCTCACATAGGTGGCCTGCGCGTCCTTGAAGGCGGCCAGCGTCGTGTCGTACAGACCGGTCGCTCCGCCGGGCACCGGCGCCAGCCCCGAGATCGCGGCGGAGAGCCGGTCGCGCTGGGTGCCGCCGCCCTTCGCCGGGTCGCCGAGGCGGACCGTGTCCAGCCGCTTGCGGTAGTCACGGTCGCCGTCGAGCCGGGTGGCGAAATCCCACAGGCCGATCTCGTCCTCGGGGGTGAACTGGGCGAGCGCCTGCAGCAGTGATGCCTTGGTGACGTCCATCCGCGTCTGGGAGCCGCGGCCTGGCACCAGCGTCGCCATGGATCCCGACGCGTCGACCACCGTGGTCAGCCGGGCGCTCTGCACCGTGATCGTCCACATGCCGAGCGTCTCCTGGAGCTCCTGTGCGGACAGCGGCTCGGGCGGCTCCTTGGCGTACGGCTGCGGTGCGAGTCCGCCCGCCGTCTTCACCCCGCTGTCGCGCACGGGCTGGTCGGGCGTCCTGAAACCGTACGTCTCGATGGTGCGGCGGCCGGCATCCTCGCCGAGGAGGGACATGAAGCGCAGGGCGGCGCGGCTCTGGTCGGTGGTCTGGCCGGACTCGTTGACCAGCGTGTACGGGTAGTCCAGCTGCGGGGAGCCGTCCTTGGGATAGAACAGCTCGAGGTGCTCGGCGCTGCCGGCCGCCGAGTTGTGGGCGAAGGCCGACTGCTCGGAGAGGACCAGGGCCTGATTCCGGCGCGGATTGCCCTTCTCCGAACCCGAGTCGCCGCGGGCGAGGGTGTCCAGCACCTGCGAGTCGCCGTCGGATATGCGCTGGGAGAGCACCTTGGCGGCGGCCGCCACCTGGGTCTCGCTCTGAGGGCCCTTGCCCGCGGAGCGGCTGATGCTGCTGAGCGCGAGCAGCCCCGAGGCGCTGCGGGCCGGGTCGGCCGCGCCCAGGTGGATCTTGTCCGACTGCACGGTGGCCCCGGCCAACTCCGCCCAGCTGTAGGTCTTCTTGGGCCAGCCGAGCGCCTTGGCCGCCGACGGCACCATGGCCAGCGTGACCGGGGAGGCGGCGACATTGCCGGCCGGGGCGAGCGGGACGCTCTTGCCCGTGGCTTCCGCGCGCTGCACCCACAGCTGCGAATCGGGCAGCCATATCTGGTAGTCCGGGTCGGCCGATGTGGTGCTCAGGGCGTCGGCGACCTTGTAGGAATCGCGGGGGGTGACGGTGATGTCCATGCACTGGCCGTCAGTGGTGATCTTGTCTTTACGGACCCGGTCGGCGACGTCGCGTACGGCGGGAGCGATGTCGGGGGAGGCCACGAGACGCAGCTTCACCGCGGAGTCGGAGCAGGAGGTGGAGAAGCCGAGCAGGCCGCCCTGTGCCGCCAGCGCCGTACCCGTCGCCACGCACAGGACGAGCATGGTGGCGATGGCCACCGTCCTGCGGCGTACCGGCGGACGGACCCGGGTTCCCTCGGCGGGGAACTCATCGGGCAAGCTGTGACGTCCCATGCGATGGTGCCCTTCCCAGCGGCCTGTCGTGTGCGATCTTCGTACCTGCCTCCGAGACCCTAGCGGGACGGTGGTGGGCATGAGGTGTGAACGGTCAACTGGAGGCAGGTGTGCAGGCGCGTGGCTGATTCTCTTCCCACGGGGGGGATTTCACGGAAGATCTTCCGGTCTGAAACGGTGCTGGTACTCGCGCTGTCGCTCGGCGCGAGCGGTGTTTCGGCGCTGATCAGCTTTATCGGATCGCTGACGAAGCCCGGTGCGCTGAAGCAGCAGGCCGCGACGCTGAACAGTTCGTACGCGCCGGGGCGTCCGTGGCTGGATCTCGCCTGGCAGCTTTTCGGCATCACGACGGCGCTGGTGCCGGTCGCGCTGGTGGCGCATCTGCTGCTGCGGGAGGGGGCGGGGCTGCGGGCGATCGGCTTCGACCGGACCAGGCCGTGGCCGGACCTGGGGCGCGGGACGCTGATCGCGGCCGGCATCGGGAGCCTGGGGCTCGCCTTCTATCTGGGGGCGCGCGGCGCGGGGTTCAATCTGACCGTGGTGCCGGAGTCGCTGCCCGGTGTGTGGTGGAAGTTCCCGGTACTGATCCTCTCGGCGGTGCAGAACGCCGTACTGGAGGAAGTGATCGTCGTCGGGTACCTGCTGCGCAGACTGGGGCAGTTGGGGTGGTCGCCGATGGGCGCCCTGGTGGCGAGCTCGGTGCTGCGGGGCTCGTACCACCTGTACCAGGGGGTCGGCGGCTTCGTCGGCAACATGGCGATGGGCGTGGTGTTCGTGCTGCTCTACCGGCGCTGGGGGCGGGTGGGCCCGCTGGTGGTCGCGCACTCGCTGCTCGACATCGGGGCCTTCGTCGGTTATGCCCTGCTCGCCGGCAAGGTGGGGTGGCTGCCGACGGGGTAGCAGGTGCATGCGCAGGGGGCGTACGGAATTATCCGTACGCCCCCTGAGGCGTTCTCGGGGGCGCTCAGGCGTGCAGTTCGCCGTCGATGACCGTGACCGCCGTGCCGGTGAGCAGCGTGCGGTCGCCGTGCAGTCGTGTCCGTACGAGACCGGAGCGGGCCGAGGCCTGGAGGCCGGTCAGCGCGTCGCGGCCGAGGCGGGCCGACCAGAAGGGGGCGAGAGCCGTGTGGGCGCTGCCGGTCACCGGGTCCTCGTCGATGCCGACGCGGGGGAAGAAGCCGCGCGAGACGAAGTCGTAGCCGCGCGAGGGGTCGTCGGCCGCCGCGGTGGCGATGATGCCGCGCCGGGAGTGGGCCACCAGGGCGGGGAAGTCGGGCGTGAGGGAGCGGACGGTCTTCTCGTCCGCCAGCTCGACCAGCAGGTCTCCGACGTGGTCCGAGGTGTCGTGGACCGAGACCACCCCGGCGCCCAGTGCCTCCGCGACTCCGGCCGGGGCCTCGATCGGGGTAAGCGTCGAGGTCGGGAAGTCCAGCGTGATCGTGCCGTCGGCCTGCGCCGTGGCGGTGAGGATCCCGCAGCGGGCGGCGAAGCGGACCGTGCCGGTCGCGGCGCCCGTGGTGTGCAGGACATGGGCGGTGGCGAGCGTGGCGTGGCCGCACATGTCGACCTCGGTGGCCGGGGTGAACCAGCGCAGCGCCCAGTCGGCCTCGCCGCCGGCGGGCAGCGGGTGGGCGAAGGCGGTCTCCGCGTGGTTCACCTCCGTCGCGACGTTCTGCAGCCAGGTGTCGTCGGGGAAGGAGTCGAGGAGCAGGACCCCGGCCGGGTTGCCGGCGAAGGGGCGGTCGGTGAAGGCGTCGACGATTCGAATCCGCATGTCCCCGACGGTAGCGGCGGGGGAAAGCCGCAGGCCAAGGCCAATCCCGGGGATCTGGCCCCTTCGTGTGGCGGTCGGGTGTTGCCAAACGAACTGTTCCGATATATCGTTGACGCATCGCGACAGATCAACGATGGAAGGAAGTGTTTGCGATGCGTTCCCATACACATGGAAATTGCGGTCCCGGCCATCAGGGTCGGGAAGAATTCGAAGGGCGCCGTGGCGCCTTCGGCCCGTTCGGGCCGCCGTTCGGCGGACCATTCGGACCCGGAGGGCGTGGCGGCGGCCGGGGCGGCCCCAGGGGGAGGGCGCGGCGCGGTGACGTGCGTGCCTCGATCCTGGCGCTGCTCAAGGACCGTCCTATGCACGGTTACGAGATGATTCAGGAGATCGGTGAGCGGAGCGGCGGCGCCTGGCGTCCCAGCCCCGGATCGGTCTACCCGACGCTCCAGATGCTCGAGGACGAAGGTCTGATCACCAGTGAGAGCGAGGGCGGCAAGAAGCTGTTCACGCTCACCGAGGCCGGCAGCACCGCCGCCGCCGAGGGGCCCGAGGCCCCTTGGGACGATGCGGGGCGCGGCGTCGACTGGGAGACGATGAACGAGATCCGCCAGGCCGGTTTCGGCCTGATGGAGGCCTTCGGGCAGGTCTGGAAGACCGGCACCGCGGACCAGCGCCAGAAGGCGCTCACGGTCATCAACGACGCCCGTAAGAAGCTCTACCTGATCCTCGCCGACGAGGACTGACACCCGAAGACGACGGCGCCCCACGGAATCCGTGGGGCGCCGTCGTGCGTGGTGGGTGCGAGTCGCTCAGGTGGCCGGGCTGTTCAGACGACCAGGCCGTTCAGTTTGCGGAGCGACTCATTGAGCGCGGCGGTCGCCGAGTCCTTGAGCTTGCCCGCCATCAGGGCCACCGCGGCGCCGGTGAACTCGCTGTCGATGCGGAGCGTGGTGGCGTCGCCGTCGGGTGTGAGCGAGTAGCGCTGGCTGAGGTTGACGCCCATCGGGCCCTTGCCGCGGATCGCGAACACCCGGGCGGTCTCCAGCTCGTCGATCGTCCAGTTCACTTCGGCCGGGAAGCCCATGAGCTTCATGTTCTCCTGGAATGAAGCCCCGGCCTCCAGCACTTCGGGGCCGCCCTTGGGGAAGTCGGTGTGCGTCATGCTCCACTCGCCGTACGAGCCGAAGTCGGTCAGCTGCGACCAGACCTTCTCGGCCGGTGCCTCAATACGTGCCTCCGCGCTGACTTCGGCCATGCGACCACCCCTTCTTGTCAGGTTGTGATGTCGCGGAACGTAGCCGGTCGATGCGGAATATTCAATACTGATGAACTGTCAGACCTGCCAGATCTCCGCGGAGTCGAAGCAGTCGCTGGCGCGTGGCCGGCGGCTCTCGTCGTGGCAGTGGAAGGCGGCCCAGAAGAGGTCGCCGTGCAGGGCGTCGTGCGGTGCGTACACCCGGTACACGTACTGCCGTCCGTCCTTCGCGAGAAGGGCGACCAGCCAGAGGAGCATGCGGGCCTCCGTCTCGTGATGGCCGGGGTGGTGGTGTTGTCGATGAGAGACGAGTGCGGTGCGGGTCGCGGTTGCGTCGGCGGCGCAGGGCAAGGCGGCGCGCGCCCCTGGGGTGTATCGGTGCGATCTCATCCGCAAGGAGGAGAAGCCGGTCGTGTGTGCCCACCTTCTGTCGGATGCGGAAATGGGTCCCCGCGGGGATGGATCGGACGCCGGCGCCTGATGGGGTAGGAGATGTGCAAAGTCCTGTCCGGCCCGGCGACCAGCCGGCCCCCGCCCATGCCGAGATCGAAGCCAGGCTCACCGTGGAGCTTGCGACGGTGGTCACGGGCGCGCGCCGGCGTGCGCTGCGCGACGGCGACCGGCAGATCGACACGGCCCATCTGCTGCACTCGGTGATCGAGACGGATCCCGGCGTGCGGGCGGCCTTCGACGGGGGGCCGCAACTCGCCAAGGTGCTCGGATACCTCGTACAGCGCTCCATCGGATACGGACTGCGGTGGCAGGGGTCGGTGGAGGACTCCGGGGCGCTCCCTGTCATGCGCGAGCCGGAGGTCGCCGGGTGGTCGCCCAGCGCCGTCACCGCCATGGAGAACGCGCTGGCACGGGCCGGCGGGCGCGGTGACCGGCAGGCGTCGGGACGCGATCTGCTGGCCTCCCTCGCGGCGGACCGCGGCAGCCGCGCCGTCGAAGTGCTGATCCACGCGGGCGTCGATGTGGAGGTGCTGGCGCACCGGCTCGGGGAGGCGTCGTCTCGACAGGTGTCATAGGGATGACGCTCATGACGCCAGCTGTCATGATGTGCCGATGCACGCTCAGGGGAGGAGCGTCGGCCTGGGACTTGCCCTGCTGTCGGCGCTCGCATTCGGTGGATCAGGGGTCGCGGCCAAGCCGCTGATCGAAGCGGGACTCGACCCGTTGCACGTGGTGTGGCTGCGGGTGACCGGCGCCGCGCTTGTCATGCTGCCCGTCGCCTGGCGCCACCGGGACCTCGTACTGCGCAGGCCCGTTCTGCTGGCCGGGTTCGGGCTGCTGGCCGTCGCGGGGGTCCAGGCCTGCTACTTCGCCGCGATCTCCCGGATCCCGGTCGGGGTCGCACTTCTCGTCGAGTACCTCGCCCCGGCGCTGGTCCTCGGCTGGGTGCGGTTCGTGCAGCGCAGGCCGGTGACACGGGCCGCCGCGGTGGGCGTGGTGCTCGCCGTCGGAGGGCTCGCCTGTGTCGTCGAGGTGTGGTCGGGGCTCAGTTTCGACGTGGTGGGGCTGCTGCTCGCCCTGGGCGCGGCCTGCTGCCAGGTGGGCTACTTCGTCCTCTCCGACCAGGGGAGCGACGGGGAGGACGCGGCCGACCCGCTCGGAGTCATCGCGTACGGACTGCTCTTCGGTGCCGTCCTGCTGACGGTGGTCGCCAGGCCGTGGGGCATGGACTGGCAGGTGCTCGGCGGGAACGCGGGAATGAACGGGACGCAGGTGCCCGCGTGGCTGCTGCTCGGCTGGATCGTGCTGATCGCCACCGTCGTCGCGTACGTCACCGGAGTCGTCTCCGTGCGGATGCTCTCACCGCAGGTGGCGGGCGTCGTCGCCTGCCTGGAGGCGGTCATCGCGACCGTGCTGGCCTGGGTGCTGCTCGGGGAGCACCTCTCCGCACCGCAGATCTTCGGCGGCGGTGTCGTGCTGTTCGGCGCCTTCATCGCGCAGTCGTCCGCGCCCAAGGCGCCTGTGCCCACGGCGCCCGTGGGTTCCGTGGCGGACGTATCCGCGGGTGACTCAAAGGTGTTGCAGGTCAAGGACCCCGTTGCCTAGGGTGACGCGCATGCGTTTGACCGCGCTTCCCCCTCCCGCCGCCTAGCGCGGGCGGCCGCACTCACTGACGGACCGGGCCCGGGTGTTCCCGGGCGGTCCTTCGCTGCCCCCGCACAGAGCTGAGCGATCCACTCACCCCTGTCTGCGTGCGGAGAGAATCCACGTGTCGAACACTGTTGTCGGGCTGCCCGTCGGGCGAAGCCTCTGCTATCTGATCGTCGCCGGTGCCGCCTGGGGCACGGCCGGGGCCGCCGCCTCGCTGCTCTACCGGGCCAGCGATCTGGGACCTGTCGCCCTCACCTTCTGGCGGTGCGCCGGGGGACTCGCGCTGATGCTGGTGGTACGGGCGGTCCGCCGTCCCCGTACGGCAGTTCATGCCGTCGGGGCGCACCCTCGTACGAAGCTGCTGCGGATCGCCGCCACGGGAGGCACCTTCACCGTCTTCCAGGTCGCCTACTTCGCCGCGGTGCAGGACACCGGTCTCGCGGTCGCCACCGTGGTCACACTGGGTGCCGGGCCCGTACTGATCGCCGCCGGGGCGCGGCTGACCATGGGGGAGCGGCTGGGCGGCGGCGGCATCGGCGCCGTGACCGGGGCGATCGGAGGGCTCGCCGTCCTGGTGCTGGGGAGCGGCGGCGGAGCCGTACGTCCCGCCGGGGTCGCCTGGGCGCTGCTCTCGGCCGCCGGGTACGCGGGAATGGCGTTGCTGACGCGCCGGTTCGGGCGGTCGGGCGGCGGTGGTGATCCCCTCGCCATGACCACCTGGTCGTTCGCCGTCGGCACGGTGTGCCTGCTGCCGCTCGCCGCGGTCGAGGGGCTGATGCCGCACACGGCCGAAGCCGGCCAGGTGATCTGGCTGCTGGTGTACGTCGCCGCGGTCCCCACCGCCCTCGCGTACGCGCTCTACTTCTCCGGCGCCGCCGTGGTCAGGGCCGCGACCGTATCGGTGATCATGCTCCTGGAGCCGGTCAGTGCCGCCGTCATCGCGGTGACGGTGCTGGGCGAGCAGCTCACCACGGCCACCGTGGCAGGGACTCTGCTGCTGCTCGCCTCGGTCACCGGGCTCGCGTACGGGGAGATGCGTGCGGCGTCCGCCGCACGCCGTCAGGCGCTGCTCGTCTGACGGCGGCGCAACTGGTGGGCGCGTGCGGCTTCGTCCAGGGGGCCGCCGCGTCCGGCCAGTCCTTCCGCGATCTGCTCCTGGACTTCCAGGGGCTTGTGGCTCGCGTACTTGAACTTCGCCCGTACGGCGGTCACTTCGAGGCGCAGCCCGCGAATTCCCGAGAGCATGCGTCCGTACGGGGCCTCGCCGACGGCCGCCGCTGCAGAGCCTCCCTCCGGCTGGAAGTGGCCCATCTGCCGGTTGAGCAGCGCCGCCTTCTCCGCCGGATCGTCCACCAGGTGCGCGGTGCAGCGCAGTTGGACAGCCGCGTAGAAGCTGGTGGGCACACCGTGCTCGGACGGGATGTCCGCGGGGGCCTGCCAGGGGCCGGGGACGAAGGCGTAGTCGTCGACGACGCTCAGCAGGACCTGGGGGTTCGTCTCCAGGGCGGGCCAGATCGGGTTCGGGCGGGCCAGATGCGTGAGGACTTCGCCGCGCTCGCCGTCGTACACGAAATGCATGGGCTGTACGGAAGGAGGTTCGCCCGGCAGGCCGTTGACCGCGAGCTGGCCGAAGTCATGGGCGGCGAGCCACTGTTGCCACTCGCCGTCCTCGCGCGGTGCGTCCCAGGGGTGGATCAGCATCAGAGGGCCTTGAGGTAGTCGGGGAGCGTGACGGCCGGGTCGAGGTCGCCGGCGGGGATCGGTGTGCCGTGGCCGCGGGTCAGCGGGACGACACCCGTCCAGTGCGGGAGGGAGAGGTCCTCGGGCTCGTCGTTCGGGGGGCCGGTGCGGACCTTGGCCGAGACCTCGTCGAGGTCGAGGCGGAGCACGGACGTCGAGGCGAGCTCCTTGGCGTTGGCAGGACGGGAGTCCTGGGAGCGGCCGGGGACGACGTGGTCGACGAGCGCGTCGAGGACGGTGGAGCGCTCCTCGGCGTCGATGACCTGGTGGGCGGTGCCATGGACCACGACGGAGCGGTAGTTGATCGAGTGGTGGAAGGCGGAGCGGGCCAGGACCAGGCCGTCGACGTGGGTGACGGTGAGACAGACCGCCAGGCCGGGGTCCTGCTCACCCGCCATGCGCAGGGGGCGCGATCCGGTCGAGCCATGGATGTAGAGGCGCTCGCCGATCCGTGCGTAGAGCGTCGGCAGGACGACGGGGGCGCCGTCGCGGATGAAGCCGAGGTGGCAGACGTAGCCCTCGTCGAGTATCGAGTGCACCAGGGCCCGGTCGTAGGAGGCCCGCTCCCGGGAGCGGGTGGGGACGGTGCGCCCGGTGGGTTCGTAGGGGACTTCGGGCGCTGCGGGCTCCGGCATTGCGCTCTCCATTGCACTAGTGCATAATCTGCTTTGTGCTAGGAGCGTACGGAATCGAAGGTCGCCGCGCAATGGACATCGCCGCGAGCGTGGAGCAGGCCGTGGCATCCGGGCGGCTGGAGCCGGGTCAACTGCTGCCTCCGCTCAGGGAGTTGGCGACCGACCTCGGCGTCAACCCGAACACGGTGGCGGCCGCCTACCGGACTCTGCGCGACCGCGGGGTCATCGAGACAGCCGGACGCAGGGGCAGCCGGGTGCGCCCCCGCCCCGCCATCACCGCGCGCGAATCCATCCGGACGGACGTCCCCGACGGGGTGCGCAATGTGTCCAACGGCAACCCGGACCCCGCCCTGCTCCCCCCGCTCGGCGATGCCCTCGCCGCTGCGGCGCGCCACAACGAGGAGCGGCCGGGTCTGTACGGACAGGAAGCCGTCGACCCCGAACTGGCGCGCCTGGCCCGTGCCGCCTTCGACGCCGACGGGGTGCCCGACGGACGGATCGCGGTGGTGTCGGGGTCGCTCGACGGCATCGAACGCGTCCTGGCCGCACACCTCAGGCCCGGCGATGCGGTCGCCATCGAGGACCCGGGCTGGGGCGCCCTGCTCGACCTGGTCCCGGCCCTCGGGCTGCGGCCCGTACCGGTCGCGCTCGACGACGAGGGGCCGCTGCCCGACGAGGTCGAGCGGGCGCTGAGGGAAGGGGCGAAGGCCCTGGTCGTCACCGCCCGGGCGCAGAATCCGACCGGGGCCGCGGTGGGCGCCGGGCGGGCGCGCGAGCTGCGGGCCGTCCTTGCCTCGTACCCCTCGGTGCTGTTCGTCGAGGACGACCACGGGCACGGCATCGTCGATCTGCCGCTGCATCCGCTGGCCGGGGTGACCGACAGCTGGGCCTTCGTACGGTCGACGTCGAAGGCGTACGGCCCTGATCTGCGGCTCGCGGTCCTGACCGGGGACGCGGCCACCGTCGACCGGGTCCTTGGCCGGCAGCGGCTCGGCCCGGGGTGGGTCAGCAGGCTGCTGCAGCGCGCCGTGGTGCATCTGTGGAGTACGGGCGCGGTCGACGCGCGGGCGGTCTCCCTCGCGTACGGCAGGCGCAGGGACGCGCTGGTGGAGGCGTTGCGGTCGCGGGGTGTGGAGGCCCATGGCCGCAGCGGGATGAACGTATGGGTGTCCGTGCCGGACGAGACGGGAGCGGTGGCGCGGCTGCTGCACGCGGGCTGGGCGGTCGCACCGGGTGCGCGCTTCCGGCTGGCGGCGGCTCCGGGCGTGCGCCTCACGGTCTCGGGGATGTCCGACGACGACATCGGCCCTGTCGCCGACGCCGTGGCATCAGCGGCAGGACCGGCTCCCGGCAGGCGCTACGACTGAGGCGCGGACCGCTTCTTCCGGGGCCTGGTCTGGGTGAGGGCGGCCCCGGCGAGGACCACGACCGCGCCGACGGGGGTGTTCCAGCTGAGACTCTCGCCCAGCACCGCGACACCTGCGGCGGTGGCGATGACCGGGATGAAGTACGTCACCATCTGGGCGGTGGTCGGGCCGATCTCGGCCACCAGACCGTACTGCAGCAGCAGTGCGACCCCGGTGCCGAGCGCGCCGAGCGCCACCACCGCGAGCAGCGGGACCACCGGGAACGAGGTGGGCAGGGTGGTGAACAGCGGGGTGATCAGGGCCAGTTCGAGCGTGGCGACGAAAAGCTGCGAGCCGGTGATCGCGAGGTTGGAGCAGCCCGTGTTCGCCAGGGTGCGGCGCAGGTAGATCCAGCCGATGGGGTAGCAGAGCGAGGCGAGCAGGGCCATCGCCGTGCCCCCGTAGTCCAGGCCCGAGAAGCCCTGCCAGACGCCGAGCACGGTCAGTACGCCCAGGAAACCGACGCCGAGGCCGGCCACGCGGCGGCGAGTCGGCCGGTCCGACGAGAGCGCCACCATCGACAGGGCCATCCCCCAGAGCGGCGAGGTGGCGTTGCAGATGCCCGCGAGCGTGGAGGGGATCGTCTGCTCGGCGTACGCGAAGAGCGAGAACGGCGCCGCGTTCAGCAGCAGGGCGGCGACCGCGAGATGCATCCAGGTGCGGGCACCACGCGGCAGCCTGTCGCGCTTCACCATCATGGCCACGGCGAGCACGGCCGTACCGAAGAAGAGGCGGCCGAAGGTGACCTGGAAGGGGGCGTAGCCGTCGGTCCCGACCTTGATGAGGAGGAAGCTGAAGCCCCAGATGAGGGAGAGCACGGCGAAGCGGACGCGCCAGTCGACGGCGGGGCGGG
>NZ_JAFLRJ010000333.1 GCF_017315755.1 Streptomyces beijiangensis
GGTGAGGCTGTAGGCCAGGGCGGGGATGCGGTGGTGGGGTTGGGCGGGCTCCGGACAGCGGGTGACGGCGGTGGTTGCGTGCATGGCAACTCCTGGTTGGCGGTTGTGGGGGTACGCGGCGGCTGGTGGGCCTGTCTCCCTGACGCGGGGCCGCCCCTCCCAGGGAAGGAGGTTGCGGGCAGCAACGCGTGATGCACTTCCAACTGCCGTAAGTAGTCGGTGCATTACCTACCGTAGGGCATGTGGGGTCTAATTAGGCACCTACTCGGGAAAACTGCGGCACCTTCGTGGTGCACTCGGACACGCTCACGGCAGACTGCACTCGACCGCACAGCGAAGGGAACGGCATGGGCGCGCGCACCTCCCCCACCGAACGGCAGCGACGGCTCGGCGCCGAGCTGCGCAAGATCCGCACGTCAGCAGGCATTTCCGCCGAGGCGGCTGCCGGCCTGCTGGGCATCGACCGAGGCCGGGTGTCCCACATCGAGCTGGGCGTAAGCGCCATCACGCCCGAGCGCCTGCGCACTCTGGCGTGCAATAGCGACTGCACGGACGAGGCGTACATCAACGCTCTGGTCGACATGGCCCAGATCGGCAGCAACGGCTGGTGGGAAAAATACCGGGGGACTCTCCCGCAAGGCCTCCTGGACATCGCCGAGTTGGAGGGGAATGCCACTCGGCTCCACACGGCCCAGACCGTTCACCTCCCGGGGCTACTGCACCTGAGCGGATATGCGCGAGCAATCTTCAAACTGGTCATCCCCCAACTGCCACCGTCCGAAGTCGAGCTCCGGGTCGCTCACCGCATGGAGCGCCAACAGGTCCTGGAGCGCGACCAGCCCGTCGACTACGTCGGCTACATTCACGAGGCGGCGCTACGGATGCAGTTCGGGGGCCGACGCACCACCCGCGAGCAGTTGGACCACATGTGCGCCATGTGCGAACGCCCGGGCATCCGGCTGCGCGTACTCCCCGTTGAAGGCGGCTCTTTCCCTGGTGCGGGCCACGCCCTGCTCTACGCCGAGGGGCCCGTTCCGCAGCTCGACACCGTCCAGCTCGACTCCGCCCACGGGCCGGAATTCACGTATGCCGAGGCTCAACTGGCCAAGTATCGTGCCCACTTGGAGTGGATGGACGTACATACGCTCGACCCCGATCGGTCGCGCGACTTCATCCATTCCATCGCCCGCGAACTCTAGGAGCAGTAGACATGTCGGATATCAAATGGGATGACGCGTTCTGCGGCGAGGGCAACAACTGCTTCCGCATAGGTACGGACGCCGCCGGTAACGGCTACATCGCCGTCGCCGGACAGGAGGACCGTTACCTCACCGACAGCCAGGAGGCCCTGCGGACCTTGATCCGGGACATCAAGGCCGGCAAAGCGGACCACCTCCTGCAGGGCTGAGACCGCAGGGGCGTCAGCCGCTCGGGGCCCGGACGAATACACCTCGATGGATGGTCACGGCACCCGTGGCGACGGCTACCGCGAAGTTGAGCATGCGGGTCGGACCTTCGACCAGCAGGGCGGGCAGGGCCGCCGGAGTATTCGCACCCGCGAGCCGGCGGCCGAAGTCCTCGAACCATTGCCGGGCCCAGTCACTTTCATCGACCCACTCCAGGGACGCGAACCCGCTGGAAAGGATCGTGTCGCGCAGTTCGTCCGCAGTGACCAGGTGGCTGTCGGTACCGTCCAGCGACCAGGGCAGTAGCAGCTCCGGCTCGGTGCTGCCGTCCCTCTTGCAGACCTCGAAGATCACCAGTCGCGCTTCCGGCCGCAGACGGCGAGCGATGCCGGCGAAGAACGCCTTCTTGTCCGCGATGTTCATCTGGACATGGATGCAGTAGGCCGCGTCGAACCCGGTCGGCTCGAAGGTTGCGATGTCGCTGCAGAAGAGTTCGATCCGGTCGGTGAGTCCGGCGACGTCGGTCAGGACCCGGGCGGCATCGACGTAGGCGGGGGTGACATCGACGCCGACGACGTTGCAGCCGGTGGATCGGGCGATCTGCCGGGCCGGTCCGCCCAGCCCCGACCCGACGTCCAGCGCGGTCATGCCTGCGGTGAGCGCGAGATGCGGGATCAGACAGTCGACCGCATCGGTCCCGCCCGCGTGGTACTGGTCGATCGCGTCCAGCTGAGCCTGGGGCAGGGTGGACAGCTCAGCTCCGGCGAGCTGCTCGATGGTCGCGATGAGGTCGGCTTCGGCGTAGGTCATGGCAACGCTCCTCGTCACGGAACCTGAGGGAATGCGCCGGAGGGCGCTGCGACGAGGTCGTGCAGCAGTCGGCGCGCGCCGGTGATCCTCAGCCCTTCGCTCGTCGCCCGGTCGGGACTCAGCACGCCGGACAGGACAGCACCGACGAGCTGCGGCGGACCAGTGAGGGTGACGTCGGGGGCCGGGGCTGCGTCCGAGGTCGCGCCGCGCCGGATCGCGAACCCTTCCTGGCCCAGGGTTACGCGCATCACCTCGCCCTCGGATTCGATGCCCACGACGACTTCCGCGCCGACGGGCAAGCGATCGGACAGCATCAACCCGCCGAGCAGTGCGACCCATTGAGGCTGCACCGCGTCCTCGGGATCGGGTCCGGTCGTCATCCGCTCCAGTCCCCACTCGGCCAGCGCATGCAGCACGCTCTGCAGGCCGCGACCGCGGTCGGTCAGCTCGAACAGGGTGGCCGCCACAGGTGGGGGCGCGTCATAGCGCTTGATCAGGCCTTCGGCCTCCATCACCTTGAGCCGGTCGGCGAGCAGATTCGTCGCGATCCCGGGCAGGCCGCGCTTGAGATCGCTGTACCGGCTCGGCCCCAGCGCCAGCAACTCCCGGCCGATGAGCAGCACCCACCGGTCCCCGACGACATCCAGCGCGCGGGCAACGGAGCAGTACTGCTGGTAGCTCTTCACAGCCCGAGACTAATGCGAGGTGATTGATTTTCTCAAGCGTCCGGTTGATTATCTCTACTGGCCGGTCGGGGCGGCGGCCTCCAGCTCGGCGATGCTGCCCGCCATGATCGTCCGCACGTGCTGGGTGAGGTGCTCCAAAGGCCAGTGCCACCAGGCCAGTTCCAGCAGCCGCGCGATGTCCGCGTCCTCGTGGCGGCGTCGAATGAGGCGGGCCGGGTTGCCTCCGACGATCGCGTAGTCGGGCACATCGTCCACGACCACCGCACCGGAGGCGACGATCGCGCCGTGCCCGATCCGGACCCCGGGCATCACCATCGCCCGGTACCCGAACCACACGTCGTGCCCGACGACGGTGTCGCCGCGGCCGGGCAAGCCGGTGATGAGATCGAAGTGTTCGGCCCAGGGCCCGCCCATGATCGGGAAGGGGAAGGTGGAGGCGCCGTCCATACGGTGGTTGGCGCCGTTCATGATGAACCGCACCCCTTCGCCCAGCGCGCAGAACTTCCCGATGACCAGCTTCTCCGGCCCGTAGTGGTACAGCACGTTGCGGGTCTCGAACGCGGTCGGGTCGTCAGGATCGTCGTAGTACGAGAAATCCCCGACCTCGATCAGCGGGGAGGTGACCAGGGGCTTCAGCAGCACGACCCGCGGCTGCTCGGGCATGCGATGCACCACGGTCGGATCGGCGGGTACCAAGGGCATTGCGGGGCGATTCCTTCCGGAGCGTGCGCCGGCCGCGCGATCCGCTATGTGGCGGTGCGGGGGAAGGAGACCTCCACCCGGCGGTTCTTCTTGCGGCCATCTTCTGTGGCGTTGGAAGCGATCGGGTAGTCCTCGCTGTAGCCGCGGATCTGGAAGGTGATGGAGGACGCGCCGGGGAGGGACTTGGCGAGCTCCTGCTGTACGGCGTCGGCGCGCTGCTTGGAGAGCACCTTGCCGTGTTCGTAGGAGCCGAGGTCGTCCGTGAAGCCGAACACGCGGACGTTCGTGGCGTGCTGGACCCCGATCTCGGTGGCGATGGCCTTGATACGGGAGGCTGCGGCCGGGTTCAGCTTGGCGCTGTTCTTCGGGAAGAGGACCTCGGCCTGGAGCGCGAAGGTGGTGTCGGAGGGGGTGTCCGAACGGCGTTCCTCGCCGCCGAGATCCTCGACGACGGACTTGATGTCGATGATCCGGGAGGCCGCGAGGGTTGCACCGTCGCCAAGTTTCAGGTTCGGGGCGGTGGGGCTGATGG
>NZ_JAFLRJ010000334.1 GCF_017315755.1 Streptomyces beijiangensis
GGGGTCCGGGGCGGGGGCCGTGCCGCTCAGCCCCGTCGCACCGCGCAGAGCAGCCCGTCCCCGACAGGCAGCAGCGACGGAAGCAGCTCCTGGCTCTCCCGCACGGCACGCAACAGCTCCCGCAGATGCAGCACCTCCGCAGGCTGCGCGGCCGAATCGACCGTACGGCCGTCCGCGAAGACCCCCTCGAAGCAGACCAGCCCGCCGGGCCTCAGCAGGCGCAACGATTCAGCGAGAACATCCAGCGATTCCAGCCGGTCGCCGTCCACGAAGACCAGGTCGTATCCGCCGTCGGCGAGTCGCGGCAGTACGTCCAGGGCGCGGCCAGGGATGAACCGGGCCCGGTTCCCCGCGAAGCCGGCCGCACGGAACGCCTGACGGGCGAAGCCCTGCCGTTCCGGTTCGGGATCCACCGTGGTCAGGACACCGTCGCGCCGCATTCCCTGCAGCAGGTAGATCCCGGAGACGCCCGTTCCCGTGCCGATCTCGGCCACGGCCTTCGCGCCCGCCGTCGCGGCGAGCAGTCGCAGCGCGGCGCCGGTCCCCGGTGACACCGAGGGCAGCCCTGAATCCCGGGCCCGGTCCCGGGCCCAGCGCAGGGCTTCGTCCTCGGCGACAAAGGCGTCGGCGAACGCCCAGCTCGTCTGCCGGTTGGCGGTAATGGCCCTCTCCTGTCCCCGTAGTTGACGCAGAGTTGACTGTATCCGCTGCGCCCGGGAACCCGCAGATGGGACCGGGCGTTATGAGGAGGCAGGGGGGATGGTCATGAACGAGGATTCCGGCAATCAGTCTTATCCGGAGCTAACGGGCGAGGTGGCTATGGTAGGGGCTCCACTGGACACCACCAGAGCCGACAGGGGAGGTGCGGCTGCGCCTGTGGATCGGGGAGGAGTGCTGCGGCGCTTTCTCAGGTCATCGGGTGAGCCGAAATCCGTGACCAACAATGCTGCCGACAGCTCCATCGCCGCCGACTCCGCCCAGGCCCGGACCGCGACGTTCACCTCGGACGCGGATGCGCAGGCGTGGACGCCTCCTTCGTGGGAGGAGATCGTCAGCACGCACAGCGGCCGGGTGTACCGCCTCGCCTACCGGCTGACCGGCAACCAGCACGACGCCGAGGACCTCACCCAGGAAGTCTTCGTCCGCGTCTTCCGCTCGCTGTCGACGTACACGCCCGGCACGTTCGAGGGCTGGCTCCACCGCATCACCACCAATCTCTTCCTGGACATGGTCCGCCGCAAGCAGCGCATCCGCTTCGACGCGCTGGGCGACGACGCCGCCGAGCGGCTGCCCAGCCGTGAGCCGTCCCCGCAGCAGGTCTTCAACGACACCCACTTCGACGCGGATGTGCAGCAGGCGCTGGACACCCTGGCCCCGGAGTTCCGTGCGGCCGTCGTCCTCTGTGACATCGAGGGGCTGAGCTACGAGGAGATCGCGGCCACCCTCGGGGTGAAGCTGGGCACGGTCCGCAGCCGGATCCACCGTGGCCGTTCGCACCTGCGCAAGGCCCTTCAGCACCGTTCGCCGGAGGCCCGCCGTGCCGAGCAGCGTGCGCTGGCCGGAGCGACCGCCGGCGCCGCCGGGGCGGGTGGAGAGGACGGGGCCGCGTGAGTGGATCCGGCCCGACCCCTGCCGAGCAGCACCTCGGGGACCGGCTTGCCGCGCTGGTGGACGGTGAGCTGAACCACGACGTGCGCGAGCGGGTCCTCTCCCACCTCGCGAGCTGTGCCAAGTGCAAGGCCGAGGCCGACGCCCAGCGCCGGCTGAAGAGCGTGTTCGCCGATACCGCACCGCCCCCGCCCTCCGAGGGCCTGCTGGCGCGCCTCCAGGGGCTGCCGGGCGGACCAGGGGGCGACGACACGGGGCGCGGCGGATCAGGCCCCTTCGGCGGAGGAAGACTCGCCGGCGGTGTCTACGGACTGACCGGCTCCTCCCGTGAATTCCCCCAGGACCCGGGGGAGACCTTCGGGTACGTCCCGGTCAGGCCCCATGGCTCCGCGCCCGCCACCGGTTTCCCGATCCATCCCGTCGGCCGTCAGGACACCGACCGTTCGGTGTCCTCCTCCCGGCGCAGGTTCGCCTTCGCCGCCGCGGGCGCGGTCTCGCTCGCGGCGATCGCACTGGGCGGCACGATGCCGACGGGCGCCTCCGGCGACGCCACCGCCGCCACCGCACAGGGCGGCGGCAGCGCGGCCCCGCAGGGGGCGAGCAGCCAGGCCGTCGTGGCGGGTACGGAAATCCTCCGCCGTCAGGGCGGAGCCTCCTCCGCCCTGACCGGTGACAAGATCGGCCCGTCCGCCACCGCGACGAACACCCCGCCGGTCACGGCGCTCTCCGCGCCCGCCGTGTCACCCCTGCTGACGGCGGGCATCGTACGGACAGCGCTCTCGCACCCCCTGTCGGCGGCGCTGCTCACCGGTTCGTCGCTGCCGCCCCTGATACCGGCGATCGCCCCTGCGACCGCTTCGGTACCTCCCGCGACACCGAGTCCGACCGCCACCCCGGCGGCCACCCAGCTTGCCGGGGCACCGCAGCTGACCCGGCACTGACAACCTGGTTGAATCCCAGCAGGGATTGCCTCCACGGGGCACGCAGGATCTGGGGCGGGTGCGGGTAGAGCATGGACGACGGGAAGCCCACAGGGCCGAATGAGCACGACCAATCGGTCGGCTCTGCCGCCGAACCGCCGCCGCCCGTCGACCGGCCACCCGGCCGTCCGCAGCCGCGGCACGAGCCCGATCCGTACAGCACACCTCCTTACGGCGGCCCCGGACCCTGGGCCCCCGCGCCGCCCGTGCAGCGGCCGGTGCCCACCCCCGCCGGGGGCACACCGGTCCCGGGGCCCGCGCCCGAGTTCGGGGCCCCGCAGCCGCCGCCCTCGCAGTGGATGAACTACGACCCCTGGGCCGCCCGTCAGGTGCCGCCGGCCCCCGTCGGGCGCCGGCGGCGCAGGGGAGGCGTCGTGGCCGCCGTCCTGCTGGCCCTGGTCACCGGTGTGGTGGGCGGGGGAGTCGGTGCGTACATCGAGCGCAATGACGGGATCGCCCCGAACGTGAAACTCCCGCAGGCGGCGGGGGAGGCACCGGGCCGGGCGCCCGACAGCGTCGCGGGCATCGCCGCCAGCGCGCTGCCCAGTGTGGTCACCCTGCATGTGAAGGGCAGCAGCGAGCAGGGCACCGGCACCGGGTTCGTACTGGACCGCGAGGGCCACATCCTCACCAACAACCATGTGGTCGCGCCCGCCGACGGGTCGGGCGAGATCTCCGTCACCTTCAGCGGCGGCGAGGTCGCCAAGGCCGTGGTGGTCGGCAAGGACAGCGGCTACGACCTCGCGGTGGTCAAGGTCACCGGCGTCTCGGGCCTCAAGCCGCTGCCGCTCGGCAACTCCGACAACGTCCAGGTCGGCGACCCGGTGGTGGCCATCGGCGCCCCCTTCGACCTCTCCAACACGGTGACCTCGGGCATCATCAGCGCCAAGGGGCGGCCCATCACCGCGGGCGGCGAGAAGGGCGACGGCAGCGACGTCAGCTATGTCGACGCCCTGCAGACCGACGCCCCCATCAACCCGGGCAACTCGGGCGGCCCGCTGGTCGATTCCCACGCCCGCGTCATCGGCATCAACAGCGCGATACGGGCCGCGGACAGCGGCACGAGCCCGACCGGCGCCCAGAGCGGCTCCATCGGCCTCGGATTCGCGATCCCCATCAACCAGGGCAAGCGTGTCGCCGAGGAGCTCATCAACACGGGCAAGGCCACTCACCCCGTGATCGGGGTGACGCTCGACATGCAGTTCACCGGCGACGGCGCACGCGTCGGCGACAAGGCGAAGGACGGCGGCCCGGCCGTCGCCGGGGACGGCCCCGGGGCCGAGGCGGGGATCCTGGCGGGCGACATCATCACCGCGGTCGACGGCGCGCGCGTGCACAGTGGCGAGGAGCTCATCGTGAAGATCCGGGCACACCGGCCGGGCGACCGGCTCGAACTCACCGTGAATCGTTCGGGCCGTGAGGTGGCCGTCGTACTGACACTCGGTTCGGCGAGCGGGACATGAACGTCATCTTCGGAGCAATCCAGAGGTACCGCCGTGACAGCTTGGGCGGGTACCGTGAACGAAGCCCGGACCGACCCCGACCTTCGGGCCGCGGAGCACACGAGGAGCAAGCAACGTGTTGACTGACGTAGGCCCACTGGAAATAGTGACGCTCGTGGTCCTTGCCGTGCTCGTCTTCGGTCCGGAGAAGCTTCCGAAGGTCATCCAGGACGTGACGCGCACCATCCGCAAGATCCGTGAGTTCTCGGACAGCGCGAAGGAAGACATCCGCGCCGAGCTGGGTCCGGAGTTCAAGGACTTCGAGTTCGAGGACCTCAACCCCAAGAACCTGGTGCGCAAGCATCTGCTGGACGGCGACGACGACGCGCTGGGCCTGAAGGAGATCCGGAGCAGCTTCGATCTCAAGAAGGAGATCACCGACATCGCGGACACGGTGACCGGCAAGGAGAGCGCCACCAGTTCGGTGGCGTCCGCAGCCGTGTCGACGAATCCCGCCAGCGGAAGCACCACGCCTGACCTGCTGAAGAAGAGCGACAGGCCGGCCGTCGAAGAGCGCCCGCGCTTTGACGACGACGCCACCTGAGTATTGTCCATCTGGTCCGGAAGGCAGGACGCCCGAGGGGGGCGGGCCGCACCGGACCCGATGGACAGAGGAGGCGGCCAGGCAGTGGAGACGACGAGTCAGGCAGGCCCGCGCACGGTTGACGACTATCTGCGCGCGCCTTTTCCCTGGTACGGACTGGACGAGGCCTTCACAGGACCACGCTGGCTGATGCAGGTCGGCATCGCGGCCGACGGCAATGTGCAGCACGGCTCCACCGGGCACGGCGACGAGCCTTCGTCGGTACGGGTGTCCGACAGCGCCGCGGAGCGCGAGCGGTTCGCCGTCGTGGTGACAGTGGCTGCCAGCCCGGTGCGGCGCAGCGGGGACGGCACGGGCGTACTGGAGGCCACCTCGGTCTCCTCGGCGGCCTGGCTGGCCGGCTCGGGCCTGCTGGCGTACACCTGGCCCGCGCAGATGGACCACACCCTGCGCAACGACTGGCTCGACCAGCAGACGGAGACCGCGTTCGAGCTGGCCGACGACCTGGGCGGCCCCGAGTGGTCCTCGCTGTCGCTGCCGGTGGACGGCGTCGCGACCCGGTTCGCCTACCGCGAGTCGGAGTTCGGCTGGATACTGGCCGGCTCCACGGAGGGCGGGGTTCCGCTGGGTGCGTACGGTCGGGGCATGTCGGCGTACGGGCTCGGGTTCTCCGTGGTGGCGGACATCAGCGCGTACGCGTAACAGCAGCCATGCGTAAGGGGCGACCACCATGGTGGCCGCCCCTTACGTCGTACGCCCTAGAACTTGTTGCGGGGGGTGACGCCCAGCGACATGCCCGCCAGGCCTCGCTGGCGGCTGCTCAGCTTGGCCGCGATCGCGCGCAGCGCCGTACCCGCGGGGGAGTCCGGGTCCGACAGGACGACCGGCTTGCCCTCGTCGCCGCCCTCGCGCAGACGCAGGTCGATCGGGATGGAGCCGAGCACCGGCACCGTGGCCCCGGTCGTCTTCGTCAGCCCGTCCGCAACCCTCTGCCCGCCGCCCGAGCCGAAGATGTCGACCATCTCGTCGCAGTGCGGGCACGGCATGCCCGACATGTTCTCGACGACTCCGACGATCTTCTGGTGCGTCTGTACGGCGATCGAGCCCGCCCGCTCGGCGACCTCGGCGGCGGCCTGCTGAGGCGTCGTCACCACCAGGATCTCGGCGTTCGGGACGAGCTGTGCGACGGAGATCGCGATGTCGCCCGTGCCCGGCGGCAGGTCGAGGAGCAGGACGTCCAGGTCGCCCCAGTACACGTCCGCCAGGAACTGCTGGAGCGCGCGGTGCAGCATCGGGCCGCGCCACACCACCGGCGCGTTGCCCGGGGTGAACATCCCGATCGAGATGACCTTCACTCCGTGCGCCGACGGCGGCATGATCATGTTCTCGACCTGGGTGGGCTTCCCGTCCGCGCCCAGCATCCGCGGCACGCTGTGCCCGTAGATGTCGGCGTCCACGACGCCGACCTTCAGACCGTCCGCCGCCAGCGCGGCGGCCAGGTTCACCGTCACCGAGGACTTGCCGACACCGCCCTTGCCGGAGGCGACCGCGTACACCCGGGTCAGCGAACCGGGCTTGGCGAAGGGCACCTCGCGCTCGGCGGTGCCGCCGCGCAGTGAGGTCGCCAGCTCCTTGCGCTGCTCGTCGCTCATCACGTCGAGCTCGACGGAGACGGAGGTGACGCCTTCGACGCCGGCCACCGCGTCCTTCACGCTGTTGGTGATCGTCTCGCGCATCGGGCAGCCGGAGACGGTCAGATAGACCGTGACAGCGACCGCCCCGTCCGCGCCGATGTCGATCGATTTCACCATGCCGAGCTCGGTGATGGGTCGGTGGATCTCGGGGTCGTTCACTGTCGCGAGCGCTTCGAGCACAGCGTCTTCCGTAGCCATGACCCCGATGTTACGGCGCGGGCACCCACCCCGGGAAAGGGCGGTCAGCGGTCGCCTTCGTCACGTGGCCCCGTGGGCTCGTACGGGAATACGCTGCGCTGTTTGTCCAGCTCTCTGACCAGGTCCTGGAGTTCGGAACGGATCCAGTCGCGGGTGGCGACCTCGCCGAGCCCCATCCGCAGCGACGCGATCTCCCGGGTCAGGTATTCGGTGTCGGCGATGGAGCGCTCGTTCTGCTTCCTGTCCTGTTCCAGATTGATGCGGTCGCGGTCGTCCTGCCGGTTCTGCGCGAGGAGGATCAGCGGGGCCGCGTACGACGCCTGCAGCGACAGGACGAGCGTCAGGAAGATGAAGGGGAACGGGTCGAAGCGCATGGCGCTGGGCGCCATGGTGTTCCACACCACCCAGATGATGATGACCACCGTCATCCAGACGATGAACCGGCCCGTCCCCAGGAAGCGCGCGACCTGCTCGGAGAGCCGCCCGAAGGACTCCGGGTCGTACTCGGGCAGAAATCGGCGCCGCGGCGAACGCGGCTGGTCCAGACGGGCCCTGGAGGCCGGCTTCGGCTCAGTGCCCATCGGGGACCTCCTCGCCGTGGAAGTCCGTCTCGCGCCAGTCGTCGGGCAGCAGATGGTCGAGTACGTCGTCGACGGTGACGACCCCGAGCAGCGACCCGCTCTCGTCCACGACCGGGGCCGAGACCAGGTTGTACGCCGCCAGATAGCTGGTCAGCGCGGGCAGCGCGGTGTCCGGGGGCAGCGGCGGCAGGTCGGTGTCCGCGATCGAGCCGACCAGGGTGAAGGGCGGGTCGCGCAGCAGCCGCTGGAAGTGCACCGTGCCCAGGTACTTGCCCGTCGGCGTCTCGTACGGCGGCCGGCAGACGTACACCTGCGCCGCCAGCGCGGGCGACAGGTCCTGCTGCCGTACGCGGGCGAGCGCGTCGGCGATGGTGGCGTCGGGGCGCAGCACGATCGGCTCGGTCGTCATCAGACCGCCCGCGGTCCGCTCCTCGTAGGAGAGCAGCCGGCGCACATCGGCGGCCTCGTCCGGCTGCATCAGCGTCAGCAGCCGCTCCTTGTCCTCCTCGGGCAGCTCGCTCAGCAGGTCGGCGGCGTCGTCCGGGTCCATCGCCTCCAGGACGTCCGCGGCCCGCTCCTCCTTCAGCTTGCCGAGGATCTCCACCTGGTCGTCCTCGGGCAGCTCCTCCAGGACGTCCGCGAGCCGGTCGTCGTCGAGGACGGCGGCCACCTCGGCGCGCCGCTTGGGCGAGAGGTGGTGCAGGACGTTGGCGAGGTCGGCGGGGCGCAGCTGCTCGTACGTGGCGACCAGCGACTCGGCGCCCTGGGCGTCCTCCTCCAGGGAGAAGCCGGTGACGGCCGACCACTCGACGGTCAGCGTCTCGCCCTTGCGGCGCAGGGCGCCGCCCTTGCCCTTCCGTACGAAGACCTTGTCGATCTCCCAGTCGCGGCGGGCCGGCAGCTGCTGAATCGATACGTCGAGAACGGTGACCTCCTCGCCGCCCTCCACGAGCTTCACCCGCCGGTCGAGGAGCTCGCCCAGGACGAGGCGCTCGGTGGGCCGCTGCTCGAAGCGGCGCATGTTCACCACACCGGTGGTGATGAGCTGGCCGGTCTCGACGCCCGTCACCCGGGTCAGGGGAAGGAAGATCCGCCGACGGGTGACGACCTCCACGACCAGCCCGAGCAGCCGGGGCGGGCGG
This sequence comes from Streptomyces beijiangensis, assembly GCF_017315755.1. GTDB lineage: Bacteria > Actinomycetota > Actinomycetes > Streptomycetales > Streptomycetaceae > Streptomyces > Streptomyces beijiangensis. The sequence goes on from NZ_JAFLRJ010000334.1 coordinate 8,250, forward strand.
TTGCCGACGCGCAGCATCGCCACGAGATCGCGTACGCGCCCGACCTGATCCCCGTTCGGATCGAAGACCGCGACGCCGGAGAGGTGCGAGACGAAGACCCGGGGGGCGCCAGCTGCCATGGAGCGCGCCTCCTTCTGCCCAGGTCCGCCGGTCCGCCGGTCCGATTCAGGGTTCAGGCTAGCCCGTGGTGGCCCGGGGCGCTCTTGAGGGGCGTCCGGACGGCTCTCTGCCAATACGCGTAGGCCGCACAGGTACGCTGCGGGCTGCTGTTGAGGACACCCGCATGAGAGGCAGTGCGCTTGTGGCTGCATTCCCCCAGGTCGCCCGGGCCCGTCGAGCCGCAGTCGCAGGCGCGGTATGCGCCGGTCTGGCCGCATCGCTCACCGCCTGCGGCGGCGAGGACCCGGACGCCGGGACCAATGGCGTCGGCAAACTCTCCGCACAGGAGATCGAGACGAAGGCGCGCGCGGCGGTGGACGGCGCGCATGCGGTACGGCTGTCGGGGACGCTGGTCAGCAAGGGCGGCTCGTACAAGCTGAACATGCAGCTCAAGGCGGACGGCGGCACCGGCTCGGTCACATCGAGGAACAGCACCTTCGCGCTGCTGCGGGTCGGTGACGCGCTCTATGTGAAGGCCGACGCGGGCTTCTGGGACCAGGCGGACGGCAAGGGCGGGGCGACGGCCGCGGACAAGCTCGGCGCGAAGTACGTGAAGGTGCCGCAGGGCGACCCGGCGTACAAGCAGTTCCGCGGCTTCACCGACATGAACGCGCTCCTGGACGGGCTGCTCGGGCTGCACGGCTCGCTGAACAAGGGCGACCGTACGACGGTCTCCGGGACCCGCACCGTCCGGATCATGGGCGGCGACAAGGGGGACGGCGGCACGCTGGACGTCTCGCTCAAGGGAACCCCGTACCCGCTGCGCTTCGAGCGCGCCGCGGGAGCGGGGGTCCTGCGACTCGCCGACTGGGACAGGGACTTCACGCTGGCCGAGCCGGGCAAGGACGAGACGGTCGACTACGGCCGCCAGCTCCCGAAGACCTGACCTGACCTGACCTG
>NZ_JAFLRJ010000335.1 GCF_017315755.1 Streptomyces beijiangensis
GGGCTCGGCTTTCCGCAGGGCCACGGTCTCGTCGTCCCGTGCCCGGACCGGGACGGCTATCGGCTCGGAGATCGGCTCGGCCGCGGCAGGTGCGGGAGCCGGCACAGGCGCGGGCTCAGCTATCGGTTCGTACCACTGCTCCTGCACAGCGGGCTCCGGTACGGCGGGCTCCGGTACAGGTTGCTGCGCCGCGGGCTCGGGCGCCCCCGGCGCCATGTTGCCCTCCGCGCGGAACCACGGCGAGCCGTGCCCGCCCGGCGGCAGCGGGTCGGTCAGCGGGTCGTACTCATGCCCGGCGGCGTCGTGCTCGGGGCGGAGTGCGGTCACGCCGCGCCCTTGCTGCCCACCACCGGCGCGAGCCCCACCGACCGCGCGACGGCGCCCGGATCCCCGCACTGGNNGCGAGTGGTACCTGGTCGCCGTGAACGGCGAGGGCAGCCCGGCGAACACGCCCGCCCCCTCGTGGGTCACCAGCGAGGTCTTGCCGTGCAGCAGCTCGGGAGCGCGCCCGACCACACCGCCGTACGCCACCGCCATCGACTGCATGCCCAGACAGACCCCGAAGACCGGAACCCCGGTCTCCGCACAGTGCCGCACCATCTCGATGCAGACCCCGGCCTGCTCGGGCGCGCCGGG
>NZ_JAFLRJ010000336.1 GCF_017315755.1 Streptomyces beijiangensis
CGGGGTGCTGCTCTCGCCGGGCCCCGGCGAGAGCAGCACCCCGTCGAAGCCGTCCTGGGCGTGCGCGAGCTCGACCTCGTCGTTACGGAGCACCTCGCACTCGGCACCCAGCTGGTACAGGTACTGGACGAGGTTGAAGACGAAGCTGTCGTAGTTGTCGACGACCAGGATCCGGGCGCTCATCGCAGCGCCTCCATGCCCTGGTCGACCGTCACGTCGTTGAACGGAAGCAGCGGCTCCGCCCACGGGAAGACGTACTGGAACAGCAGATAGACGACCGCGAGGGCGAGCACGATCGAGATGAGTGCCCGCAGCCATGCGTTGCCCGGCAGATGCCGCCAGATCCAGCCGTACATGCTGTCCCTTCCGTTCGCGGTACGGGTCCAGACTAAAGGGCGACAGCCGGGACTTGTGGGTCAGCTGCGCAAAGCGGCGGGCTTGCCCTGCTCCACGGGCTGTGTGGAGTCCAGATGCCCCCAGGCGATCAGCCGGTGGCTGCTGCCCCACTCCGGGTCGCAGGTGGTCAGCGTCAGATAGCGCCCGGGCGACTTGAAAGGGGACTTCACGGGCACCGGATCGATCACCCCGATGTCCGAAGGCACCGTCAGATAGGGCTTGTTGTCGATGCGGTACGTGAACCAGGTCTTCCCGTCGTCGAGCACCACCGCGTCCCCGGGCCGCAGCTCGGGGAAGTCCTTGAAAGGGTCTCCGTACGTACGACGATGACCGGCCACCGCAAAGTTCCCGGTCGCTCCCAGCCGCGCGGTCCCCGCGTAGTGCCCGAGCCCCTTCTGCAGGGTCTTCACCCTGGTGTCCTGCAGCACGGGCCTCGACCACTTCTTGCCGAGCCGCGGGATGTACATCACCGCGAAGGCCTTCCCGTCCTTGTACGCGGCGGGGGCGGGCGGCGCGGTCTTCTTCGGCGCCCCCCGGCCTGAGGCCGAGGCGGACGGGGCGGGTGTGGACACCGTCCCCTGGGCCCACTGGTGGTGCAGCTGGTCTATCTGGTCCGAGGAGGCGCTGTCCGCCTTGACCCCGGTCCAGAGCAGCAGATACACGACGAACAGAACAATCAGGGCACCTGCGGTGATGCAGAGTTCGCTGAAACTCCTGACGACCAGTCGCACCGACACAGGCTTCCCCCGCTCATCAAACGGCTGAGCTACCCCACAGGCTTCGCGTAGTGGAGATCCACTGTGCCCGAGTAGCCGGGAAGAGTCATCGCCTGGTGCTCGTCGACTTTCCAGCCGAGCCCGTACGCCTTCACGTACTGCTGGTAGTTCTGGATCGCCGGGGAGGCGTTCAGCGCGCTGCGCAGCTTCGACAGGTCGCCGACCGCCGTCACCTTGTACGGCGGCGAGTAGACGCGGCCCTGCAGGATCAGGGTGTTGCCGACGCAGCGGACCGCGCTGGTGGTGATCAGCCGCTGGTCCATGACCCTGATGCCCTTGGCCCCGCCCTGCCAGAGCGCGTTCACGACGGCCTGCAGGTCCTGCTGGTGGATGACCAGGTCGTTGGGTTGCGGATCCGGGTACCCGGGATTGGCCACGGCGTTCGGCGGGGCGTCGTTGAGCGTGACGGTCAGCGCGTGCCCCGACAGCTTCTGGGTGCCCGCCGACTGCTCCAGCGCCTTGATCGCCGCGTCCTCGGCCTTCGTACTGCCGTCGTCGCGCTGCGCCAGGGTGTCCACGTCGCCGCGCAGTGCCGCCGCGGTCTCGTCGAGCTGCTTGTTCTTGCCGCTGCGCTCCTGGACCAGGTCGGAGAGCTTCAGCATCGAGGCATCGGTACGGATATCGGTGCCCTTGGCGGTGTTGAAGCTGGTGACGAAGATCAGTCCGGCGAGCGCGAAGACGGCACCGGTGAGCAGCGTGACCGGCCGCACGGACCTGCCGCGGGGCGCCCCACCGGGGGAGTCTCCAGAATTGCTCAACGTACCCTTATCTCCTTACACGCCGTGGAAGCACTACGCTAACGGACGCCCGGGGGAGGCAAGTGGTCCCCGCCGCCTCCGCGTCCCGGCCCCAGCCACAGTTCCCTGCGCGGTAACGCAGCGCATCGACAGGAGAGTCCCTCGTGCCGAAGTCACGTATCCGCAAGAAGGCCGATTTCACGCCGCCGCCTGCTTCGAAGCAGGCGACCGCCATAAAGCTGACGAATCGCAGCTGGGTGGCACCGGTGATGCTGGCGTTCTTCGTGATCGGTCTTGCCTGGATCGTCATGTTCTATGTGACGTCGGGCGATATGCCCATCAAGCCCTTCGGGAACTGGAACATCGTGGTCGGATTCGGCTTCATCGCTGCCGGCTTCGGTGTCTCCACGCAGTGGAAGTAGCCCCCTCGAGGGCTGCCCGTCAAGCCCTGCCCTGAAGTTATCCACAACGTAATCCACAGCCGGGGAAAACTCAGAAGATCTGTGGATAACTCCTCGGCTGTTGACGCCGGTGTGACTACTGATCTCGTACCACTGCAGCTGCCCGCCCCTTGCCCTTCCTGCGGAAACCCAGGTCAGGGACAAGGGGCACAGCTGTTCCCCACAACATGCACAAGATCCGGCACACGCTGTGGACAACTCCGCTCTCAGGTGAGCGCGGCGGTCCTCATCAGCACAAGGGCGACGGTCACGGCGAGGACCAGTGCACAGGTCCCGTACTGCACCAGGGACCGCCGCTCGCGCGGGGCGTAGACCATGCCGATCGCGATGACGATGCCGGCGACGAAGCCACCGATGTGCGCCTGCCAGGCGATGCCGCCGCTGAAGGTGAAGATCAGGTTGATGACCAGCATCCCGATCAGGGGCCGCATGTCGTAGTTCATGCGCTTCATCAGGACCGCGGTGGCACCGAACAGACCGAAGACGGCGCCGGACGCGCCGAGCGAGCCCTGGGTCGGGGAGGCGATCAGATAGGTGAGCGCGCTGCCGAACAGCCCCGAGACCAGATAGAGCGTGAGATAGCGGACGCGGCCCAGCGCCGCCTCCAGCGGGCCGCCGATCAGCCACAGGCTCACCATGTTGAACCCGATGTGCCAGAACTGCTCGTGCAGGAACATCGAGGTGAAGAGCCGGTACCACTCGCCATCGGCCACACCCTCGGTCGGGGCGTAGGGCGCGGGCGGCCACCGGCCGACGAGCAGGTAGTCGTCGACCAGATGGTCACCGAACACCTTCGACAGGACGGCGACGAACACCGCCACATTGAGTCCGATGAGAATCTTGGTGACCAGGCGCGGGTCGGCCGCGACGGTACCCCCCGCGAGCGTCCGCGGCTGGTTCGCGGCAGGCGCGTGCCCCGTACCGGAGCCTTCGCGCACACAGTTCGGACACTGGAAGCCGACGGAGGCACTCACCATGCAGTCGGGGCAGATCGGGCGGTCGCAGCGGTTGCAGCGAATGCCCGTCTCCCTGCCCGGATGGCGGTAGCAGCTGGGCAGTCCGCTCGCCGCGGGCTGCTGGTCGGGAGTTCCTGGCACCTGATCCATCGCGTTCCCTTGTCTCCTACGCCTACGGGCTGCGTACGCACTGCACCGCCCCGCTCGTCATACGGACGAACGGGGCGGGTTGGTTCCCGTACCGCGACGGAAAAGGGGCTCGGGCCGAGTCCGGCTAGCGCGTCTCGACGACGACCGACTCGATGACCACGTCATTGACCGGACGGTCGGTGCGCGGGTTGACCGGCGTGGCGATGATCGCGTCCACGATCTTCTGGCTGGCCGGGTCGGTGACCTCGCCGAAGATGCTGTGCTTGCGGGTCAGCCACGCGGTGGGCGAGACGGTGATGAAGAACTGCGAGCCGTTGGTGCCCGGGCCCGCGTTGGCCATCGCCAGGAGGTACGGCTTGTCGAAGGCCAGGTCGGGGTGGAACTCGTCCCCGAACTCGTAGCCGGGACCACCGGTGCCGTTGCCCAGCGGGTCGCCGCCCTGAATCATGAAACCGCTGATCACACGGTGGAAGACGGTGCCGTCGTACAGGCGGTCCGTGGACTTCTTGCCGGTCGCCGGGTGGGTCCACTCCCGCTCGCCCTGCGCGAGCTCGACAAAGTTCTTGACCGTCTTGGGCGCGTGGTTCGGCAGAAGCCGGATCTCGATGTCGCCCTGGTTGGTCTTGAGGGTGGCGTAAAGCTGCTCGGCCACGATCTGCCTTCCGTAAGTCTTCTTCTGACGTCCACCGATCCTCGCACGGACGGCCTGCGTACGGAGAAAAGCAGCCGAGTAGCGGCCGGACAGGGGCGCGAGGACCCGAACCGTGGCATTGTCGTCCACTAGCTCCCCTTGCACCGCAATGCCCGACCTTTGACCGATCTTGCCTTTTCTGCCCCGGATGCCTGTCTGCACATGCCGCATCGGCCCTCGGCAGGCATGATTCCGAAATGGGTGGACAGGCGAGAAAACAACCGCCACCGAGGAGGAGGATCCCGTGACCCGCATGGACAGCGTGCGCGCCGCGACCGGTACGGCGAAGGACAGCGTGCTGCACGCCGCGGAAGTGGTGGCACCCTACGCCGGTACGGCCAAGGACCAGGCCACGTACTACGCCCACGAGGCCCGCGTACGACTCGCACCCAAGGTGTCGTACGCAGCACACCAGGCCGCCGAACAGGCCCGCCTTCAGTACGACGCGCATCTGGCGTCGCGCGTGGAGCAGGCCAGGACCCATGTGCCGCCGAAGGTGGACGCGGCCGCGCACCGCGCCGCCAAGGCCGCACGGCAGGCGCAGCACCAGCTCGCTCCACGCGTCGAGCACGCCGTGGAGCAGGCGGTCGCCGCCGCTCAGCCGGTACGTGAAGAGGCTGCGGCCCGCAGCGTGGCCGCCGTGGCGGCGCTCCGCGGGCAGGTCTCGCCGAAGGAGATCCGGAAGCTGGTCAAGAAGCACGAGCGACGGGCGAGGGCGGGCCGGCTGGCCAAGGGCCTCGCGGTCCTCGGCGTCCTGGCCGGCGGAGCCTTCGTCGCCTGGAAGTGGTGGGACAAGCAGGCCAACCCCGACTGGCTGGTCGAGCCGCCCGCCCCCACCGAGGTGTCGTCCGACCGCCCGCCGCTGACCTCGGTCGACGGCAGCGGTCAGGCCGTACTCGACCCCGAGGTCCAGGCCAAGCAGGCCGAGGCCGAGGCCGAGGCCGTCGACTACCGCGACGACCAGCACTGACGGCGGTCCGCCGACCGTAGAGCGAGCAGGAGGGGCCCGGGAGACCAAGTGTCTCCCGGGCCCCTCCGCGTTCCCCTGCGGAGCTCAGGAGATTCGAACCCGAAACCGTTACGTCTCTGACCTGCGGTTTTACCGGAGAGCCGGGACAATCGACCCTGTTTCCATGTTTCCATCCTGAAGTTGCTGGTCACGGGGCGGGGGCCTAGCCCTGTCGGTCGAGATGGGCGCGTGCCCGCGCCTGGATGTTCTTGCTCCAGTAGTGGCAACCGATCAGCACGGCGATCGCCGGCAGGAACATCACGCGGCCCGCTTCCCAGCGGGAGGGGTCAAGCCACGACTTGGCGCCTCCGATGGTGCTCAGCAGGCCCACAAAGGCGCACAGTTTGAGCAGACGGCCCTCTGCCCGCAGCGAAGCTGAGAGTTTCCAGGGGTCGATTCGGCCGCTGTGCGCGTCACCCACGCCGTCCGTGGCCCCCGTGACGGGTCCCCCGATGTCACCCGAGACCTGCTGGTCGGGGTCCAGACTCACGCTCATGGTGGCGACCCGGCCCTTGCGGTCGGCCAGCGGAACCTGCCACTGCGCCCGGTCGGCGAACGCGGCCCAGTACACACCGATCGCACCAAAGACATCGGGCTCATGCAGACGTCGCTCCCCCCGCAGCCCCTTGTTCAACTGCCGGGCGGCGGAGGCGCGGAGAAGGCGCGGCAGAGGACTCTCCGCGACTTCGCGTCGCAGATCGGCCAAGGTCTCCTCGCGCGTCTCGAACGTTGCCCTGTGGTGAACCACCCGGAGCCCCCCGGGTGCGTCCGCGGCGACCTCCAACCGAGCCCATCTCCAATTCCCCATGCGCAGCAGTATGGTTCGCCACGCAGCCGATGTGAAGCAGTTTTCTAGAAAATTATTCTATTTCTTGACCGTACTAGGCTGTCCGGCATGGCGGACAGCATCAGGACATCGGCAGCAGGGCCCGGACCGGCGGCGGGGCCGCACCATGTCGCCTAAGCAGCAGCGCGGTGAGGCCACCGTCGACCGTCTCCTGACCGCCGCACTGGATGTGTACGCCGCATCGGGCCAGTCGGGGTTCACGGTCAATGCCGTCCTCAAGGCCAGCGGTGTCAGTCTCGGCAGCCTTTACCACCACTTCGGCAGCTTCGACGGTCTCGCAGCCGCCCTGTACACCCGCTGCATGGAGCAGCTGTTCGACGAAATGATCGCCGCCCTGAGCCGTGCCCGGACCGCCCGTACCGGGGTACGCGCACTCGTGACGGCCTACCTGCGCTTCACCGAAGAACGCCCGGACGCTGCCCTGTTCATCCATGGCTCCGCCTACTCCGGCTACCTCTCCGCGCACTCCGAACACATCCGCACGGCCAAGGCCGCCAAGCTGGCAGTGATCGCGGACTGGCTGCGGCCCAGGGTCGAGGCGGGAGAGATCGCGCCGCTGCCCGCGCCCCTGATCGAGGTGCTGGTCATGGGGCCGGTCGCCGAGACCGCCCACCGCTGGCTGTCCAGCACCTACGACATGGACCTCACCCAGGCCGCACGGATCCTGCCCGACCGGATCTGGCGATCCCTGCAGCCGGACTAGGACCGCCGGCCGCACCAAGGAAGGCTTTGTACACATCACGCGCCCGTGACTGAAGGAGATCCAGGTCGGGTCCGTACGGGTCGAAGCCTTACGTCGTCAGGAACTGGACATACCCAGGTGACGGACCGCGGCGGAGAACGCCGGGGACATCCAGGACGCTGCCGGGCCAATGAGGCGGGCGGCGCCAGGACGGCAGCTCGCGGCCAGCAGGGCCTCGCCGTGCCCGGACCAGTGGACCTCCACGAAGTCCGTCCACGGCTCGACGCGGTAGTGCCGGCGCAGTCCATAGCGGCCGTGGGCGATGCCCGGCAGATCAAGACCCGGGCCGCGGCGCACCGGTGAGTGCAGGCGAGGACGTGACCGGCGGCATCTCCGTAACCGCCGTCACCCCGGAACTCCCCGACACCCTGCGCGCCAAGATCACCAGCGGCGGCTGGTTCAACAAGGCCACCGTCGACACGGCCCGTGACGCCATCGCGCCCACCGCCAACCCCGAGAACCCACACAAAGTCAACGTCTCCGACCCCTCCCCCACCCTCGCCCTGCAAGCCGCCTGAGAGAAGTCCAAGGGCTCGCTGTCGCTGGTCCATGTACCGGTGACCGGGTTGCCCGGACACTCGCGGCCATGACACCAATGAGACCTGGCTTTCGTACGCGTACGGTCGCCGCAGCGCTCGGGATGCTCATGGCCTGCGCCACCCCGGGGGCTGCGGCCGACAGCCGTCCGCTCTCACAACGGGCCGATTCCGTGTGGGAGTTGACCACGAGCACCTACACACCGGCGGAGTACCGCAGCCAGCCCTACGTGGGCAACGGCTATCTCTCCCAGCGCATCCCCGCCACCGGCACCGGGTACCAGGGCGGGCTCGGCGAGACCGGCTGGCCGCTCTACGACGAGCGATACGCGGGCGCCTTCGCCGCCGGGTTCTACCACCGCGGCGACGACGACGAGTTCCTGGCAGCGCTGCCCACCTGGTCCACCCTCACCGTCTCCGACGGCGCCGACTCGCTCACCCCGGGCACATCCGCGGACCGGATCTCCAGCTACCGCCAGAGCCTGGACCTGAGCGCGGCAACCGTCTCCACCGCCTACACCTGGACTCCGCGGCCGGGGCGCGCGGTGCGGGTCGCCTACGACGTCCTCAGCCACCGCTCGCGCCAGAACCTGGGGCTCGTGCGGCTGCGGGTCACCCCGTCCTGGTCCGGCCGGCTCGATGTCACCGGGGTGTTCGACGGCGCGGGCGCCCGCCGTACGACCGCGGTCTCCCGGTCCGCAGGTCAGGTCACTGTCGCAGCCGAGGGCAGCGGGCAGCGGATCACCGAGAGCGCGGCGCTGGTGGCCGGGGAGGGCACCGCTTTCGCGGACCGTACGGCAGTCCTGCCCGACGGCGCCCCGCAGACCGCGGGCGAACGGGTCGGGATCGACGTCACGGCTGGAGAGACGTACGAGGTGGTGAAGTACGTCGGCGTTGCCGCCACCCCGGAAACGGCGCACCAGGCCGTCGCCGCCGCACGCAAGGCCGGGCTGCCGCGGCTCCTGACCGAACACCGCACTGCCTGGGCCGAATTGTGGCGCCCCACACCGGTGACACCGGGCCGCGATGATCTGCAGAGGGCCACCAACTCGGCGCTCTACTCGCTGTATTCGAGCGTCCGGGAGGGCCAGTCCTGGAGCCTGGGGCCATCCGGTCTCAGCTCGGAGACCTATGCGGGCCAGATCTACTGGGACGCCGACACCTGGATGTTCCCCGCACTCCTCGCCACCCATCCCGAACTCGCCCGATCCGTCGTCGAATACCGCTACCGGACTCTGGACCAGGCCAGACGCAATGCCGTCGCGGTGGGCCGCAAGGGCGGGGTCTGGCCGTGGACGGCCGGGCCGAGCGCGCTGTGCAGCGGGATCGGCCCGTGCAAGGGCTACCAGGACCACCTCCAGAGCGAAATCGCCCTCGCCCAGTGGCAGTTCTACGCGGCCACCGGCGACCTGAAGTGGCTGCGCGAACGCGGATTTCCGGTTCTGGCGGCGATCGCCGACTTCTGGGCCGACCGCGCGGTCCGGGGCGCGGACGGCAAGTACCACGTGAAGGGGGTGAGCGGCGCGGACGAGTACGCGCATGGAGTCGACGACCACGCCCTCACCAATGGCGGCGCGGTCGTCGCCCTGCGCCACGCGGCAGAGGCGGCCCACCTGCTCGGCGAGCCCGTGCCGGCCGCCTGGACCGAGGTGGCCGACCAGCTGTACGTACCGCAGGACGCCGACGGCTCGCACCCCGAATACGCGGGCTACCAGGGCCAGAAGATCAAACAGGCGGACACCGTCCTGCTCACCTACCCTTACGGATACGTCACCGATCCGGCCGTCGCACAGGCTGATCTCGACCGCTACGCACCGGTCACCGACCCGGACGGACCGGCGATGACCGATTCGGTCCATGCGGTGATCGCCGCGCAGATCGGAGCACCCGGCTGCCAGACCGACACCTATCTGGAGCGCTCCTACCGGCCCTTCGTGAAGGAGCCGTTCCTGCAGTTCTCCGAGGCGCGCGGCGACAAAGCCGGCGACAACGCGGGAGCTCCCGCCTTCACCTTCCTGACCGGCGCGGGCGGGTTCCTGCAGACGCTGCCGTACGGAATCGCCGGGCTGCGCTGGGACCCGGACTCCCTGCGCCTGGACCCGATGCTGACCCCGGGCCTGTCACAGGGCGTACGGCTGGACCATCTCTCCTGGCAGGGGCGGGACCTGGCGGTGCGGATCGGTGCGCGCACGACTCACATCACGCTCCGCTCCGGTCCGCCCATGTCCGTACAACTGCCGGACGGAAAGCATGAGATGCGGGCCGGGGACACGATCACCACCGAGACGCGGCGCCCGGATCTGACGCCGACGGACGACCTGGCGCGCTGCCGCCCCGCGGCCGCCGATTCCGAGACCGCGGGCGGCTACGCCCAGGCCGCGGTCGACGGTTCCACCGCCACCGCATGGACGGCGACCGCACCTCGGTCCGCGCTGACCCTGTGGCTGGCGAAACCGGTCCGGATCGCGCATGCGGAGGTCGTGTTCGGTTCGGGGCGGCCCGACACCGTACGGTTGGAAGGGCGGACCGGTGCAGGGGGCTGGCGATCCCTGACTCCGGACACGGCGGTTCCGTCGAGCGGAACGCTCTCGCTGGCTTCTGACACACCTGCCCTCGTGTCGCAGGTACGACTGGTCGCGCGCTCGGCCGGCACACCTGCCGAGGTGAGCGAACTGCGCCTCATGCGCTGACGGCTTCCAGCGGGCTCAGTGCTGCCGCCCGGCGGGCCGGCAGGGCGGCAGCGAGCGCGCCGACGGCGAGGGACGCCAGGCAGACGAGGAGCAATGTCCCCCAGGGCAGTGCCAACGTGTACTGCTCCATCGCGCCGTTCACCAGCGCGCCGACCGCCCAGGCCCCGAACAGTCCGCCTGCCAGTCCGAGCAGTGTGCCGAACGCGGCGACTGTCACCGCCTCCAGGCGGATCATCCGCCGGATGCCGGCACGGTCCATGCCGATGGCGCGCAGTACGCCGATCTCGCGGGTGCGTTCGGCGACCGACATGGCCATGGTGTTCACGATCCCGAGCGCGGAGATGACAACGCCGATGGCGAGCAGTCCGTACATCAGCGTCAGCAGGTTGCTCATGGCGCCGGCTGCCTCGCGGACGAGTTCCTTCCGGTCCTGCACCTTCAGCAGCGGGCTGTTGCCCACGGCGGTGCGCAGCTGCATCTCGGCGGCCTGCGAGGTCGCGCCGTCGTCGGTGCGGACGAGGATTCGCTGGAGGGAACCGGGGTTGTAGCTGTTCTTCTGCACCTCGCTTCGGGCGCCCAATGCCTGGCGGGCGGTCGGGTTGTCCTTGTAGACCCCGACGACGGTGTACTGCTTGAAGACCTGGTCGCGGCCCATCGTGGCGTTGACCTTGCCGCCCGTGTGCACGCCCTGTTGCGCGGCGAAGGAGCTGGAGAGGGCGATCCGGCCGGGACCGAGGTCTTTCAGGGAGCCACTGACGAAGTCGAGCCTCATGGTGGTGTCCACGGCGGCGGGGTCGACGCCGGAGATCTCCTGGGCATTGCCGCCGACGGTCAGGGTGGAGTCGGTGACGGCGGCCGCGGTCCGTACGCCGGGGATGTCGGCCACCCGCTGTACGGCGGTCGGGTCGATCCCGGTCATGTTGGTACGGGTACTGATCACGTAGTCGGCGCCGAGACCGTCTGCGGTCTGGCGGTCGAGGGCCTGACCGGTGGAGTTCCCGATGACGGCGAGCCCGGCCACCAGCGCGGTGCTGATCATCAGCGTGGCGGCTGTGGCCGCGGTGCGGCGCGGGTCGCGCAGCGCGTTCTCGCGCGCCAGATGCCCGGCCGCCCCGAAGCGCCCGGTCAGGTGGCCGGTCAGCCGGATCACGGGGGCGGCGAGCAGTGGCGCCAGCACGATCAGGGCGACGACGAGGACCGCGCAGCCGAGCATCGCGCTCCGCAGGTTTTCCTCCGAGGCGTCCTTGGCCCCCGCGAGTGACACCAGCAGACCCGCCCCGACGACGAGAAGCGCGAGTCCCACCACGCCTCGCCACCGGTTCCCGGCGGTGGAGGGCGGCTGCTCGGTTGAGCGCATCGCCTCGATGGGCGCGACCTTCGCTGCCCTGCGGGAGGGCAGCCACGCGGCGAGCACGGTGACCCCCACGCCCACGCCGAGTGCCGCCACGACGGGACGTGCGCCGATCACCAGGGGGCCCTTGGGCAGCGTGTCCCCGGTGGTGCCCAGGACGTCGGGCAGTACGGAGGCGATGCCGAGACCGAGCAGGAGGCCGACCGCCGATGCGGCGAGGCCGATCAGCAGGGCCTCCAGGAGGACGGAGCGGACCACTTGGCGGCGGTCGGCGCCGATCGCCCGCAGCAGCGCGATCTCCCGGGTGCGCCGTGTCACGAGCATGGTGAAGGTGTTGACGACGAGGAACGAACCGATGAAAAGGGATACCCCGGCGAAGATCATCGGCATCTTCTCGTATCCGCGGTTCATGCTGTCGACGTTGATCGCCTGCTGGTTGGCCTGGGCACTGCCGGTGACGGCCTCGGCCCGGTCGGCGGGGAGTACGTCGCCGACACGGTCGGAGAGCTCGAACTGGTCGGTGCCGGGTGTGGCGGACAGGTCGATGCCGTTGTAGTGGCCGGGAGAGGTGAACAGCCGCTGGGCGGTCGCCATGTCGAACAGGGTGAGGGTGCCGCCCGCGGTCACCCGGGTGTCCTTGGTGGTGACGATGCCGACGAGCCGCTTGGTCATGACCGGACCGTCGGTGGCCACCGTGATCTTGTCGCCGATGTGGAAGTGGCCGGCGTCGGCGGTGCCGCTGTCGACAGCGATCTCATCGGCGTTCTGCGGGGCATGACCTTCGGCCACCGGGTAGCGGCTGTCCTTGCCGCCCTTGCCCGGCGCGTAGCCGGCGCCCAGGTTCGCCCATGCCTTGTCGACGCGCAGCGGAGTACCGTCCGCCGCGTTGAGGACGGCCGAGCCGTCGGCCGACGGGCGGACGGAGGCGACGCCGTGTACGCCGGCCAGCTTCCTGACAAGTGCGTCGTCAAGACCAGGCGAATGCGGAAGCGCGGCGGCCCCCGGGGGAGGGTCCTTGGGAGTCACGCTGACCGCGACGTCCGAGAAGTTCTGCGACGCCGCGGCGCGGTAGGCGGCGGCCGAGGAGTCGGCGAAGACGAGGGTGCCGCTGATGAACGCGACACCCAGACAGACCGCGAGGACGGTCATGACCAGACGGGCCTTGTGGGCGACGACGTTGCGCAGGGCGGTACGGAACATGGCGAGGCGAATCCTGGGGGCAGGCTCGACGGGCGCGAGCGGACGGCTGGTGCGGTGCGGTGCGGGGG
>NZ_JAFLRJ010000337.1 GCF_017315755.1 Streptomyces beijiangensis
CCCGCGGCACGCATGTTGTGGGTCCACTGGACGTGCCGCGGGCGGCGGCGAACTCCACCTCGGCAAGAAGACCGACGCCTTCACCGCGGTCGAGGTCGGCGACGACGACAAGCCCGACATCCTGCGCGCCTACCTCAAGCGCTGGAAGGCGGAGGTAGGGGTCTTCTTCAACGGCGTCGGCCCGGACTCCTCCGCGGAGGAACTGCGCCGCATCGCCCCCGACCACCCCATCTTCCGTATCACCCTCACGAGCTGAACCGCACGCGTCGATCCCGGACGCCCACGAGTCAGCCCTGCACCGCCCGGCCGCGGTGGGCCGCGACCTCACTGCGGCTGGTCGCCAGATGCCGCAGGGCCAACTCCTCGACGCGGCCCACATCCCGCGCCTCGATTCCCCGATACAGCTCCTCGTGCTCCCCGGCGACGACGTCAAAGGCATCGTGCTGCCCCAGGAGCCAGCGCATCCGGCTGCGCAACGTCGCTTCGAGCTCACTGAGCAGCGCGTTGTCGGCAAGTTCCGTGACCGTCTCGTGGAAATCGGCCGCTGCCCGCCGCGCGGCCGTACCGTCCCCCGTCGCGGCGGCCCGCAGCTCGGCATCGAGGTCGGCGCGAAGACCGGCCAGCCCCGCCCTGGTACGGCGCTGCGCGGCGAGCCGGAAGGCGAGGACCTCCAGGGCGGAGCGGACCTCGATGAGGTCGGAGATGTCGGAGGCGGTGAACTCCCGCACCACTGCCCAGGTGCGCGGCCGCGGAGTCACCAGCCCCTCGTTGACCAGGTCCCGCAGAGCATCGCGTACGGGTAGCCGGCTCACACCCAGCTCGGCGGCGAGGTCACGCTCCACCAGCTTGCTGCCGGGCGCCCGCGTCCCGTCGATGATCTGATCGCGCAGGATGCGCGTGACCCGATCCGACTCGGGCGTGAAGTCCTCAGAACCTGTCATCCCGCCATTCTCACAGAGCCGGACCGCAGCGTATTGGTATACCGAATGACGCGTAGGAGCTCTGCATCTACCGCCATATATCACGCCTAGCTCGCATTATGCCCGTGCCAATGGAGCATGGATCTCACATTGGTATGCCAAATGTTAGGGTCGCGGCAACCGACCGCGAGGAGACCCTTCGTGCGCACCCGCTTGCGTGCCGCCCACATCCTGGCCCACCAGGGCGGGCACCACGCACTGCTGCGCGACGGCGAGGTGGTCTGGGAGGACGACACTCTCGTTCATGTGGGCCGCGGCTGGACCGAGACCTTCGACGAGGAGCGCGGGCGCGCGGGGCTGCGTGACGCCGAACGGTTCCTCGACCACGCCGAGGAGACCGGAGACCCTCTCGTGCGCGGCGCACTTCTGCCGCGCCGTATCGAGGCCCTCTCCCCCGAACTGCTGCGCGCCACCGCCGAGCTCGCTCCGCGCCGCGACGTGCCGGTCCGTCTCCACTGTCTCCAGGGCCACCTGGAACGCGATCCCGTTCCGCACGGACTGCTCGTCGACCGCCACCCGTCCGTCCACGGTGAGGACCGCGGCGAAGGTGGTCGACGGGCGGGCCGACGCCGCCCCCGCCGAGGCCTATGTCGAGGCCGGCACGCTCGGCGGCGCCCGCGCGCTGGGCCGTGACGACCCTCCTCCTCAACGGCAGCGCCCGCCGGGCCACCCATTCCGTGGTGAACGGCCGCCCCGTGCTCGTCGACGGACGGCTGCCCGGCATCGACACGGACGGACTGCGCCGCCGGGCCCAGTCCCTGTTCGAGAAGATGCGCGCGGCCTACAGCGAAAGAGACGTCCGCGGGCGTACCGCCGCCGAGCTCTTCCCGCCCACCTTCCCCGAGTCCGCGTAACAGGAGTCGCCACCCATGATCATCAGGAACGTCCGCCCCTGGGGAGGACAGGCATCGGACATCGACGTCACGGACGGCAGGATCGCCGCCGTCCTGCCGCACGCCCCGTCCCGCCCGGACGACGGCACCGGCATCGACGGCCGCGGCCGCCTCGCCATGCCGTCCTTCTCGGACGTCCACTGCCACCTGGACTCCAACCGGGTCGGCCTGCCCTTCCGCCCGCACACCGGCGGGTCCGGCATCTGGGGCCTGGTGATGAACGACCGCGAGCACTGGCGGGAGGACCCGCCGGTCGCCGAACGCACCACCGCTCTGCTGGGCCGCATGATCGAGCGCGGCACCACCCGGGTGCGCAGTTACGCGCAGATCGACGCCGACTCCGGCTTGGAGCGCTTCGAGGGTGTCCTGGCCGCGAAAGAGGCCCACAAGGACCGCGCGGACGTCGAGATCATCGCGTTCCCGCAGGCCGGCCTGTTGCGGGAGAAGGGGGTTCCCGAGCTGATGGAGGAGGCGCTCTCCTCCGGAGCCGCTGTCGTCGGCGGGATCGACCCCTGCACCCTCGACCGCGACCCGGTCCGTCATCTCGACATCGTCTTCGGGCTCGCCGAACGCCACCAGGCGCCCGTCGACATCCACTTGCACGAGCCGGGGCACCTCGGCGTGTTCAGCACGGACCTCGTCCTGGAGCGCACCCGCGCGCTCGGCATGCAGGGCAAGGTGACGATCTCTCACGCCTACGAGCTGGGAACCGTCGACGAGGCCACCACGCGCAGGCTCATCGAGGATTTCGCGGAGCTGGACGTGTCGATGGCCACCATCGCCCCTGCCCAGCAGTCCACCGCGCTGCCGCTGGCCGAACTGACCCGGGCGGGCGTCCGGGTGGGCCTCGGCGAGGACGGGCAGCGCGACTTCTGGTCGCCCTACGGCAACGGCGACATGCTCGACCGCACGTGGCAGCTGGCGTTCACCAGCCGCTACCGCCCCGACGAACTGATCGAGCACTGCTGGGCCGTCGCGAGCCGCGGTGGCGCCGCGATTCTCGACCCCTCGCTGCAGCGGCTGACCTCCACCGCCGACCGGCCCGGCGTTGACGTCGGCGACGCAGCCGACCTCATCCTGGTCGAGGGCGACACCGTGGTCTCCGCGGTGATGGACCGCGGGGCCGACCGTACGGTGATTCACGCGGGCCGGGTCGTCGCGGATCAGCTCCGGCTGGTCGGCTGACTTCGCCGGTTACGGTGCCGGGGCGGCCAGTTGATTCACATCGGCCAGCGATCCGCCCACGGCGCCGCGCGTTCGAATGCGGCGGCAACCCGCAGGACCTGGGCGTCGGCGAGGTGGCGGCCGGTGATCTGGAGTCCGACCGGCAGGCCGTCGCAGGTGAACCCCGCGGGGACACTGATCGCGGGCTGCCCGGTGAGGTTCTGCGGGGAGGCGAAGCCGGTCCAGGCGGTGTCGGGAACGGTGCGGCCGTCGATGACGGTCGGGCCCTGGATACCGAGGGGAAAGGCCGGCACGGCGGTGGTGGGGGTGACGAGGATGTCGTAATCCGCCATGAAGCGGGCCATGCGGTTGACGACCGACTTGCGGACCATGTTCGCGTCCGTGAACTGCTCGGCGGTCCAGGGGTGCTGCATCATCTCGACGAGATGCGGGGACATGCGCTCGCCGTGTACGCCGATGAGGCGCCGCATGCCCCTCAGGTCGGTCTCGGCGGCGATGAGGGCGGCGAACGCCTCGCCCGGGTCCTTCCAGCCGGGGTCGGCTGCCTCGACACGGCAGCCGAGGTCGGATTCGAGGACGCGTACGGCATCTGCGACGACGCGGCGCACCTCGGGATCGACGGGGAGGTAGCCGAGGTCGGCGCTGTAGGCCACGCGCAGACCCGCGATGTCCGCGGGCTGCGCCGCCGACGCCCAGTCGACATCGCCGCACGGTATCGAGTGCCGGTCGCGCGGGTCGGTTCCGGCCAGCACCGAAAGCACCAGCGCGGAGTCGGCGACGGTACGGGTGAGCGGGCCGATGTGTTCCAGTGACTCCCAGCCCGACACTCCCGGGTAGCGCTCGTCGCGGCAGCCCGGCCACACCGGCACCCGCCCCATGGACGCCTTGAAGCCGACGAGCCCGCAGTGTGCCGCGGGCACGCGGACCGAGCCGCCGCCGTCGGAGCCGAGCGCGACGGGGCCGAGTCCGGCAGCGACGGCGGCAGCCGACCCGGCGCTGGAGCCGCCGGG
>NZ_JAFLRJ010000338.1 GCF_017315755.1 Streptomyces beijiangensis
GATCTGCCGGGTGTGCTCTCCCGAGTAGCGAGCCAGGACCGGCCAGCCCGAACGGGGGCCAGCGGCTTGGTATCCGACCTTCATGAAGATCTCCAGAGTCGTATTACTAGTGGATTCCTGCTTCATTCCTCCTTTGGCGACCCACAATGATGTGGAGAGGACTTCAAAGGAGAGCAGCATGAACGGGGAGCAGCCAGGGCGGCCGAGCGATGGATCCGGGCGGAAGGCCCAGCCCCAGAGCGCTCGTGAGCTGAAGTTCCGCCGGCGCGCCGGCG
>NZ_JAFLRJ010000339.1 GCF_017315755.1 Streptomyces beijiangensis
CGTGAAGGCGACCACCAGCGGTGACCCCGCCGCCGTGGCCGCCGCCGTCCAGGCGACGCTCACCGCGACGGTGAACGTTCTCGTCAGCATCGTGCTCGGCGGCGGCCTCCCGGCCGCGAACCTGCCGGGCCTGCCGACGCTGCCGACGGTCCCCGGCGTTCCGGCGCTGCCCTCGGTCCCCGGCGTACCGGCACTGCCGGCGGTCCCGAGCCTGTAGGCCTGGCCTCCGGGCAGTACTGATCCGTACCCGAAAGGCCCCGTGGTGTCGTCGACGACACCACGGGGCCTTTCGTCTGTATGGTGCGCGCCTTGCCCGGAGGAGGAGACGGGCCGAAGGGGTACGGTCACGCACCCGTGGAGGAGCCGGGCCGGATGATCATCAGGACAGTGACCGTGGCCCACAGCAGGTTGAAGACTCCGGTGTGCATGGCGAGGCGGGCGGCCGTACGGGGCCCTGAGCCTGAGCCTGAACCTGAGCCGACGGGTTGTACGGCGGCGAGTGCGCGTTCCTGGCCGGGGAGGATCAGCAGGGCCAGGAGGGCAGCGGCTGCGGCCGTCAGGAGGATCGAGGTGATCAGCCATGGGCTCCCGAGGACGCCGAGGCTTCTCGCGGTGGCGAATCCGAGGACAGGGACCGCGCTGCCGATCACCGCGTACACGCGGCAGATGCGGTGCAGCACGCGCAGGGTCGTGACGGCCTCGTGGTCGTCACTGGTGCTGTGGGCGCGGCGCAGGGTCCTGGGGAACATGCTCGCGGCGACGGTGATCGGGCCGATGGCCAGGACGGCGGCCAGGACGTGCAGGGAGAGCAGGAACTTCGTCACGGTCAGAGTCCCGTGGTCGCAGGTGCGGTGCGGCGCCGTCCGGTGACTTTGGAGGCGGGCAGGCGTCCGGCTCTGGACGTACCGGTGAGGGTGTCTCCGTCGACGGTCACGGCGAAGGCCAGGTTCAGGCGCATCGGTTTGGTGACGGACTGCTTCCAGCTGAGCCGGCCGCCGTCGACGGCGACATCGGTGAGCGGGATTTCCTCTCCCGCCCCATGGGCGGTACCGGTCAGGACGCCATCCGTGCGGAGGAGTTCGACCACGGCCTTGATCTTGCCGATGGGGGTGGCGATGGACAGGTCCCAGGTGCCTTCGACGGGCATGTTGTCTTTCCTTCGTGCTGTACGGGTCGGGTGTGCTGCGGGCGTGGGCGCCAGGGTCAGAGGGCAGCGGCTGCCGGGCCCTGATTGCGCCAGACGGTGCCGCGGCGTTCGTGGGCGAACAGCGTCTCGACTGCGTGGGCGATCCGGGGGCCCACCTCGCGCTCCAGCAGGTACAGGCCCAGGTCGAGCCCGGAGGTGACACCGGCGCCGGTGACGAGGTCGCCGTCATCGACGACGCGGGCGCTCACCGCGTGGACGCCGGTGGCCGCGAGCATGTCCAGGCCCAGGTGGTGGGTGGTGGCGTGGCGGCCCTCCAGCAGGCCGGCCATGGCAAGCACCAGCGAGCCGCCGCACACCGCGCCGACCGTCACCTCCGGGTTGTCCATCGCCGACTTCAGCAGCGTGGGCAGTTCGGTGGTCAGGGTGCGTCCCAGCAGCACCGGGATGAACTCGTCCTGTTGCCACTCCCCCGCCCCGGCGCCGTGGTCGTGGTCGGGGACCTCTCCGGGCTGTCCGACGCGACCCGACGCGCCGGGAATGAGGATCAGGCCCGCACGCCCGGGGTCGAGGGCGGCCGTGGCGCGCAGCACCAGGCCACCGGTGCCGCTGACCACCTCGCGCGGTCCTTCGGCGGAGACCAGGCCCACGCTCACCGCACCGTCGGAGGCAGTGCCGCCGGCGTACAGCACCTCGTAGGGGGCGATGACATCGAGCGGATCGAAGCCGTCGAACAGGACGATCTGGGTGTGCATGAAGGGTCCTTCGCGTGCGGCAGGTCCGGTCGGCGCCGGGTTCGCTCCTGACGCTATTCGGCTGACGATTCCTGTCCCAGTGGCATGAGTGACACCTTCCAACGGAATAACGCCACGACGAACAGGGAAGTGTCCGAGCTGGCCGGACGTGGTGCGTCTGAAGTGCTGAGAGCGATAGGGCACCTGGCGGACAGGTATCTTCTGGCCATGCATACTGTCGCCGTCCTCGCGCTGGACCTGGTGATCCCCTTCGATCTGTCCACCCCGATCGAGGTCTTCACCCGTACCCGCCTCCCCGACGGGCGCCCCGGGTATCAGATCCGCGTGTGCGCGGAGAAGCCTGAGGTCGACGCGGGCGCTTTCACCCTGCGCGCACCCTGGGGGCTGGAGGGGCTCCAGGGCGCGGACACGATCATCGTGCCCGGCACCGACGCACCTACGGCCCCGCTCTCCCCCGTCGTTCGCGATGCGCTGCGGGCGGCGGCCGAGCACGGCACGCGCATCGCCTCCATCTGCTCGGGCACCTTCCCCCTGGCAGCCACCGGGCTCCTGGACGGCCTGCGCGCCACCACCCACTGGATCGCGGCAGACCTCCTGGCCGCCACCTACCCGGACATCAAGGTCGACCCGGATGTCCTGTACGTCGACAACGGCCAGATCCTCACCTCGGCCGGCGCCGCCGCCGGGCTGGACCTGTGCCTGCACATGATCCGCAAGGATTACGGATCAGCCGTCGCCGCCCATGCGGCCCGGCTGTCCGTCATGCCCCTCGAACGCGAGGGAGGGCAAGCGCAGTTCATCGTCCATGACTACGCGCCCACCCCCCAGGGCTCCGTCCTCGAACCACTCCTCGCCTGGCTGCAGGTCAACCTGGGCTCCGACCTCACCCTCGCCGACATCGCCGCGCACGCCGGAACGAGCACCCGGACCCTGATACGCCGCTTCCGCGAACAGACCGGCACCACCCCGCTCCAGTGGCTCCACCGCGCACGCATCCGCCAGGCCCAGCACCTCCTGGAAACCACCCGGCACTCCGTCGAACGTATCGGCGCCCAGGTCGGCTTCGGCTCACCCACCGCCTTCCGCGACCGCTTCAAGCGCACGACAGGCGTCAGCCCGCACACCTACCGCCGCTCGTTCAGCTGACTGCGGCCGCCCGCTTGATGAGGTCGACGACCGCGTCCGGCTGCGACAGGTAGACGGAGTGGCTCGCCGTGACCTCCACGGTGGTGGCTCCCGCCCGTTCGGCCATGGCCCGCTGCGCGGGCGGCGGAATCATCCGGTCGTCGGCGGTCACCAGATACCAGCTCGGCTTGGTCCGCCAGGCGGCCTGGGAGACCGCGCCGGTGAGCGCGTCCTCTCCCCAGGGGACCTGCGAGGCAGCCATGAACTTGGCCTGCTCGAGCGGCAGGTCACCCGCGAAGGCATCGGGGAACTTCTGGTGGTCCAGGAAGAGGAAGCCCTCCTGGGGCGGAAGGATCGGCGGAACAGGGGCGCCGGGCTCCGGGTTGGCGATCAGCGTGCCGACCGACTCGCCCTCGTCCGGGACGAACCCCGCGATATAGACGAGGGCCGCGACCTTGTCGTCCTGCCCGGCCTCGGTGATGACCGCCCCACCGTAGGAGTGGCCCACCAGGACGGCCGGACCGTCCTGCGCCGCGAGAACCCGCCGGGTGGCGGTCACATCGCCCTGCAGCGACAGCGTCGGGTTCTGTACGACGCTGACCCGGTAACCGTCGCGGACCAGCCGGGCGTACACCGCCTGCCAGCCGGAGCCGTCGACGAACCCGCCGTGAACGAGAACGACGTTTCGGATGGCCGATCCTGCGTTCATTACCGTCCCCTTTGTCCGTCTCACCGTTTCATCGGGCGCCTTGAGGCTAGGCGGTCTTCGATTCGGCCGCTTCTGTCAAATGGCGTAGGTCCTCTTCGTGTTCGCCAGGAAATGCGGCGCGGCGACCCCCTGAGCGCCGGGTTCTCATCGTGCGATTCCCGCTCCGAGCCGGCACCCGGCGCGACAGCGGCGCCCGCCGCGTGGAGGAGCGCCGTGACCGCACTCTCAGAACAACGCAGTGGGGCCGACGCCATGCTCCTTACGTACGACCCATCCGGCCGTCGCAGGGGGCTCGCAGTGGTCGAGCCGACGGGTGCAAGGGGAATCCAACGTTCAAGAATCCGCAATGGTCTAGTCCAAATCATTGACGTGCCTCCGTCATCGCTTGACTCTTGGCGCACCTTCCCCCGACAGGAGCCCCCCATGAAGCGTCTTCGCGCTCTGCTGTGCGGTGCCGCCACCGCCGCACTGGCCACCGCAGGCCTCACCGCGCTCGCCACCGACCAGGCCGCGGGTGCGACGGCCGATACCAGCGCACTCGGCAACCGGTGGTACGCCGCCGCTCCCTATCTGATGCCGCAGGACAACAACCCGCCGGACGCGGGCGCCATCATGGACGCCACCGGCCTCAAAGCCTTCCAGCTCGCGTTCGTCCTCGCGCCCAACGGCGGTGGCTGCACCCCGACCTGGGACGGCACATCGCCCGTCTCGTCGGACACCGCCGTGGCATCGGTCATCAGCGCGATCCGGGCCAAGGGCGGTGATGTCTCCGCCTCCATCGGCGGGTACGGGGGAACGAAGCTCGGCCAGGCGTGTCCCGACGCGGCGTCCACCGCGGCCGCCTACCAGCAGGTCGTCACCAAGTACCAGCTGAAGGCCATCGACTTCGACCTGGAGGAGCCGGAGTACGAGAACACCGCCGCCATCGCCCATGAGATCGGCGCGGCCAAGATCCTGCAGCAGAACAACCCCGGCCTGTACGTCTCGGTCACCACAGCGGGAACCGCCGACGGCACCGGCTGGTTCGGCAAGCAGATGCTCAACGAGGCCAAGACACAGGGCTTCACACCGAACAACTTCTCCATCATGCCGTTCGACGGCGGGTTCAACGGAGCTGCGGCACAGACCAGCGCCCTGACGAACTTCAACACCATCCTCCAGTCCACCTTCGGCTGGAACGCGGACACGGCGTACGCGCACGAGGGCTTCTCCGGCATGAACGGGCGCAGTGACACCGGGGAGTACTTCAGCCAGGCGGACTTCCAGACCGTGCTGGACTACGCCACCGGCCACCACATGGACCGCTTCACCTTCTGGTCCCTCAACCGCGACCGGCAGTGCACCCCGGTGGACAACAACGGCCAGACCTCCGGCACGTGCAGCAGCGTGGCGCAGTCGAGCTGGGACTTCGCGAAGTACTCGGTGAAGTTCGCCGGCGCCACCCCGCCGACCACTCCCCCGCCCGGCAGCCGTGACGCGTACGCCACCATCCAGGCCGAGTCCTACGACACCCAGTCCGGCCTGACCGCCGAGACCACCACCGACACCGGAGGCGGCCAGGACCTGGCCACGGCGGCCAACGGCGACTACGCGCTCTACAAGGGCGTCAGCTTCGGCTCCACGGCGGCCACGCAGTTCCTCGCCAGGGTCGCCAGCGGCGCGGCCGGCGGCGTGAGCGGTCTGGTGGAGGTACGCATCGACAGCCGCACCAGCGCCCCCGTGGGCAGCTTCGCCGTGGCCAGTACGGGCGGCTGGCAGAGCTGGCGCACCGTACCGGCGAACATCAGCGGCGTCACCGGCACGCACGACGTCTATCTGACCTTCACCAGCGGCCAGCCCGCCGACTTCGTCAGCGTCAACTGGTTCGACTTCGGCCACTGACGCACGAGGGCCCGCCGGGGAACAAATCCCCCGGCGGGCCCTCGCCACTAAGCGCTACGACGTCAGTCGTTGCCTTGCAAGATCGCCACGAGCCGCAGCATCTCCATGTAGATCCAGACCAGCGTCACCGTCAGACCGAACGCCGCCAGCCAGGACTCCTCGCGGGGGGCACCGTAGGTGATGCCGTCCTCGATCGTCTTGAAGTTCAGCGTGAGGAAGAAGCAGCCGATCAGGATCGCCAGTACACCCACGGCGAAGCCGAGCGGGCCGAAGCTGCGCAGACCGCCGCCGTCGGCACCGCCGAAGACGACCACCAGCAGGTTGACCATCATGACCAGCACGAAGGCAATGGCAATGGTCATGCCGATACGGGCGTAGCGGGCGGTGACACGGATCCACCGCTGCTTGTACGCGATGAGCGTGGCAGCCGAGACCGCCATCGTGCCAAGAACCGCCTGGAAAGGAGCGCCCGCCCAAGCCTCGTTGTAGATCTTGCTGATCACGCCGAGGAAGATGCCCTCGAACGCCGCGTAACCAAGGATCAGCGCCGGCACGGGCTTCCGCTTGAAGGCTTGGATCAGGTACAGCACGAAGGCAACCAGCCCGGCGCCGATGGCCAGACCGTAGCTCGTCGTGGAGACCGGCAGCACCACCCAGGCGAGGACGGCGCCGACGACCACGGTGCCGAGCGTCATCGCGGTGCGCGAGATGACGTCGTCCATGGTCATGACACCGCCGCGCGGGGGCGCGGGAGTCTGCGTGGCGTACGGGTTGGTCGCGTACTGGTCGGCGGGAGCCTGACCGGCAGGGGCCTGCGCGTACGGGTTTCCCCCGGCCTGCGCCTGCTGCTGCGCGTTGAACCCCGCGTAGCCGCCGTCGCTGCGGGTGAACCCCCGTCGCGAGAAGACCGGGTTGCTGCTCCTCATCTCACTCCTCAGTGGCCACCGTGCATGGCCTCACCACAAGAGTAATGGGAAAGCAAAAGGATGACTGTACTGCCTGAGAAGGATCTTTCCGCGAGATCATGGCAGCAGAGACAGGCGAGGTGCCCGGAACCGGACTCGAACCGGTACGCCCCCGAGGGGCAGCGAGGTTTAAGCTCGCCGTGTCTGCATTCCACCATCCGGGCAAGGCGCGGGCTCCCCCTTGTGCGGTCTGAGCCTATCCGGGCCTGTCCCCCGAACAGCGGAACAACAGCCCGATGTTGTCTTATTTTATTGACGCCTGAGGGTGTGTCAGCCCACTTCACCTCTGATCGGCACATGCCGCAGACGGTTGGCGGTGGTTGGGACATGCCAGAGGCACCCATGGGAATGACGCAAAGTCGCCTGCGGGTCTCAGGGTCCTTGTCATACCGGAGGAGGAGAAGGCGGCTCCCCGGTCAGACTCAAGAGGGCCCCGGGAACGGGCATAGGGACGGACGATCCGGCCGCGGAGCGCGGACAGGATGAAGAAGTCCCTTGCAGTACGCCGTCCCGACAGGAGCCCATCCTCGTGACCACCACCTCCACCACCGCCCGCACCACCGCGGTGGCCGCCCGCGCCACGGAACTCTCCAAGGTGTACGGAATCGGCGAGACACAGGTGGTCGCCCTGGACAACGTCTCCGTGGATTTCCGGCAGGGCGAGTTCACCGCGATCATGGGCCCCTCCGGCTCCGGCAAGTCCACGCTGATGCACTGTGCAGCCGGTCTGGACACGTTCTCCAGCGGCTCTGTACGGATCGGCGACATCGAGCTCGGATCACTCAAGGACAAGCAGCTCACCCAGCTCCGCCGGGACAAGATCGGCTTCATCTTCCAGGCCTTCAACCTGCTGCCGACGCTGACCGCGCTGGAGAACATCACGCTGCCGATGGACATCGCGGGCCGCAAGCCCGACAAGGCGTGGCTGCAGAACGTCGTCGACATGGTGGGCCTCAAGGACCGCCTCAGCCACCGCCCCACCCAGCTCTCCGGCGGCCAGCAGCAGCGCGTCGCCGTCGCCCGCGCGCTGGCCTCCCAGCCGGAGATCATCTTCGGTGACGAGCCGACCGGGAACCTCGACTCGCGCTCGGGCGCCGAGGTGCTGGGCTTCCTTCGTAATTCCGTACGGGAGCTGGGCCAGACCGTGGTGATGGTGACGCACGACCCGGTCGCCGCCGCCTACGCGGACCGGGTGATCTTCCTCGCGGACGGCCGGGTCGTCGACGAGATGCTCGCCCCCACCGCCGACAGCGTGCTCGACCGGATGAAGGAGTTCGACGCCAGGGGCCGTACCAGCTGATTCCGCCGCCCCCTCCGCCGCCTTCGCACCCCAGGACTGACACACCATGTTCCGTACCGCCTTGCGCAACGTTCTCGCGCACAAGGCCAGGCTGCTGATGACCGTGCTCGCCGTGATGCTCGGCGTGGCCTTCGTCTCCGGCACCCTGGTCTTCACCGACACCCTCGGCAACGCCTTCCGCAACCAGTCGGCCAAGAGCTTCGACCATGTCGCGGTCGCCGTCTCCTCCAACTACTCCGCGTCGGACCCGACCGACCGGGGCACCCCCGGCATCAGCGAGAAGACCCTGGGGAAGATCCAGGCCGTGGACGGGGTCGCCTCCGCCACCGGCCGCGTCGACGGGTTCGCCGGCGTTGCCGACCAGGACGGCAAGCTGATCGGCAACGGCTGGGCCAACTCCGGCGGGAACTTCGCCCCGGGCAAGGACGGCAAGGACTCCTCGTACACCTTCACCGACGGCTCCGGCCCGGTGAAGGACGGCCAGATCGCCCTCGACAAGGACACCGCGGCCAAGGGCGAGTACAAGGTCGGCGACTCGGTACGGGTCGCCACCAACGGCCCGGTGAAGGAGTACGCCCTCTCCGGTGTCTTCACCACCGAGGACGGCGCGGTCAACGCGGGCGGCAGTCTCGTCCTCTTCGACACGGCCGTCGCACAGAAGCTCTACCTCGAGCCCGGCTACTTCCACGACGTCAACGTCGCCGCCGCGGCCGGCGCCACAGAGCGGCAGATCCAGGACAGGGTCGTGCCGCTGCTGCCGGACAACGCCGTCGTCCAGACCGGACAGCAGCTCGCCGACGACCAGGCGGAGCAGATCGAGTCCGGCATGTCGAGCATGAACACGATGCTGCTGGCCTTCGCCGGCATCGCGCTCTTCGTCGGCATCTTCCTGATCGCCAACACCTTCACCATGCTGGTCGCCCAGCGCACCAGGGAGCTCGCCCTCCTGCGTGCCGTGGGCGCCTCGCGCAAGCAGGTCACCCGCTCGGTGCTCGCCGAGGCCCTGGTGGTCGGTGCGGTCGCGTCGGCGGTCGGTTTCGTCCTCGGCATCGGTCTCGCCGTGGGGCTGCGCTCCGCGATGGGCTCCTTCGGCGCCAAGGTGCCGAACGGGCCGCTGGTCATCGCGCCGACCACCGCGCTGGCCGCATTCGCCGTCGGCGTGCTGATCACGACGTTCGCCGCCTGGCTGCCCGCCCGGCGTGCCGCGAAGATCCCCCCGGTCGCCGCGATGGGCAGCGCCCATCTGCCCGCGTCCACCAAATCGCTGGTCGTACGGAACTCCATCGGCGCCGTCATCACCGGCATCGGTGCGGCGCTGATCGTCGCCGGTTCGGCCAAGAACGGCTCCGCGGGCCAGTCGCTGATCGCGGGCGGTGCCTTCCTGTCGCTGATCGGTGTGATCGTGCTGATCCCGCTGCTCTCGCGGCCGATCATCGGGCTCCTGCGGCCGCTGCTCGGCGGGGTGTTCGGGGTCTCCGGCAAGCTGGCGGGGCAGAACGCGCTCCGTAACCCGCGCCGGACCGGAGCCACCGCCTCTGCGCTGGCGATCGGTCTGACGCTGGTCACCGGGCTCTCGGTCCTCGGCGCCACGCTGAGCCAGGCCGTGGACCGTATGACCACGGACAACCTCAAGGCCGACTACATGGTCGAGATGGCCAACAACATGCACCTGGACCCCTCGGCGGTCGCGGCGCTGCAGAAGGCTCCCGGCATCAGCGCCCTTTCGCCGATGCAGTCCAGCCAGCTCATCATCAACGGCAGTGACCAGTCGGTCGCCGGAGTCACCCCCGGCGACATCCAGAAGGTGATGACCGTCGACACGGTCTCCGGTTCGCCGGACGCCCTCGCCCAGGGGCAGATCGCGGTCGCCGAGAAGACGGCCGACAAGCACCACATCAAGACCGGCACCAAGGTGTCGGTGAAGTACGCGGACGGCAAGAAGGGCGAGCTGACCGTCGGCCTCGTCTTCAAGGACAACGAGTTCCTGGAGCCCGTCCTGGCCTCCACCGAACTGCTGGCCCCGCACGAGAAGACCCCGGACATCTCCGGCGTCTTCGTGAAGATGGACGGCGGCGCGACCGGCAAGAACGAGCAGGCGCTGGTGGACGCCATGGGTGACAACCCGGCCATCTCCGTCTACGACCGGCAGGACATCCGCAACCTCTTCGGCGGCACCATCAACACCGCGCTGAACATCATGTACGGGCTGCTCGCCATGGCCCTGATCATCGCGGTCCTCGGTGTGGTCAACACCCTCGCGATGTCGGTCTTCGAGCGTCAGCAGGAGATCGGGATGCTGCGGGCGATCGGGCTCGACCGCAGCAAGGTCAAGCGCATGATCCGCCTCGAAGCGGTGGTGATCTCGGTCTTCGGCG
This sequence comes from Streptomyces beijiangensis, assembly GCF_017315755.1. GTDB lineage: Bacteria > Actinomycetota > Actinomycetes > Streptomycetales > Streptomycetaceae > Streptomyces > Streptomyces beijiangensis. Next base: position 10,255 of record NZ_JAFLRJ010000339.1, read on the forward strand.
CGGTGATCGGCATCGGCCTCGGATCGTTCCTGGCCTGGGCGATCGGGAAGACGATCGCCACGTCCATCCCGGGCTACGAGCTGGTCATGCCCTGGCTCAAGATCGCACTGTTCCTGTTCCTCGCGGGCGTGGTGGGCATCCTCGCGGCCCTGTGGCCGGCCCGCAGCGCGGCGCGGCTGAACATGCTCACGGCCATCAAGACGGAGTAGCGGTACGGATGCGCCGGGGCCCGGGACAACGTCGTTGTCCCGGGCCCCGGCGCATCACCGTCCGTAAGCGGCCTTCGGCCGCTTGTCCTCAAGCTCCCCCAAGCTCTTAAGGAGCAGGGAGGGGCCCCTCGACGGGCTTCAGTTCCAGCGGCGCGGCCGCAGCTGTACCCCCGAAGCGCCGCCTTCCTCCGGCTTTATGGCCAGGATCTGGTTGACGCCGATCCGGTTGCGTTCGAAGGAGAGCGCGGACGCGGCCATATAGAGCCGCCAGACCCTCGCCCGGCCCGGGCTCGTCATCCGTACCGCCTCGGGCCACCTCTTCTCCAGATTGGCCACCCACTCCCGCAGGGTGAGTGCGTAGTGCTCCCGGAGCACCTCCACGTCGCGGGCCTCGAATCCGGCCTCCTCCAGGGTGGAGAGGGTGCGGCCGACCGGGGCGAGCTCCCCGTCCGGGAAGACGTAGGAGTCGATGAAGTCGTCGATGTGGTACGCCGATTCGTCCCGTTCGGGCCGGCGGGCGATCTGGTGGTTGAGCAGCCTGCCGCCCGGCTTGAGGAGGGTGTAGAGGTCGTCGGCGTACTCGCGATACTGCTCCGAGCCGACATGTTCGGCCATCCCGATCGAGGAGATGGCGTCGTACGGACCGTCCCTGACGTCACGGTAGTCCTGGACCCGGATCTCGATCCGGTCGGTGAGCCCCTCCTCCGCGATGCGCTTGCGGGCGTACGCGGCCTGTTCGACGGAGAGCGTCACACCGGTGACCTGGACGCCGTACTCGCGTGCGGCGTGGATCGCCATCGAGCCCCAGCCGCAGCCGACGTCGAGGAGACGCATTCCCTCCTTCAGCCCAAGCTTGCGGCAGACCAGGTCCAGCTTGTCGCGCTGGGCCTCTTCGAGGGTGGAGTCTGGTGATTCGGCGGCCCAGTATGCGCAGGAGTAGACCATGGACGGGCCGAGGACGAGTGAGTAGAAGTCGTTGCCGACGTCGTAGTGGTGACTGATCGCCTTCTTGTCACGGTGCTTGGTGTGGACCATGCCTCGGCGGTGGCGCAGTTCCTCGGGCGGCGGGGGCGGTGGGGGGAACGGGCCCGCGATGGCGAACAGCTTGCGGGCGGCGGTGCGCAGCACGGGATTGCGGATCGGGTGGACCGCGTCCTTGGCGTCGGCCCCGCGCTCCCAGAGCAGGCCGGCCAGCAGGTCGAGTGCCTCGTACAGATCGCCCTCGATGTCCAGCTCGCCGGCCACCCAGGCACGTGCGAGGCCGAGTTCGCCGGGTTTCCACAGGAGTCGGCGCAGGGCGCGGCGGTGGCGCAGGACAAGTACGGGAGCGCCGGGGGGCCCTGACTCACTGCCGTCCCAGGCCCGGATGCGGACCGGGAGCGGTGTCCCCAGCAGATCCTCGGCAAGAGCGGTCAGCCGCAACGCGGCGTCGGCCATGGCGCACACCTCCAGAACGATGAGAAATGCTCAGCAATACGTAAACACCGAAGAACCCTGTGTGCAGTCCCTATACCGCGTAACGAGAACGTAAAATCCGTGGTCCATACATATATATCTGTGGCGAAACGCCGAAGGGACCGTCCGCACCACGGATGGCGGACGGCCCCTTCGGGACGTACTGGACTGCTGCTGCGCTGCGGCTAGGAGGCCTTGGCCTTCTCGCCCTCGCTCTTCACAGCGGCCGCGGCCGGAGCCGGGGCGGGCTTGGCGGCCTCGTAGAACTCCTCGCGCGGAGTCTCCATGGCGCCGAGCGAGACGACCTCGCGCTTGAGGAACATCGCAAGGGTCCAGTCGGCGAAGACGCGGATCTTGCGGTTCCAGGTGGGCACGGCCAGACCGTGGTAGCCACGGTGCATGTACCAGGCGAGACGGCCCTTGACCTTGATCTTCATCTTGCCCATGACGATCATCGCGACGCCCTTGTGGAGGCCGAGACCCGCCACCGCACCCTTGTTGGCGTGCGAGTACTCCTTCTGCGGGAAGCCCCGCATGCCGGAGATCACGTTGTCGCCGAGGACCTTGGCCTGACGCAGCGCGTGCTGGGCGTTCGGCGGGCACCAGGCGTTCTCCACGCCGGCCTTGCGGGCGGCGAGGTCCGGGACCTGGGCGTTGTCGCCAGCGGCCCAGACGTAGTCGGTGCCGGTGACCTGGAGGGTCGGTGCCGCGTCCACGTGGCCGCGCGGGCCGAGCGGGAGACCGAAGCGCGCCAGCGCCGGGTTGGGCTTGACGCCCGCGGTCCACACCAGGGTGTTGGAGTCGACCTCGAGGCCGTTGTTGAGGACGACGTGGCCGTCCACACAGGAGTCCATGCCGGTCTTGAGGTAGACCTCGATGCCGCGGCCCTCGAGGTGCTCCTTGCCCCACTTGCCGAGCTCGGGCCCGACCTCGGGGAGGATCTTGTCGGCGACGTCGACGAGGACGAAGCGCATGTCCTCGCGCTTGACGTTGGTGTAGTACTTGGCCGCGTCGCGCGCCATGTCCTCCACCTCGCCCACGGTCTCGGCGCCGGCGAAGCCGCCACCCACGAAGACGAAGGTCAGCGCCTTGCGGCGGACATCCTCGTCGGTCGTGGAGTCGGCCTTGTCGAGCTGCTCCAGGACGTGGTTACGGAGACCGATGGCCTCTTCCACGCCCTTCATGCCGATGCCCTGCTCGGCCAGGCCGGGGATCGGGAAGGTGCGGGAGACCGCACCCATCGCGATCACCAGGTAGTCGAAGGGCAGCTCGTACGCCTCGCCGACGAGCGGCGCGACGGTGGCGACCTTGCGGTCCTGGTCGATGGTCGTGACGCGGCCGGTGAGCACCTCGGCTCCACGCACGACGCGTCGCAGCGGGACGACGACGTGACGCGGCGAGATGCTGCCTGCGGCAGCTTCGGGGAGGAAGGGCTGGTACGTCATGTACGAGCGCGGGTCGACGACCGTGACGGTCGCTTCCGCGTAACGCATCTTCTTGAGGATGCGTCGAGCTGCGTACAGGCCTACGTACCCGCCACCTACTACGAGGATCCTGGGACGCTCCGTGGTGCTCATGCCATCGAGTATCCACCCCCTTTGAGGGGGGTGCTCGTGAGCCCCTTCACAAGGTGTGGTGGGGCCTCTGCTACACTGCGCGACTCACGTGACGGAGGTCATGGCCACGCAAGGGAACCATGGCGTACGGGGAGACGTTGTGCACCCCCGGTGAACTGGCCCTCACGGCTTACCGGCGAGTAGACCACTGGTCGAATCAACACCGCCGTAACGCATCCCGCACTGCCCGGAATGAGTGCAAGCAGGACCTGTGGGCCGAGTAGGAAGGCCATAAGTCCCTCCCCGTCGGCCAACAGGCCCCTTTTCCTTGTGAAGAAGTTCACGAACTTGCCCTCGTCTGATCGATCAGACGAGGGACCAGAGGATCCCGTCGAGGATGTCGTGCTCGCTGACGACCACTTCGCGGGCCCCTGAGCGCTCCATGACGCGGTGCAGGACAAGGGCGCCCGAGACGATGACGTCGACCCGTCCGGGGTGCATCACGGGGATGGCTGCGCGCTCGTCGTGGGTGGACGCGAGGAGCGTCCCGGTGATCTCCGCGACCTGGTCGAAGGAGATCCGGGAGTGGTGGATCGCCTCCGAGTCGTACGCGTCGAGGCCCAGCGCGATGGCGGCGATCGTGGTGACCGATCCGGCCAGACCGACGAGCGTGCGCTCCCCCGTCAGCTCCACGGCCTCCTCCGCGAGGTCGAGCGCGGCGTCGATGTCGGCGCGGATCGCGGCGATCTCGTGAGAGGTCGGCGGATCATTGCGGATGTGGCGCTCGGTGAGGCGTACGCAGCCGATGTCGACGGAGCGGGCCGCCTCGACGGCCTCCCCGCCCGTGACGAACTCGGTGGAGCCGCCGCCGATGTCGACGACCAGGTAGTTCCCGCCCTGTCCGGTGAGCTCCTTGGTGGCGCCGGTGAAGGAGAACGCGGCCTCCTGCTCGCCGGAGATCACCTCCGGCTCGACACCGAGGATGTCGAGCACCCCGCGGACGAAGTCGTCGCGGTTCTCGGCGTCACGCGATGCGGAGGTGGCGACGAACCGGATCTTGTCGGCGCCGTGGGCCTTGATGGCCTCCGCGTACTCCCGGCAGGCGGCGAAGGTCCGTTCCAGGGCCTCGGGGGCGAGGCGGCCCGTCTTGTCGACGCCCTGGCCGAGCCGGACGATCGTCATCCGCCGGTCCAGGTCGATGAGCTCGCCCGTGGCAGGGTCGGCGTCGGCGATGAGCAGGCGGATCGAGTTCGTACCGCAGTCGATGGCGGCCGCGCGGGTCATTCCGTAGCCTCCGCGCAGGGCGCGACGCACGGCCCCTTGGCCCACCACTCGGGCAGCATCGCGATCGCCTCGTCGCCCAGCGGGTTCACACCGGGGCCCGCGGCCAGCGAGTGGCCCACCAGGACGTGCAGGCACTTCACCCGGTCCGGCATGCCGCCGGCGCTGGGGAAGCCCTCCAGGACCTCGATCGCGTCACGGCGGGCGATGTAGTCCTCGTGCGCCCCGCGGTACGCGGCCGCGAGATCGGGGTCGGTCGCCAGTCGCTCCGTCATCTCCTTCATGACGCCGTTCGCCTCAAGGGTGCCGATCGCGGAGGCCGCGCGCGGGCAGGTGAGGTAGAAGGTCGTCGGGAAGGGCGTACCGTCGGGCAGCTTCGGGGCCGTCTCGACCACGTCCGGGTTGCCGCAGGGGCAGCGGTGCGCGATCGCGCGCAGTCCGCGCGGCGGGCGGCCCAGCTGCTCCTGGAACGCGGCGATGTCCGCGTCCGTGGGCGCGGTGGACTCGGTCTGCGGAGGAGGCGTCTGCATTTTCGTTCCGTAGGTGTTCGTCTCTAGTGACGGTCGGCGTTGTCCACGCCGTCCCAGAGGTTGGAGTACCAGGGGCGGTCGGTCGCGCCCCGGTCGTCGGTGCTGGTGGTGCGGGCGTCCGGGTCGACGACCGTGAAACCGGTCTCCCCCGGCCGTACGTAATGAAGGTGCTCCCGGGCCAGCCGCTCGATGTACGCGGGGTCCTGGAGCCTGGCCTTCTCGTCCCGCAGCTCCTCGACCCGCTTGCGCGCGTCCTGCGACTGCTTGCGCTGCTCGGCGATGTCCGCGCGCTGGGAGACGTACTGCCGCATCGGGTACGCGAGGGCCACGACCAGCGTGCACATGACCATGACCAGGAGCGCGGCACGCCCGGTCAGCCGGGAGCGGCGGGCCTGGCGGCGGTTCTGCGAGCGGTAGACGCGGGCGGCGGTCTGCTCACCGAGGATGCGGATCCTGGTGGCGGTGGAGAACCGGTCCCGCTTGTCCGCTGCCATCCGTCGCCGCCTCCCCGTTACGCACCTACGTCCCCGCACACGGTACGGGACCGAGTGCGGGGACGCTTCGCTTCGCTACGCCTTTGCTCCCTATTCAATTCCTTGGAGGCAAAGCTTGGAGGCTGGGGCTATCTCAGCCCTTGAAGCGCGGGAAGGCGCTACGGCCGGCGTACACCGCCGCGTCGTCGAGGATCTCCTCGATGCGCAGCAGCTGGTTGTACTTGGCGACGCGGTCCGAGCGGGCCGGGGCGCCGGTCTTGATCTGGCCGCAGTTCACGGCGACCGCGAGGTCGGCGATGGTGACGTCCTCGGTCTCGCCGGAGCGGTGGGACATCATGCACTTGAAGCCGTTGCGCTGGGCGAGCTCGACGGCGTCCAGGGTCTCGGTCAGCGAACCGATCTGGTTGACCTTGACGAGCAGGGCGTTGGCGATGCCCTCCTCGATGCCGCGGGCCAGGCGCTCCGGGTTGGTGACGAAGAGGTCGTCGCCGACGATCTGGACCTTGGCGCCCAGCTTGTCGGTGAGGACCTTCCAGCCGGCCCAGTCGTCCTCGTACAGCGGGTCCTCGATGGAGACCATCGGGTACGCGGAGACGAGCTCCTCGTAGTACTCGGTCATCTCGGCGGCCGAGCGGGACTTGCCCTCGAACTCGTACTTGCCGTCCTTGTAGAACTCGGACGCGGCGACGTCGAGCGCCAGACCGATGTCCTTGCCCGGGACGTAACCGGCCTCCTTGATGGCCTCGATGATGAGGTCGAGGGCGGCACGGTTCGACTCGAGGTTCGGCGCGAAGCCGCCCTCGTCGCCGAGACCGGTGGAGAGGCCCTTGGTCTTCAGGACCTTCTTCAGCGTGTGGTAGATCTCCGCACCCCAGCGAAGGGCCTCGGAGAAGGACTCCGCGCCGATCGGGGCGATCATGAACTCCTGGATGTCGACGTTGGAGTCGGCGTGCGACCCACCGTTCAGGATGTTCATCATCGGGACGGGCAGCAGGTGCGCGTTCGGGCCACCGAGGTAGCGGAACAGCGGCAGGTCCGAGGCCTCGGAGGCGGCGTGGGCCACAGCGAGCGAGACACCGAGGATCGCGTTGGCGCCCAGCGAGCCCTTGTTCTCGGTCGCGTCCAGGTCGAACATGGCCTGGTCGATCAGACGCTGCTCGGTGGCGTCGTAACCGACGAGCTCCGGGCCGATCTGCTCGATGACGGCGAGGACGGCCTTCTCGACACCCTTGCCGTGGTAGCGGTTGGGGTCACCGTCGCGAAGCTCGACGGCCTCGAAGGCACCGGTGGAGGCGCCGGACGGAACAGCAGCACGACCGGTGCTGCCGTCGTCGAGGCCGACCTCGACCTCGACCGTGGGGTTGCCTCGGGAGTCCAGGATTTCCCGGGCTACGACGACGTCGATGGACGGCACGAGCATCTCCTTATGGGATGTGACGCTATGGGGTGCAGGGTCGCTTTGGCCTTGCGACAAGAGCCTAACCGGCTCGCGGGGTTCGGCCAGCCGTGCGACCGGCCCCTGGGACGAAAAAGGGCCCAATGACCTGTATTACTGGTCAAAGGGCCCGAACGTTACTTGGCGGTAATCGCCAAAACCCCGGCCCGGCGCGAACGGGGGGAGTCGCGCCGGGCCGGGGTGCTCTGGGGGGAGAGCCGGGATCGGCTTCAGCTGATCAGCTGAGGTGCAGCTGCTGGCCCGGGTAGATCAGGTTGGCGTCCTTCACGATGTCCTTGTTGAGGTCGTAGACCTTCTCCCAGCCGCCGGAGACGCCCTGCGCCTTGGCGATGGCGGACAGCGTGTCGCCGGTCTTGACCTTGTACTCGCCGTCACCCTTCTCGTACGAGGAGGAGGCCGACGGGGCGGCCGGGGTCGTCGACGGGGCCGCAGCGGCGGACGAGTCGTCCGACGAGGAGCTGTCCGTGCTCTCGGAGGAGCTGGAGTCGCTCGAGTACGAGTTGTCCGAGGAGGACGAGGACGAGGACGAGTCGCTGGAGGACGAGTCGCTCGACGCGCTGCCGGAGTCGGTGCTGACGCCCGGGTCGACACCGTCGTTGCTCAGGTTGCCGGCGCCGGCGCAGGCCCAGGCACCGGGGCCCTGCAGGGCGAGCAGCTTCTCGGCGGTGGCGATCTGCTGGTCCTTGGAGGCCAGGTCGGCGCGCTCGGCGTACTGCGTACCGCCGGCGGCGGCCCAGCTGGAGTTGGAGAACTGCAGGCCACCGTAGTAGCCGTTGCCCGTGTTGGTGGACCAGTTGCCACCGGACTCGCACTGCGCGACGGCGTCCCACGTGGAGACGGAGGCGGCCGAGGCCGAGGTGGCACCGATCAGGGGCGCGGCGATCGCCGCACCGGTGATACCGGCGAGCGTGGCGAAGCGGACGGCCTTGGACGGGCGACGGTGCTTGGACTTGCTGGAAAGCAGCATGCGGAAATCTCCTCACCGACGCCTACGAGGTGAGCTGTCGGGTTCGGGCCAATGAGTTGCCCGGCCGAGCGACCTTGCGCTCGGCTTAACCCCAAGCCGGTTTCCCGGCACTTACCTGGGTCCCCCGCTCCTGCC
>NZ_JAFLRJ010000034.1 GCF_017315755.1 Streptomyces beijiangensis
GTGGGGGCGAGGGTGAATGTGAGGGCGAGTGCGAAGGCGGTTCCGCGGGGGAGCCGCCGGCCGCGCGCCGCGCCCGCCCCGCGTTGCCGCGGGGGAATGCGGGACGGCGCGTCGCGGCCGACGCGTACCGCGAGGCCCAGCAGGAGGGCCGTGATGCGGTGCTCGCGGTGATGTACGCGACCGGGCACAGCCGCCGCAAAGCGCTCAGACTGATCGCAGGCGCGCGGGACGAGGGTTATCTGACGCCGCGTCATAACCGTCGCTGAAAAGCGCCGTTGAGCACCATCAGGCCATCGCGCGCATCCTGCCGATCTCCGAAGTCTGCTGTGCCAGAACGTCGTTGGCCATTTCCTCGACGAGAACGTTGTTCCCCTCCGAGAGGACCTCGGTTGCCATGGTGATCGCGCCCTGATGATGAGTGATCATCAGCTTGAGGAAGAGTTCGTCGAAGGCCTTTCCCTTCGCCGCGCGCAACTGGGCCAGTTGGGCCGTGGTGGCCATCCCTGGCATCGACGCATGGTCGTGCCCGCTCTGCTTGCGTGCACCCCCGTGGGAGTCCAACCAGCCCTGCATCGCGCCGATTTCCGGCCCCTGGGCAGCCGCTATGCGCTCGGCGAGCTTCTTCACCGGCTCCGCATCGGCCCGCTGTGCCACCAGCTTCGTCATCTCCAGCGCCTGGCCGTGATGGACGATCATCATCTGTGTGTAGCTGAAATCAGCCGAGTTGGGGGTGTCGTTCCGGCCTGCCTTGGCGGCGTCCTCGGCCGACAGCGTCTTCGCCGGTTCGCCGGGTTTACCTGGAGCCACCACCTTTGAGCCGGTGTTTGCCTCACCTTTGCGACTGCCTTGCGCGCTCTTGTCCGTATCGCAGGCGGTCAGCGCCAGCAGCGCTGCCAGGACCGCTGCGGCGACGGCGAGCTTCCCGGCGCGCATTACATTTCCGTTGCCATCTGTTGAGATGTACATGGGAAGGACGATACTGCCGGGGTCCGTGAACCGTTCAACTACGAACGGATACAAGGGAGGACGCAGTGATCTCGTTGCACGAGCCTCGCATACGACACAGACGACTCGGCGTGATGGCGGCCGCGGCCGGACTCATCGCCACCCTGCTGGCCGCCGGGCCGGCGGTCGCGACCCCCGATCCCGGAGACGCCTCGGCCACGACGGCGACCTCCGCCTCGCTGGCGGCGCAGACCCGCTCCGCGATAGCCGACGGGGAGATACCCGGCCAGGACGAGGTCGTCCACAGTGCCAACATCGAGCATCTGACCAACATCCCCAAGGACGCGCTCGCGGGGATCAACTCGGACCTCGCCTTCCAGGGCAAGTACGCCTTCGCCGGCAACTACGACGGCTTCAGGATCTTCGACCTCAGCAACCCGAAGGCCCCGAAGACAGTCGCCCAGGTCCTCTGTCCCGGATCGCAGAACGACATCACCGTCTCGGGGAACCTGCTCTTCCTGTCGACGGACTCCTCGCGGAGCGACAACTCCTGCGCCTCGACGACGCAGCCCGCGACCGAGAAGTCCTCCTGGGAGGGCATGAAGATCTTCGACATCAGCGACAAGCGCAACCCGAAGTACGTCGCCGCCGTCGAGACCGCATGCGGCTCGCACACGCACACCCTGGTGCCGTCGAAGAAGAACGTCTACATCTATGTCTCCTCGTACTCGCCCAGCACCACCTTCCCGGACTGCCAGCCGCCGCACGACGGGATCTCCGTCATCAAGGTGCCGCGCAAGGCCCCCGAGAAGTCGGCGATCGTGAACTTCCCCGTGCTCTTCCCCGGTGAGGGACCCGACGGCGGCGGCAACCCCGGAGCCCCCACCAACCCGGGTGTCTCCAAGACCACCGGCTGCCACGACATCACCGTGCTCCCCTCCAAGGACCTGGCCGCCGGCGCCTGCATGGGTGACGGCATCCTCTTCGACATCAAGAACCCGGAGCAGCCGAAAGTCATCGACCGGGTCCAGGACAACGTCAACTTCGCGTTCTGGCACTCCGCGACCTTCAACCAGAAGGCCGACAAGGTCGTCTTCACCGACGAGCTCGGCGGCGGCGGCGCGGCCACCTGCAACGCCACGATCGGCCCGAACCGTGGCGCCGACGGCATCTACGACATCGTGGGCAAGGGCGACAAGCGCAAGCTCGTCTTCCGCAGCTACTTCAAGATCCCGCGCCACCAGGCGGACACCGAGAACTGTGTCGCCCACAACGGCTCGCTGATCCCGGTCAAGGGCAAGGACCTCATGGTCCAGGCCTGGTACCAGGGCGGTGTCTCCGTCTGGGACTTCACCGACTCCTCGAAGCCCAAGGAGATCGGCTACTTCGAGCGCGGCCCGCTGACCACGGACACGATGACGACCGGCGGCTCGTGGTCCGCGTACTACTACAACGGCTACATCTACTCCAACGACATCGCCAAGGGCTTCGACGTACTGAAGCTCAGCGACCGTCGCACCGACCCGGCGAAGCGTGTCCGGCTGGACGAGCTCAATGTGCAGACCCAGCCCGAGTACTTCGACTAGACCGGTCTACGACGGCCCGTCAGCGAAGTCATGACGTGTTCCGCCGGGCGGTTCGTCGCCCGGCGGAACGCCCAGCGTCCAGTCGAGCCCGTACCGCTGGAAGAGTTCGGTGCGCAGCCGCGTCAGCGGCATCGGTGCGCCCGGCAGCAGCTGCGCGAAGACCGTGCCCATCAACTGGGCGCGCAGCAGCGGATAATCGGTGTCGGGATCCGCGGACCCGTAACTGACCACGGCCGAACGGAGCAGCTGCGCGAGGCGCTGCTGCTCGGCACACTTCACAAAGCCGTCGGCCTGCAGGATCTGCGCCATGTGCGTACGCATCAGCACCGGATGGTCGCCGGCGAGCCCGAGGATCGCGTCGATCGCCCGCGCCATGAGCTCCTGGCCGTCCTCGGTGCGCGGTTCGCGCTCCAGAGCGGCGGCGAGGGTGCGATGCATCAGCCGGTGCACGGCCGACTGCAGCAGCTGGCGCTTGCCGGGGAAGTAGTACGAGACCAGACCGCGTGCCGAGCCGGCCCGGTCGGCGATGTCGGCGAGGGTCGTCGCCTCGTACCCGCGCTCACCCACCAGCTCGACGGTCGCCTGCAGCAGCCGCTCGCGGGAACGCCGACGCAACTCCTCATTGACCGACGGGCTGCGCGGGGACATGCTTATCTCCTGCGTTGACTGGCTCTCAGCCAACTATAATCAACGCACCCTGCAAAGACCCCTGTCAGGGGTCTGTTCTGTGGGGACCGCCGACTGGATCGGGCGACGCGGGGGATCGTCCGATTCAGTCGGTTTTTGCCGCCTTCGCGAGGGTTGCGGCGGAAGGCGGCGGGGGAGAGCGGCCGGTTCACCGGCCGTGTCCGTTTCAGATCCATGCCCCCACGCCACGGCATCGCGCCGCAGCGGTCAGGGAGTGTACTTCTGCCACATCGCGGCGGAAGTCTTCGGGTTCGACGCGGAATTCGACTTGTGCGTCTTGAGGCACCGGTATTGCTTGCCCGAGTAGGCGACACAGTCGTTCACCGAATACTGCCGGTTGACTTTCCAGTCCGAGAATCCCGCTGCCATGTGATGACGCCCTTTCTTGGACCGGCGCGCTACCGACCTGCATGGATCTTCCCACGGCCGGCCGTCACCGTTCACCTGGCAGCTCCGTCGGCCCCTGACCGACCGCGGCTCGCTTCAGTCGATGAGAGTCGTCTTCGGGCGGACCACGCAGAACTCGTTCCCCTCCGGATCTGCCAGCACCGTCCACGACTCGCTGCCGCTCTGGCCGACGTCCGCCCGGCGGGCGCCGAGTGCCAGGATGCGATCGATCTCGGCCTCCCGGTCCTCCGCGGCGGACGTCAGGTCGAGGTGCAGACGGTTCTTGACGACCTTCTCGTCCGTCACCGGCATGAAACACATGCCCACCGGCGCGGACTCCTCCGGTCCGATCACGACCTCCCTCTCCCGCTCGGAGAGGATCCGCCAGCCCAGCACCCCGGCCCAGAAGCGGGCGAGGGCGGGCAGGTCGTGGGCGTCGACGACGATGTGATGCAGCGAGACAGGCATGACGGTCAGTGTGCCGGGTGCTCGTCCGTACGGCTCCCCGATTACCAGGGGAGCGTGCCTTCGGCGTCGACGTAGCTCCCGGTGGGGCCGTCGGCGTCGAGCCGCGCCATGTGGACGATGATCTCGGCGCCCTGTTCCACGGTCTGGATGCCGGTGTTCCCGTTCAGGTCGGTCTTGGTGAATCCGGGCTCGACGGCGTTGATCCGCATGGCGGGGAAGGCCTTCGCGTACTGCACGGTGATCATGTTGACCGCGGCCTTTGAGGTCGGGTAGGCGACGCCCGGGTAGGCGTGGGCAGGGGTTCCCGCCTCGCTGACCCGGGTCAGCGAGGCCAGGCCGCTGCTCACGTTGACCACGACAGGGGCGGCCGAGCGCTGCAGCAGGGGGAGGAACGCGTGCAGTACGCGCACCGTGCCGAAGACGTTCGTCTCGAACGTCCGGCGCATCATCTCGGCGGTCACCTCCGCGGCGCCGATCACGGCATTGCCGGCGGCCCGTTCCTCGATGCCCGCGTTGTTGATCAGTACATCCAGTCCGCCGTCCGCCGCGACGGCCTTCGCGGCGGCGTCGACGGACGCGTCGTCGGTGATGTCGAGCTGGACGGCCCGTGCTCCCAGCTGCTCGGCTGCCCGGCGCCCGCGTTCGGCGTCCCGGCTGCCCACGTAGACGGTGTGGCCCGCCGCGACGAGGCGGCGGGCGGTCTCGAAGCCGAGACCCTTGTTCGCTCCGGTGATCAGTGTTGTGGTCATGGCTCCACGATGCGGTGGCGCGGCGCGGTCAGCCAGGCGTCCCGTCTTCCTGGGACTGCCAGTACCAGGAAGAACCGGGCGGGGCGGTGCACAGTGGTGTCATGGCGACCACGGAGTTCGGCCACACGGTGCGGCGCTGGCGCGACCGCGTCTCCCCTGAGATGGCGGGGCTGCCCGACGGCGGGCACCGGCGCGCGGCCGGGCTGCGCCGTGAGGAGCTTGCCCTGCTGGCGGGGATCTCCGTCGACTACGTAACCCGCCTCGAACAGGGCCGGGCGACCAATCCGTCCGAACAGGTCGTCGAGGCCCTCGGCCGGGCACTGCGCCTGTCCGGCGCCGAGCGCGCGCATCTGTTCCACGTCGCGGGGCTGGTGCCGCCGGGGCGGGGCACAGTGCCCGCGTACATCACACCGAGTGTGCAGCGGATGCTGGACAGGCTGACCGGTACGCCCGTCGCGGTCAGCGACGCGACGTGGACGCTGCTGCTCGCCAACCCTCTGTACGTGGCTTTGATGGGCCGGCATCAGGGCAACGAGCGCAACGCGGTGTGGCGCCACTTCCTCGGCTCGGGCAGCCGGGTACGGCACACACCGGAGACCTTGTACGCGATGGAGACGGCGCAGGTCTCCCAGCTGCGGGCCATGGCGATCCGGTATCCGGCGGACCAGCGGCTGCGGCGTCTCATCACGGAGTTGCGTACGAACAGCGACCGGTTCGCCGAGCTGTGGGAGGCAGGGGCGGTCGGTGACGTCGAGGCCTCCCGCAAGACCGTCGATCATCCGCAGGTGGGCCCGCTGACCCTCGACTGCGACGTGCTCAGCGTCGCGGGCAGCGATCTCCGCATCATGGTCTACACGGCCGAGCCCGGCACCGAGGACGCGGAGCGGCTGGCGCTCATCGGTGTACTCGGCACCCAGACGCTCGTGGGCTAGACAGTCGCCGCACCCGGCGGCGCCGTGAACGTGACATCCGCGGCGTGCGCCGGGACCTCCAGATCGCTTCCGAGAGCCCATTCGGCGACCCGCGAGACCGTCGCCGCAGGGACCCGGTCGCTGATGCCGGGCGCCGCCGGGATGTCCTGCGTCGCGTGGGCGTCGTGCGGGAGGACGACCCGGTATCCCCGCGCCAGCGCCGTACGGGCCGTCGCCTGGACGCACATCTCCGACATCAGCCCGCAGACGGCGACCGACCGTACCCCCGCGTCGGCCAACAGGCCCCCCAGCGGCGTCCGTTCGAAGCTGTCGTCCACGGGCTTACGGATCGCGACCTCCCAGGGCCCCTCCTCGACCGGGTGGTGGAGCTCCCAGCCGGGTGTGTGCGGCTCGTCGCCCGCACCGGGCCGTCCGTCGTTCTGGATGTGCACGACGAGTGCCCCGCTCTTCCGGGCCCGCGCGATCAGATCCGCGGTCGTCTCCAGCAGCCGGGCCACACCGGGGACCGCCCTCGCGCCGGTCACGGAGTCCGACTGAATGTCGACAACCAGCAGGGCTTCGAGGGGAATTGCGCGAGAGGTCATGCGGACATCATGGCTTTCCCCTCCGCGTGCCCGCACATGGATTTGATCCGGGGCGATTGCTCAGCCGACGAGATCGAGAACGGGACGCAGCCCGTCCGGCCGGTCCGCGACCGGCACATGGTCCACGAAATGCACCGCGCACCCCACATCCAGCGCACCGCCGTCCGCACTCCGGTCGTCGCCGACCATCAGGACGTCGCGCGGGTCGTGGCCGATCGCCTCGCAGGCGATGCGGAAGAGCCGCGGGTCGGGCTTCTGGATCTCGTGCTCGTACGAGAGGACGGCGGCGTCCAGATGCGCGCCGATCCCGTGCGCGTCCAGCACCGGTCGCGGGTCCCAGCCGATGTTGCTGATCAGTCCGGTGCTGATGCCGCGCCCGCGCAGCCCGCTGAGCACCTCGGCGGCATCGGGGTACGGGTGCCAGGCCGCGGGCGTCCTGTGGCGGTCGTAGAGCGCGTCGTGCAGGGCCGGATCGGGCAGGGCGACCTGCCGGCTCAGACCGGTGTACGCGGCGCGGTGCCGCTCCGCGCTCTCGTCGCGCGTCGCCCACAGCTCCGCCAGATGTGGCGGCACCTGCTGCGGGGCCGGTCCGCCGGGGAGCGCGCCTGTCGCCTCCAACTCCTCGGTGTACCGCCTCAGTTCATCGTCCGGGAGCCTGATGCCCGCCTCGTCGAGCACTGCGTCCAGCCAGTCGCCCACCGGCTCGATGCGACAGAGAGTCCCGGAGAAGTCGAAGAGCACACCCTTGATCGTCATGACCGCAGTCTTCCGTACGCGGAGACCGAGAAGGCCACCAGGGCCGCGCCGAGCAGCCAGCCGCCCAGTACGTCCGAGGCCCAGTGCACGCCCAGATAGAGCCGGGTCAGGCCCACCCCGACGACCGAGACGGCTGCCGCCGCGACCGCAGTCCGCCACACCGGTGCGCTCGGCCGGCTGCGCCGCAGCAGCCACAGGAGCAGGCCGATGCTGACCGTCGCCGTCATCGCGTGCCCGGAAGGGAAGGACGCGTAGTGCGCCGAGTCCACGGGGTCCGGCCACTGCGGACGCGCTCTGCCGACCGCAGCCTTCATTCCCTGCTGCAGCAGTGTGCCCACCGCGCCCGTCACCCCGACCCAGAGCGCCGGCCGCCAGTCCTTGCGCAGGAACAGCCACAGCACGGCGACGCCCAGCAGCGCGCGCAGCGCCCACGGGTCCCACACCCAGTCGGTGAGCACCCGGTTGAGGTGCGTGAACCCCGGCTCGGCGACGGCGCTGCGGTGCAGGTGCTCCGCGAGCCATCTGTCGAATCGCATCAGCGGGGACCACTCGGCCGCGACGAGGATCAGCAGGAGTGCGGTCAGCGCCGCGCACACGGAGCCCGTCCGCAGAGGGGCCGTGGGGGGCTGGTGGGCCGGCGGCGACAGGAGTGCGGAGTGCATGGGGAGATCCTCGCCGACAGCGGGCGCTCCGGGCTATCCCAGCGCGCGGAGCCCCGGGATGAAAGCCACCAGCAGGGGAATCACCGGCACCATCGCGGCGGCCGCGGTCAGCAGCAGACGACGGCCCGCGGTCAGCCGCGGGGCTGCGAGCAACAGTCGGTCGACACGCAGCGGAACCTGGGCGCCGGGGGTCGGTGAGGGCCCGAACACCCCACGGTGCTCGTTGAGTTCGACCAGGGCGAGGGCGATCGTGAGGCGTCCGAAGCGTCGCGAAGCCACATCGTCTGCGGCCAGTTCGACCAGGCGGTGCATCTCGTCGCGGAACGCCGCGAACACCGGAATCTGCGGAAACCCCCCGGCCAGGGCTGCCGAGCAGTGCAGCAGCCAGTCGTGGCGTGCCCGCGCATGTCCCTGCTCATGGGCCAGTACGGCATCGAGCTGGCGCCCCTTGAGACGCCGGAGCGCCCCGGTGGTGACGGCCAGTTGAGGGGCCGGACCCGGCAGCCACCAGGCGTCGGCCCGCTCGCCCTCCAGGATGACCAGACGGTCGCTCCCCGTCTCCTCGCCGGGCAACAGCGGGGAGCGCACCAGGAGTTCACCGCGGCGCAGCCGGCGCCGGGCACGCGCCCGGCGGATTTCCCGTACGAGCATCGCGGCAGTCCAGACACCGCCGCCCGCCAGGACCAGCGATGTCCCCGCCGCCCACTGGGTGTAGGCGCCCAGCGCGTACGCGTCGACCACGGCGCTCGGCGCGTGCGCGAACACCTGTCCGCGTACTCCCTGCCACGCCACGGCCGCGCTGAAGGTCATCGCCAGCGCGAACGACAGCAGCACCGCTGCCACCACGCACTGCCACACCCACAGCGCCACCACCGGCTCGCGCTCCGGCCATTCCGCGCGCGCCAACAGGCGCGGTGCCCCGACGGCGGCCAGGGCCCCGAACAGCAACAGTGCCGCGGCGACCAACATGGGTGTCAGCCTATGAGCGGGGTGCCGCTCAGGGGTATGTCCTGGCCCGGCAAGTGACGTACGCCACGGTGCGCCCCTACAGCGTGACCAGCATCGCCAGCATCCCGAGCCCCATGGACAGCCGGCAGGCGAGCGCCAGCTCGGGCCGCGCCCCCCAGTCGGCCCCACCGGATCCGCCGGCTCCCGACCCTGCCTGCGCGGGCATCAGCCGCACCCCCGCCCTCAGTACGTACACCGCGAAATAGGCCAGCAGCGCGCCCGTGACCAGGGGCACGCCGCCCGCCGTATGCATCGCGTGGCCGCCGTGCGGACCCGCCGGGGCCATCGTCACCGCCATGTAGACCATGGCCGCCGAGCCGACGAGGTGGTGCAGATGGTGTACGTCCGTCCTCGCCAGCCACAGCGCGCGCAGCGCCGCGGCCCCGAAAACCGCGGCGAACACCGCCCAGCCCCAGGACGATGGTGCGGCCGCCGCCGCGGGTACGGCCATCGCCGCCATCCCGAACCCCATCAGCGCTTCGCCGCCCGCCGCCCTGCGCGCCTGCTCCGAGCCGCTGCGCATCCGCAGCAGGCAGTAGGCCCCGGTCGCGACACACAGCGCCACCAGGAGCCAGCCGGACATCGCCGGTCCGTGCACGGCGTACCTCCCCGATCGACCGTGTCGTCATCTCGACGAGTCGATTCCCTTCCCGGGCGGTGCGCACACGAGCGCAGAGGCGTACAGGGGGAGCGCGCTACTCTCGGGCCCGTACACCAATCGCTTCCGACGGGAGACCCCGCGCCATGGACACCGCCCCTGCCCGCCTCACCTTCCGGGACGCTGCGGAGACCGACGTACCGGACCTGGTCGAGCTGATCCAGTCGGCCTACCGCGGTGACGCGAGCCGGACCGGCTGGACCACGGAGGCGGACATTCTGCAGGGGCAGCGCACCGATCCCGAAGGCGTCCGCGCGGTCATCGCGGCCGACGGCAGCAGGCTCCTGGTCGTGGAGCGGGACGGCGGGACGATCGCGTGCTGCCAGCTCGAACACCGGGGCGACGCCGCCTACTTCGGAATGTTCGCTGTACGCCCCGAACAGCAGGGCGGCGGCCTCGGCAAGCAGATCATCGCCGAGGCGGAGCGCTCCGTGCGCGAGGACTGGGGCGTCGGCGAGATGCACATGACGGTGATCTCGGTGCGCGACGACCTGATCGCCTGGTACGAGCGGCGCGGCTACCGCCGTACGGGAAAGATGACGCCCTTCCCGTACGGCGACGAGCGCTTCGGCATCCCTCAGCGCGACGACCTGCAGTTCGAGCTGCTGGTGAAGCCGCTCAGGCCGTGAACCGGCCGGTGCGCCGGATCTCGGGGTAATCGGTGGTGGCCGCGTCCAGCTCCAGGGCCCGCACCAGACGCAGCTGATCCTGGGTGTTCACCACCCAGCCGATGACCTTGATCCCTGCCTCGTGCGCGCGCTCGACCGTCTCCAGGGTCAGCCTGCGGATGTTCAGGGCCAGCGAGGCGGCGCCCACCGCCTTCGCCCGGTCCACCACGTCGTCGCCCCAGCGGCTGGCGATGAGCACGGTGCGTACGCCCGGGACCAGCGAGGTGATCTCTGTGATCGCCTCGTCGTGGAAGGACGACACCTCGACGCGGCCGGTCAGATCGCGGCGGTGCATCACCTCCGCGAGCACACGCGCCGCGGCCACGTCCTTGATCTCGGCCTGGAGCGGTGCCCGTACCGCGTCCAGGACCTGCTCGAAGACCGGGACGCGTTCGCCCTGTCCGGCGTCCAGCTCCCGCAGTTCGGCGAGGGTCTTGTCGGCGATCGCCCCCTTGCCGTCTGTCGTACGGTCCACTTCCGTGTCGTGCATGACGACGAGCGCGCCGTCCTTGCTCAGATGAAGGTCCAGCTCGATGACGTCCATGCCCGCCTGCTGTGCGTGGACGAAGGAGCGCAGGGTGTTCTCCGGTTCGACACCCATGACTCCGCGATGACCGATGGTGAGGAAAGTCAAGGTTCAACTCGCTTCCGTCGACGGCGGCTCCCACATGGCATTGCTACCCACGCGGCACGGCCGCAGCCTAACGGCCCGCCCCCGCGGCCGAACCCCTCTCGGCGGAGGGAACGGAATAACCGGCTCGGGCTCCGACCACCCCCAGGATCAGACCGGTGATGAGGGCTGCGACAAGGACGGCACGGATGCTCACGCGGCAGGACTCCAGGGGCGTGGGGGAGGGCGGACCGTGTCCGTCCTACCGGCCGCGGCGGCCCGGCGGCGAACTGCGTCACCCGGGCGTGGGCGTGTCCTGCGGATGTTGACGCGGTGCCCTGGGTACGTGTGGGAGACCGGTCTTCGGCCGAGCTGCCCGGGGCTCGTGAAGCTCTGGCCGGAGTGGCGGATGTGACTGTGATATTCGGGAGTGACAGGAAGAACATCTGCGATCAAGGGGGTGGCGCAGGATAATTTACTGGGACCCCCCTTGAGGGGGAGAACCGAACACGGATACGCTGCCTTGACGCGAGGTTCTCCTGTGGAGGAAGTGACATGACGGAAATTCTTGTGCAGGACATGACTGCCGGAGGTATATCTGCCGACCGGCGCGTGGTCGAGCACCCGGCCTGGCCCGAGCTCAAGGGTGCCGTCGAGGAGATCAGGCCCTGGCAGTCCAAGGACGGCTCGATCGACTTCGACGCCGAGGGCGCTCCTTCCCGTACGACCGTCGAATCCGCCGTCGACCGCGTGATCGCCGCGGTCGGGGAGCTCTCCCCGCTGCTGCCGCACGACGCCGCGTACCACCGTGCGCTCGCCGCGGACCTCCGGAAGTGGGCCGACAGTGCCTTCGACGTCCCTGACTTCCTGGACTCGCTGCTCGCCTTCCAGCCGGCCGTCGGGCGCGCCGATGGACTGCAGCACCTGGCCCTCTTCGCGATGTACACGCAGAACGGCAACCCCGACCGCAACCTCGAAGCGGTCGTCCTGCGCATGGTCTGGCCCGACTGGCTCGCCGAGCTGGAGGCCACCCGCTACGACAACCCGCTGTTCTGCGGCATCACCTTCGAGGACTTCACCTCCGGGTACGACACCAATTCGGCGGTGCTCTTCCCCGAGACCATCGCCGTGCGCGAGGCGCCCGACCGCTTCAGCTGGGGCGGCATCTTCTGCGACCGCGAGGCCGCGCGCTTCCGCGCCGTCACCGAGGCCTCCGTCGCACTCCTCGGGCTCGAACTCCCCGACGGCATCCGCGAGATGATCGGCGACCAGGCCCGCTGCGAGCAGGCCTTCGTGCTCTGGGACATGGTCCACGACCGCACCCACAGCCACGGCGACCTGCCCTTCGACCCCTTCATGATCAAGCAGCGGCAGCCGTTCTGGATGTACGGCCTCGAAGAGCTGCGCTGCGACCTCACCGCCTTCAAGGAGGCGGTGAAGCTGGAGGCCGAGGGCAACGCCCACGGGCGCGACGTGCAGTACGCGGTGCTCTTCGACCGGATGTTCCGCTTCCCCGTCACCGGTGAGCGCGTACGCAACTACGACGGGCTCGGCGGCCAGCTGCTCTTCGCGTACCTCCACAAGCACGACGTGGTGCGCTGGACCGACAACACGCTCAAGATCGACTGGGAGCGTGCGCCGCAGGTCACCAACCAGCTCTGCGGCGAGATCGAAGCCCTCTACCGGGCCGGCATCGACCGCCCGAAGCTGGTCCACTGGTTCGCTGCGTACGACCTGGTGGCGACGTACCTCGCACCGCACCCGGGATCGCGCTGGGCCAAGGGCCCCGACGCCCTGGATCTGAGTCTGCCGCCGCGGAAACTCGTCGACGACGTGCTTCCGGACGAGTTTCCGCTCAGCATGTTCTATGAGGCACTCTCCAAGAAGCTCAAGGACGTGATCGCCTCCACCAAGGGGATCACTGCCGCGGGCGCCCCGGAACGAGTGGCCGCATGAGCACACCTGCGCAGGCTGTATTGATCAAAGAGGGTCAGGAGGCGGTACCCATGAGCACTGGACCCCTGGACGGAGCGGTCGTCGCGGTGGCCGGAGCGGCCGGACCGGCAGGCCGGGCCGCCCTGCTGAAACTGGCGGAGGCCGGTGCGACCGTCGTGGCGGCGGACGCCGACGCCGCACGGCTCGCCGAGGCCGTCGACGCCGCCCGGTACGCCCACGGCGGGGCCACCGTCACCGGTGACACCGTCGACCTCCTCGATCTGGACGCGACCCGCGACTGGGCAGCGCGTACGGAGAAGGAGTTCGGCCGCATCGACGGCCTGGTGCACCTCGTCGGCGGCTGGCGCGGAAGCGCCACCTTCGCCGAAACCGACCTGGCGGACTGGGAGTTGCTGGAGAAGCTGCTCATCCGCACGGTCCAGAACACCTCGCTCGCCTTCCACGACGGACTGCTGCGCAGCGAGTGCGGCCGCTATCTGCTGATCAGCGCGGCCGGCGCGTCCAAGCCCACCGCGGGCAACGCCGCCTACGCGGCCTCCAAGGCGGCGGCCGAGGCGTGGACCCTCGCCCTCGGCGACGCCTTCCGCAAGGCGGGCGGTGAGGACGGACCACAGACCGCGGCCTCCATCCTGGTCATCAAGGCCCTGGTCCACGACGCGATGCGGGCGGAGCGCCCGAACGCCAAGTTCGCGGGCTTCACGGACGCCGGTGAGCTGGCCGAGGCGATCGTGGGAGTCTGGGACAAGTCCGCATCGGAAGTGAATGGAAAGCGCCTGTGGCTGACGCCCGAGCCCTAAAGACCGACGCCGTACGACATCACGACCCGGCGGTGCGCGGTTTCGCCAGCGACAACTACGCGGGCGCGCACCCCGAGGTTCTCGCCGCCCTGGCCCTCGCCAACGGCGGGCACCAGATCGCGTACGGCGAGGACCAGTACACCGAGCACCTGCAGCGGCTGATGCACAGCCATTTCGGGCCGACGGCGGAGGCCTTCCCGGTCTTCAACGGCACCGGCGCCAACGTCACCGCGCTCCAGGCGCTCACCGACCGGTGGGGTGCGGTGATCTGTGCCGAGTCCGCGCACATCAACGTGGACGAGGGCGGTGCGCCCGAGCGGATGGCCGGCCTGAAGCTGCTGACCGTACCGACGCCGGACGGCAAGCTCACGCCCGAGCTCATCGACCGGCAGGCGTTCGGCTGGGAGGACGAGCACCGGGCCATGCCGCAGGTCGTCTCGATCACCCAGAACACCGAACTGGGCACCGTCTACACGCCCGACGAGATCCGGGCGATCTGTGAGCACTCCCACGAGCGCGGGATGAAGGTGCACCTCGACGGGGCGCGGATATCCAACGCCGCCGCCTCGCTCGACGTACCCATGAGGACCTTCACCAACGCCGTGGGCGTGGACATCCTGTCGTTCGGCGGAACGAAGAACGGCATGCTCTTCGGCGAGGCGATCGTGGTCCTCAACCCCGACGCCGTGCGCCATATGAAGCACGTGCGGAAGATGTCGATGCAGCTCGCCTCCAAGATGCGCTTCGTATCGGTGCAGCTGGAGGCGCTGCTCACCCGTGATCTGTGGCTGCGCAGCGCACGGCACGCCAACACCATGGCGCAGCGGCTGGCCGACGGAGTGCGCGGGATCGACGGCGTCGAGATCCTCCACCCCGTCCAGGCCAACGCCGTCTTCGCGCGGCTGCCGCACGATGTGAGCGAGCGGCTGCAGAAGCGCTACCGCTTCTACTTCTGGGACGAGGCGGCGGGCGATGTCCGCTGGATGTGCGCCTTCGACACCACCGAGGAAGACGTGGACGGCTTCCTGCAGGCGCTGAAGGAAGAGCTGGCCCGCTAGCCCGTACTGCATAACATTGTGGCCGACCGGAAATGTATTGACCTCCGGTCGGTCACACTCGTACGCTCACGGCCATGGAGCTGATCCAGGAAAACCCGGACCTGGCCGCCTACTTGGCTGCTGATGACGTCATCGACCACGGGCATCCGCTTGTGCGCACGACCGCCGCGGGTCTGCGTACAGAGAATCCCGACGCATACTCATACGCCAAGGCTGCCTATGAGTTCGTGCGCGACACCATCCCGCACTCCGCCGACACGGGCGATCCGCGCGTCACCTGGCGCGCCTCGGACGTCCTGGAGAAGCGCACCGGCATCTGTCACGCCAAGGCGATCGCGCTGGCGGCACTCCTGCGGGCCGAGTCCATCCCGGCGGCCCTCTGCTATCAGCGGCTCACCGAGGACGACGGATCCGCCCCCATGATTCACGGCCTGCTCGCCGTGAGGCTGCCGGGGCGCGACACCTGGGCCCGCCTGGACGTGCGCGGCAACAAGCCGGGCGTCGACGCGCAGTTCTCGCCGGACGTGGAGCGGCTCGCGTGGACCGTACGGCCGGAGTTCAATGAGGTGGACTACCCAGTGCTTTATGCTGTACCTCATCCGGCCTGTCTGCGCGCCCTGCAGGATGCGTCCGACCGGCCGCACCTGTGGCGCATCCTTCCCACCGAGCTCTGAAGCAAGGCAGCAGACATGACCCTCACCCTCTCCGTGTCCGACGAGGTACGGGCCCTGGCCCCCGGCTTCACCCACCTCGCCATCGAGGCGCGCGGCCTCGTCAACAGCCCCAGTACGGCGGACAGTTCGGCCCTGCTCGACGAAGCCGCCCGCCGGCTGGCCGAGCGCCTTGACGGCCGCGCCCCGCACGAGGACGCGCACATCGCCGCCTGGCGCGAGACCTACAGCGCTTTCGGATCCAAGCCGAACCGCACCCGGAACTCCGCGGAGGCGCTCGCCAAGCGCGCCCTCGCGGACGGCGGACTGCCGCGCATCAATCTGCTGGTCGACGCCTACAACGCGATCAGCGTCGCCCACCTCATCCCGGTCGGCGGAGAGGACACCGACCACATCAAGGGCGGTATGCGGCTGATCCGCGCCACCGGCGAGGAGTCGTTCGTCACGGTCGCGGGCGGGGAGCGGACCGTGGAGCACCCGGACGCGGGCGAAGTCGTCTGGTGCGACGACGAAGGGGTGACCTGCCGGCGCTGGAACTGGCGTCAGGGCGTACGCACCAGGCTCACCGAGGAGTCGGTCAACGCCGTCTTCCTGCTGGAGTCGCTGGCCCCCATGACGATCGGCGAGCTCGAAGCCGCAGGCTCCGAACTCGCCGATTCGCTGGAGAAGTTGAGTCCCGGGGCGCGGATCTCGCTGCGTACCCCGGAGTGACGTTCCGGTCGGGTCAGCCCTGCCGCTCGGCCTCGCGGACCTGCTCCGCGGTCGGGGCGGTGCCGCCGAGGTGTGCCGGGACCCACCAGGTGTCGTCGGCGCTCTTCGGTCGTACGGGATAGGCGCGCTGCGCGGCCTCGAGGAGCTCCTGCACACGCCCGCGCAGCCGGCGTGTGATCGCCCCCGCGTACTCGTCGGCCGGAGCGGACATCGGCTCGCCGACACGGATCGTGATGGGGATGTGGTTGCGCTTGAAGTTGCGCGGCTTGCCCTTGGTCCAGATCCGCTGGGTGCCCCACAGTGCCATCGGGATCAGCGGGACGCCCGCCTCCTGGGCGAGGCGGGCCGCACCCGACTTGAAGCTCTTGAGCGTGAAGGACTCCGAGATGGTCGCCTCGGGGAAGACACCGATGATCTCGCCGGAGCGCAGCGACTCGAGCGCGTGCTTGTACGCGTCCTCGCCCTGCTTGCGGTCCACCGGGATGTGCTTCATGCCGCGCATCAGGGGGCCGGAGATCCGGTGCCGGAAGACCGACTCCTTCGCCATGAAGCGCACCAGGCGCTTCTGCGGGAGGACGACCAGGCCGTCGAAGATGAAGTCCAGATAGCTGATGTGATTGCTGACGAGAACAGCACCGCCGGTACGCGGGATGTTCTCTGAACCCTGAGTATCGATCTTCAGGTCGAGCGCCTTGAACAGCCCGAGAGCCGCGCCGATCACCGGTCGATAGACGAGTTCTGCCATCTGGAGGAGACCCTTCTGTGCCCGGGGGAGATTGTTCCCCCGGTGGAAGCTACGACACCGTAGGTTTGCGGCATTGGGCAGATCGTGCCCCATGCGCAGCCGAGTAGCCAGTCCTGGTGCCGCCGAACCGCGAGATTCTCGTCACGTCATCCCAGGCGGGCGGCCCCGCGACGCACCAACAGGTACATTTCGCAACCCAGGCAGTAACCGAATGCAGCATTGAGAAAAGCCGCTGCCAGCGCACATGCGGTGGCAGTCGTGCCAAGCCACGAAGGCCCCCAGAAGTAGCCGACGAGCCCCAGCAGCGCGAAGACGAGTCCGACGGCCTGGGCGAAGCGCGGCGGCTGCGGCGGCTCGAACTCCTGGGGCGGCCCGAGACGCGGTCGTACGACGCTGCGGAACAGCCATCCGTACGGTGAAGAGCCCACCCCCGCCGCGGCGCCCACCGCGAAGCACAGCGCCTGCCAGGCCAGCAGCGGACCGCTGCCGGTGATGAGGACCAGCGCGAGTACGACCGTGGTCACGGCCGCACCGAATCGGGGTCCTCTGATGTCGATGTCCATGAAGCCAGCATTCCGTATCGCGCCCGGTCCGTACCCCGCGGGAATCTTTGCGGTTGCATGAACGCTGTAGCGGTCGATGAGCGGAATTGTGGTGTGCGTAGCGGTACTCGCGGCGGCGGGGGCCTTCGGGCTGCTGCACCGGCGGAGGAACGGGAGGCTGAAGGTGCGCGGGCGTGACGGCGAAAGGCGGCTCGGGGCGGCCGAGTTGGGAATGGACCTGGGGGAGCGTGCCACGCTCGTCCAGTTCTCCAGCGCGTTCTGTGCCCCCTGCCGGGCCACCCGGCGCACCCTGGAGGAGGTGACCTCGATGGTCGACGGGGTCGCTCATGTGGAGATCGACGCCGAGGCTCGACTCGCTCTCGTACGGGAACTGAACATCCTCAGGACGCCGACCGTCCTGGTGCTCGACGCGGGCGGACGGATCGTCCGGCGGGCCTCGGGCCAGCCACGGAAGGCCGACGTCATCGCGGCACTGGGGGAGGCGGTGTGAGGTCCGTGACGGATCTCCCACATGCCGATACGGCCTTGACTGGCCCCGTGTTGGATCGTCAGTCTGACGTTATGCCGCAGGATCTCCTTCTCTACCGCCGGGCCCACGTGGATCTCGCCCGTAACGCGAGTGCGCGCTGTCCGGGTGCCTGAACAGTCCGGGCCCCGTACGCATCCCTCGCAGAAGGACAACTCCATGACGGCTTCGACCGATCTCGCCACCGGCCGGCTCGCCACCCCCGAACTGCTCCGCTCCGTCTTCCGGCAGCACGCCGCCGGCGTCGCGGTGATCACCGCAGCCGGTGAGCACCCTGTCGGGTTCACCGCCACCTCCCTGAACTCCGTGGCCGCCGAGCCTCCGTTGATCTCGTTCGGCGTGGGTACCGGATCCTCCAGCTGGCCGGTCGTCGCGGAGGCCGAGCACATCGGCGTACACATACTCGGCGAGCACCAGCAGGAGCTGGCCGCCACCTTCGCGCGCAGCGGCGCGGACCGCTTCGCCGCGCCCACCGGCTGGAGCACGGGCCCCGAGGGCGTTCCGGTGCTGGACGGCGTACTGGCCTGGCTGGTCTGCCGGGTGGTGGCGCGGATCCCTGCCGGGGACCACCGCATCGTGCTCGCACAGGTCGTCACGGGGGACCCGGTGGGGGCGGGCCGTCCGCTCCTCTATCACCAGGGTCGCTTCAACGCTTTGCGCGACTGAGAGTTCCCGGCATCCTCTGATTACTCAGCGTTGGCAAGGTCACAGTTCAAAGCGCTTGCTCAGTGGGCACACACTAGGTGTACTCATGAGTAATATTCCGGGCGGAGCGTCGGTCGCCCCGACCGGAAACCGCCCCATCAGGCGCCTATGCTGCGTGCAACAAGGCAGCCCGGAAATGACGATGCAGTAGGAGAGCCGGCGTGAGCT
>NZ_JAFLRJ010000340.1 GCF_017315755.1 Streptomyces beijiangensis
CGGGGGCTCTGCCCCCGGACCCCCGGACACGCGGCCGAAGGTCGCGTACGGGCGGCGCAGCGTTCACCACAAGCCCACCCCGCCACATGATTGTCACGGGCCCGCAATCAACTTCCCACTATGCGGACCCTTTCCTGGGCGACCTCGACAGATGGCCCCGGCCCCTGCCACTCTCCCGCCATGCGCCTGATACGCCTCGCCACCTGCACCGCCACCGCCGTCCTCGCCGTCGCAACCGCCGCCGGCTGCGCCCCGCAGAGCGACGGCGCGTCGGTCACCGCGTCGTCCCCCGGCACCAAGACGGCCTGTGCGCCCGGCACGTTGGCGACCCAGACAGCCGGCAAGCTGACCGTCGGTACGGACAAGCCCGCCTATGCCCCCTGGTTCCAGGACGACAAGCCCGCCAACGGCAAGGGCTTCGAGTCCGCCGTCGCGTACGCCGTCGCCAAGCAGCTCGGCTACGGCGCGTCCGACGTCGTCTGGCGGACCGTCCCCTTCAACAACGCCTTCTCGCCCGGCGTCAAGAAGTTCGACTTCGACCTCAACCAGATCTCGATCAGCGATACCCGCAAGAAGGCCGTCGACTTCTCCTCCGGGTACTACGACGTCCGGCAGGCGATCATCGCGGTCAAGGGCTCCAAGGCGTACGACGCCAAGAGCGTCGCCGACCTCAAGAACGCCAAGCTCGGCGCCCAGGTGGGCACCACCAGCCTCGACCTCATCAACGACACCATCAAGCCCAGCCAGCAGCCCGCCGTCTTCCAGAAGAACGACTTCGCCAAGTCCGCCCTGAAGAACGGGCAGGTCGACGCCATCGTCGTCGACCTCCCCACCGCCTTCTACATCACCTCCGCCGAGGTGACGGACGCGAAGATCGTCGGACAGTTCGAGAACACGACCGGCAAGACAGAGCAGTTCGGTCTCGTCCTCGACAAGGGATCCAGGCTCACCTCCTGCGTCAGCGGTGCGGTCGACGCCCTGCGCAAGGACGGCACCCTGGCCGCACTCGACAAGCAGTGGCTCTCCGAGGCCGTCGACGCACCGGTGCTCAAGTGACGCTCGACAAGCAGGAGTTGTACGTACCGTCGGCGCGGCGGATCGAGCGCGAGCGCTACCGGCGCGCCCGCACCCGCCGCGCCACGGCGATCGCCGCCACCTCCACGCTCGTGGTGGGCGCGGCGCTCTTCCTCGGCGTCGTCAATTCGCCGGGATGGCAGCGCACCCGTGAGACCTTCTTCAGTGCGGAGTACGCCCGCAAGGCGTTCCCCGACGTCATGCAGGGGCTCTGGCTCAACCTCCGCCTCCTGGTCGTCTGCGGTGCGCTCGTCCTGGTCTTCGGGCTGCTCATCGCCGTCGCCCGCACCCTGCGCGGCCCGGTCTTCTTCCCGGTGCGCGCGCTGGCGGCCGCGTACACCGACTTCTTCCGCGGGCTGCCCCTGATCATCAACCTGCTGGTGGTGATCTTCGGCGTCCCCGCGCTCCGGCTGAGCGGTGTCACCACCGACCCGGTGATCCTCGGCGGCGCCGCGCTCGTGCTCACGTACTCCGCGTACGTCGCCGAGGTCTTCCGCGCCGGCATCGAGACCGTCCACCCCTCGCAGCGCGCGGCGGCCCGCTCGCTCGGCCTCTCCAGCGGGCAGGCGCTGCGCTACGTCATCCTGCCGCAGGCCGTCCGGCGCGTCGTGCCGCCGCTCCTCAACGACCTGGTGTCGCTGCAGAAGGACACCGGCCTCGTCTCGATCGGCGGTGCGATCGACGCCGTCTACGCGGCCCAGATCATCGTCGGCAAGGACTTCAACTTCACCCCGTACGTGGTCGCCGGGCTCGTCTTCGTCGCGCTGACGATCCCCATGACCCGCTTCACGGACTGGGTCACCGCACGCATGGACCGCGAGCGCGCCCAGGGAGGCACGGTATGACGATCACCGAGACGGCTCCCGGGGCGACGCCGGTCCTGCGGCTGGATTCCGTACGCAAGACCTTCGGCCGCGACACCCTCGTCCTGCGCGATGTCAGCCTCGACGTCGCCCCGCACACCGTGACCGCCCTCATCGGGACCTCGGGGTCGGGCAAGTCGACACTGCTGCGCTGCGCGAACCTCCTGGAGGACATCGACGACGGGGCGATCTTCCTGGACGGGGAGGAGATCACCGACCCGCGCACCGACGCGGACGCCGTCCGCCGCAGGATCGGCGTTGTCTTCCAGGCGTACAACCTCTTCCCGCACATGTCCGTGCTCGACAACATCACCCTCGCGCCCCGCCGCGTCCACGGCGTGGCGAAGAAGGAGGCCGAGGCGCGGGCGCGCGAACTGCTGGAACGGCTGGGGCTCGGCGGGAAGGCCGGTGACTATCCGGACCGGCTCAGCGGCGGGCAGCAGCAGCGCGCCGCGATCGTGCGCGCGCTGGCGGTACGGCCCCGGCTGCTGCTCCTCGACGAGATCACCGCGGCGCTCGACCCGGAGCTGGTGGGGGAGGTGCTCGGTGTCGTACGCGATCTCAAGGAGGAGGGGATGACCATGATCCTCGCCACACACGAGATGGGCTTCGCCCGCGATGTCGCCGACCAGATCTGCTTCCTCGACGGTGGTGTGGTGCTGGAACGCGGGACTCCGGCCGATGTCTTCGGCGATCCGCGCCATGAGCGCACCCGGCGCTTCCTGAGCCGCATCACCGAGGCGGGACGCCTCTGAGGGAATGCCCGGCCGCCGTGGCACGCTGACCGAGAGGTACAACATCAACAGCGGCAAAGAGGGCAGGCGCGGCCATGGGTGAGCTGATTCTCGTACGGCACGGCGAGACGAGCTGGAGCCGGACGATGAAACACACCAGCTGGACGGATCTGCCGCTGACGACGGTGGGCGAGGGGCAGGCGCGCGCGGTCGCCCCGCTGCTCGCCGAGCGGCGGATCGCGCTCACTCTGACCAGCCCCCTCGGGCGGGCCAGGCGCACCGCAGAGCTGGCCGGGCTGAGCCCGTCGTTCATCGACGCCGATCTGCACGAGTGGGACTACGGGGCGTACGAGGGCATCACCACGCTGGAGATCCACCGCGAGCGGCCCGACTGGGACCTCTGGACCCAGGGCGTCGCCGAGGGCCCGCCCGAGCACCCCGGCGAAACCCCGCAGCAGGTCGGCGAGCGCGCCGACCGGGTGCTCAAGACGGTCGACGCCGCACTGCGCGACGCCGACCTCGACGGGGACGGCGGAGACGTGGTGCTGGTCGCGCACGCGCACTTCCTGCGTGTGCTCACCGCCCGCAGGCTGGGGCTGCCGCCGTCCGGCGGCTCCCTCTTCCGGCTGGACACCGGCTCGGTGAGCAGGATCGGCACCGAGCACGGCCGTCCGGTGGTCGCCGCCTGGAACGAGACCCCCGCCGTCACTGCGTGACGGGAACTCCCGCGGTCTCCTCGACTTCGATGAGGGACGCGCTGTGGCGCTCCGCCTCGAAGGCGGAGTGGCCGCCGCGCAGTCCGAACAGCCGCTTGGCGAGCAGGATGTAGAGCACGGCGAGGATGTTGAGACTCAGCGTGCCGATCTTCAGCCAGCTGACCTTCTCGGTGAGTTCGTAGATCTCCAGCGGGAGGAACGCGGCCGTGGCGACGACGGTCAGATACTCCGCCCAGCGCCTGGCGCGCCACAGCCCGACGGCCTCGACGAGCTCGATCAGGGCGTACACCAGCAGCAGGGTGGCGACCAGGAGCAACGTGGAGTGCTTGTAGCCGAAGGTCTTCTGGATGGTGCCGACCACGGGGGAGTGGTCGAGGTCGTAGTGGAAGTGCCGGAAGACGGGGCGGAAGACGTCGAGGTTCTGGTCGAAGAACCGGCGTACGGAGTCCTGGCTGTTGGAGAACTTCCACACCGCGGCCGCGACCAGCACGATGAACACCCCGCGCACCGCCCGTTCCAGGGCCAGGAAGCGCAGGATGAAGAGGTCGCGCAGGACCTTGCCCCTCGGCACCAGCGGGGCGTCGTCGGCGGGTCCCGAGCCGTGCGGGTCGCCGAGGGCGAAGTCCCCGCAGCGCAGACAGCGCCAGGCCTCGCCGAGACCGGTCTCGGCGCGCAGCCGGTCCCGCAGCTCCGGCTCCTGCGGTGCGTAGGTGACATGCCCCTTGCGTGCGCAGGCGCGGCGGTCCCAGTCGATGTGCATGGACGGAAGGTAGCGGATACGTGCAGACCTTCCCGCAGGGAGGGGCCTGCGGGCTACGCTCGTAAGTCCGTACACCTTGGGGAAGGCAGCGCAGAGATGACGGTGACCCGGCCGGAGGACCTGGACGCCATCCCGCTGCTGGAGCGGGAAGCGGAACTCGCCGCGGGCGCGCGGGCCGTCGACGCGCTGTGCGCGGCGGAGCCGTCCGGCGGGCTGCTGATCTACAGCGGTGAGGCGGGTCTCGGCAAGACGGCGCTGCTCAACGAGTTGCGCCGTACGGCGGCCGGGCGCTGCACGGTCTGGTCGGCGCGCGGCGGCGAGGCCGTCACCTCCGTCCCCTTCCATGTCGTACGGCAACTGCTGCAGCCCGCGCTGAACGAACACGCGCCGTGCGATGTAAAGGAGTTGCTCGGCGACTGGTTCGAGATCGTGGGACCCGCGCTCGGCGTCGCACCGCCCAGCGGGCAGCTGGCCGACCCGCAGGGTGTCAGGGACGGCCTGGACGCGGTGGTCGTGAAGCTGGCGGGACTGCACCGCCCGCTGGTCCTGATCGTCGACGACGCGCACTGGGCAGACCTGGAGACCCTCGCCTGGCTCGCCGCTTTCGCCGGGCGGCGCGACGGGCTCCCGGTCCTGGTGGTCGTCGCGCACCGCACCGAGGAAGCGGTCGGTGAGACCGCCGAGCATCTGCGCACGCTCGGAGCGGTCGCCGACAACGGCAGGACCCTGCGGGTCTTCTCCCCCGACGCCACCGCCGCACTCGCCCGTGCGGCGCTCGGCGACCACAGCGACGACCCGTTCTGCCGTGAGGTGTGGGCGGTCACCGGCGGCAATCCGTACGAGACCGTCGAGCTCATCGCCAAGGTGCAGGACGATTCACTGGAACCGGTCGAGGACTCCGCGAGCGCCCTGCGCGCACTCGGCGCGGGGGCGCGCGGCTCCGGGCTGGTTGCCCGCCTGGAGGAACTGGGCACCGGGGCAACGCGGTTCGCGTGGGCCGCGGCGATCCTGGGCACCGACATCTCGCTGGACCTGGCGGCGTCCCTGGCCGGGATGGGTCCGGCCGAGGCGGGTGCCTGCGCCCAGCGGCTGCGGGCTGCCCGGATCCTGGTTGGCCAGGATCCGATGGAGTTCGTCCATCCTGTGATCGCCGGTGGTGTCTACCGCGCCATCCCCGCAGGGGTGAGGACTGCCATGCACGGTCGGGCCGCCTGGGCGGTCAGCCGGGCCGGACGCCCCGCGGCAGCCGCCGCCCCGCATCTGCTCCAGGTGCACCCCGACCAGGACCCGGAGTTGGTCGAGCAGTTGCGTGCAGCAGCAGCCGAACATCTTTCCGTCGGCGCCCCGGACGCCGCGCGCCGCTGTTTGGAGCGCGCCCTGGAGGAGCCGCCGCTGACCGACGTACGGGCGGTGGTCCTGTACGAACTGGGCTGCGCCACACTCCTGACGTCACCCGCCACCACCGTCGGTTACCTGCAGGACGCGCTCGCCCTGCCGGGCATCGAGGGCGATCTGCGCGTGGACGCCGTCTTCCGGCTCTCCCAGGCGCTGGCGCACAACAACGAGATGCGGGAAGCGGCACGCGTGGTGGCCGCCGAGGCGGAACGCACCGCGGGTGGGCCCGCCCGGACAAGACTGCAGACCGCGCACTTCCTCTGGGAGGGCGTCCAGGCCGTCGAGGACGACGGGCCGGGCCGCTCGCGCCGGCTGGCCGCGATGGCCGATCCGCTGAGCGGCCGCGACACCGCCGAGCGGGTGCTGCTGATGCTGCGCGCCTGGGACGCGACGAACCGCGGCGAGAGTGCCGTCGAGATCGTCCAGATCTGTGACCGCGCCCTGGTCAACGGGCGCCTCGCGCCCGGACTCGGCTGGACCGACCCCGCCTGGGGGTTCGAGCCGCTGGCCATGCTCGGGCTCAGCTATGCCTTCGCCGACCGGCTCGACCGGGCGGAGAGCCTGTTCGCGGAGGCGCTGCGCTCGTACGAGATCAGCGGCTGGAGCGGTGGCCACCTCTCCTTCGCCAACTGTTTCGTCGGCTATGTCATGCGCCGCCGCGGCCGGCTCGTGGAGGCCGAGACGTATGTGCGCGAGAGCCTGCGACTCGCCGAACGCGTCGGCAACGGCCTGCCCATGAACTGGGACGCGGCCTGCATGCTCATCGACATCCTGCTCGCCCGCGGCCATGTCGAAGAGGCCCAGGAGGCGGCCGACCGTTATGGATTCGTCCCGCCCTACCCCTCCACGATCGTCATCCCCGATGCGCCCTCGGTGCGCGGCCGGCTGCTGCTCGCCCAGGGGCGCACGAAGGAGGCCGTGGCCGAACTGGAGGCGGTGGGCGAGGCGTTGAGGGAGCGCGGGCGCCACAACGGCATCCTGGCGCCCTGGGCCTGCGACCTGGCCAGGGCTCTGGCCGACGAAGACCCCCTCCGGGCCGCCGAGTTGGCGGCCTATGCGCGCGACCGTGCCGAGCGCTTCGGCACGGACACGGCGATCGGCGAGGCGCTGCGGTGCGCCGCGGCGCTGGAGAGCGGGCCGCGGGCGGTGGAGCTGCTCGCCGGGGCCGTCGCGTACCTGGAAGCCTCTCCGTGCGCGTACGAACACGCCCTGGCCCGCGTCGAGTACGGGATCGCCGCCAAGTCCACGGCGGAACTGACCCGCGGTCTCACGCTCGCCGAGGCCTGTGGCGCCGACGGTCTGGCGGACCAGGCCCGTCTCGCCTTGAACTGACGTCGATTCGCCCCTCCTGACGGGGAGTTGGGTACATATGTTCGGTGACTCCTGGTGTGCATGCCGAAGCTCAGTGTGCAAAAAGGGGAGAGTCTATTCCTCTTGGGCGTCCCGTGTCCGACGTTGCGTGAATATGCCTCGACGCTGATCTCATCGGGCTACGCTCGCTCACTACGACATGGGTTGGCGTGTATTCATGCACTTGTTCCCACATGTCTTGATAGTTCGATTACCTCCCCCGTCAACTGCCAGAGGGATCACATGGTTCGCGTTGAGGCGCCTCCAGCCGACAGGACACTTCCCCTAGTTCGTGCGCTTCTGCTCTCCGTCGTCCTGACGTCCGCGGCGACAGCGGCCGGCGTGGCCGCGGTGACCGCGCCCGCCCGGATACCGCTTGTGTGGGCCGGAGCCGCGGCCACCGTCGTGGTCGCCGGACTGGTCGCCGAGATCGTCCGACGCGCCGGCGCCGCGCGGTCGTTGCACCACAGTTACGGACAGCGGCTCGCCTTCCTGGAGCACAGGCTCGCCGCGCACGACGCCGAGACCGTACGGCTCGCCAAGGAGCTCATGCCCGCCGCGGTCCACCGGCTGAAGCAGGGCGAGTCACCCGAAGAGGTCATCCGCGCCCTGGTCGACAACAGCGATGCGTACCGGGACCTCCCGCCTGCCCAGCGCGAGATCCTGCGCGCTTTGCTGAGGATCGTCGACGACGAAGAGGCCCAGCGCGAAGGCTCCCAGCACGCCTTCGTCGGCATCGCCCGCCGTGTCCAGTCCATCGTGCGCCAGCAGGCCACGGAGCTCCGGGACATGGAGGACGAGCACGGGCGTCAGCCCGAGGTCTTCGACGACCTGCTCCGCATCGACCACGGCAACGCGCTGATCGGCCGCCTCGCCGACTCCATCTCGGTGCTCGGCGGCGCCCGCCCCGGCCGGCAGTGGCCCAACCCCGTACCGCTGTTCAGTGTGCTGCGCGGTGCGATGTCCCGGATCCTGGAGTACCCGCGCGTAGATCTGCACTCCATCGCCAAGGTCGCGATCGTCGGCCCGACCGTCGAGCCGCTGATCCACGCCCTCGCCGAACTCCTCGACAACGCCACCCGGTACTCGCCGCCGCAGACCCGCGTCCATGTCACCGCCGTCGAGGTGCAGACGGGCATCGCCATCGAGATCGAGGACGGCGGAGTCTCGCTCAGCGAGGAGACCCGCAGGCGCGCCGAGGGCATGATCATCAGGGCCGAGGAGGGCGGCGGTCTCAACGACCTCAGCGACTCGCCCCGCCTCGGTCTCGCCGTGGTCGGCCGGCTCTGCGCGAAGTACAACTTCAAGATCGCACTGAGGCAGTCCGCGTACGGCGGTGTGCGCGCGGTGCTCATCGTTCCGCGCGAGGTCATCACCTCGGGTCCCGCACCCGGCATCGCCCACGGCATCGGCGCCACAGCCATTGCCTCCGCCGCCCCTGGACCCGACCCGCTCGAAGGCCGTAACCACGGGCGAAAGAAGCCGCGAAGGCCGGCCGGACAGAAGCGGCCCACGGTGCCCGCACCCGTCAGGCTGCCCGCCTCGATGTCGATGGAGGACGACGTACCGGTGGTGACCGAGTGGACCCCGAACGGACTCCCGCAGCGCCACAGCCGACTGCGCACTCCGCTGCCCGCCGAGGTTCCGCCGACGTCGACCGAGCCGTTCATCCCGCAGCCGTACACACCGGAATACGCACCGGAATACGCACCGGAACAACCCCAGGGCCACGACCAGTACGACCAGCACGACGAGAAGAAGGCCGAGGACGAGCCGGGTCCCGGCATCTGGCTCGATGCCTTTACCAAGGCAGTCAACGGTGTGCCGCAGGATCCGTCAGAGGGGGACCTGAAGTGATTCAGCAACTGGGCAATATGGACTGGATGCTCAAGGATCTCGCCGACAACGTTCCGGGCGTCCACCAGATCGTGGTCCTCTCTGCGGACGGTCTGCGCATCGCCCGGCACGGCGGCGACCCGGACGCGGCCGACCGGCTCGCCGCCGCCTGCGCCGGACTGCAGTCCCTGGCCGCCGCGGTTGCCACCGAGATCCCCGACAGCGACGGCCGGATGAGACTGGTCGTCATCGAAATCACCGGCGGCTATTTCTACTTGATGGCCGTGTCCACCGGCTCCTACCTCGCGGTCCTCACCGACGAGCACGTGGACGCGGGGCTGGTCGGAGCCGCGATGCGCGACATGGTCGTACGGATCGGGGCGCATCTGGCGGCACCGCCGCGCCATGACGGGAAGGCCGGATGAGCGACGCAGACCCCGGACAACAGCGCCGAAAACGCAGGCAGCCGGAGAAGGCCAAACAGGACCCGGAACGGCTGTATGTGATCACCGGCGGGCCGGACGGCGGCGACCGGGCCGCGCTCGACCTGGTCACCATCGTCGTCGCCCGAGCCGAACCCGCACCGACCGTCCAGCCCGAACAGGTTGCGATCGTCAGGCTCTGCAAGTCGCCTCTGTCGGTGGCCGAAGTCTCCGCCTATCTGAGCCTGCCGTTCAGCGTGGTGACCGCGCTGCTGACCGAACTCCTCGCGGCCGAACTGGTCGAGTCGCGCGCGCCCATGGTCCGCGCCGCGCTCCCCGACCGGGCCCTTCTCGAAGCGGTGATGCATGGACTCCAGAAGCTCTGACACGATCCCGGGCCCCCGGAAGGAGGACGTGCTCCCGGACACGGCCACCGCCGCGGTCAAAATCGTGATCGTGGGCGGCTTCGGGGTGGGCAAGACGACCATGGTGCGCTCGGTCAGCGAGATCCGTCCGCTGACCACCGAGGAGACCATGACCCAGGCGGGTGTCGGCGTGGACGACAACCGCGGGGTGGACAACAAGACCGCCACTACCGTGGCGATGGACTTCGGTCGCATCAGCATCAGCGAGCAGTTGGTGCTCTATCTTTTCGGCACACCGGGCCAGGAGCGCTTCTGGTTCCTCTGGAACGGCCTCTTCGAAGGCGCGCTCGGCGCTGTCGTCCTGGTCGACACCCGCCGCCTCGAAGTCAGCTTCGACGTGATCGGCCGTCTCGAGGAGCGTGGGGTGCCGTTCGTCGTCGCTGTCAACACCTTCCCCGATGCGCCCCGTCATCCGCTGGAGAGCCTGCGGACCGCGCTGGACCTGCCCACCGCTGTCCCGATAATCGACTGCGACGCCCGGCGGCGCGAATCAAGCCGCGACACCCTCATGGCGCTGATGCGCTATCTGCACTCCCTGGCCGTGCAGCGGGCCTGATCCCACCGAAACCCCTTCAACTCGCCTTTCGTACACCCGAATTGGAGCGACCGTGACTACCCCCTTCGATCAAGAACCACCGCCGGAGTGCCCCGCGCACGGGCTGGGCGCCGGCGGACTGCGCAGGCTGTACGGGGCCGAGGCCGAGAACGACCCGATGGGTGTGTACGAGAAGCTGCGCGCCGAACACGGTCCCGTGGCCCCCGTTCTGATCCACGGCGATGTCCCCGCCTGGCTGGTGCTCGGCCACACCGAGAACCTCTACATGACCCGCACCCCCTCGCTCTTCTCCCGCGACTCCCGTCGCTGGGCCCGCCTGCATGACGGTTCGATCGCCCCTGACAACCCGCTCACCCCGGTCTTCACCTGGCAGCCCATGTGCGTCTTCGCCGACGGTGCCGAGCACGAGCGCACCCGCAGCGCCGTCACCGAGGCCATCGACCGGATCGACACCCGGGGCACCCGCCGCTTCATCAACCGCTACAGCAACCGGCTCGTCAACGACTTTTGCGAGGGGGGCCTTGCCGACCTCGTCGGCCGGTTCGCCGAGCATCTGCCGATGATGGTGATGTGCCAGATCCTGGGCATGCCGGAGGAGTACAGCGAGCGTCTGGTGCAGGCCGCCCGCGACATGATCAAGGGCACCGAGACCGCGATCGCCTCCAACGCCTATGTGATGGCCGCCCTGATGCGCCTGGTCGCCGCGCGCCGCGCCGCCCCGGAGAACGACTTCGCCACCCGGCTCATCCAGCACCCCGCCGGAATGACCGACGACGAGGTGGGCCAGCACCTACGGCTGACGCTCATCGCCTCGTACGAGACGACCGCCAACCTCATCGCGAATGTGCTGCGCATGGTCCTCACCGACCCGCGCTTCCGCGCCCAGCTCAGCGGCGGTCATATGACAGTCCCCGAGGCGGTGGAGCAGACCCTGTGGGACGAGCCGCCGTTCACCACGATCCTCGGCCGCTGGGCGGTCTGCGACACCGAACTGGGCGGACAGCAGATCAAGGCTGGTGACGCGCTGCTCGTCGGTATCGCACCGGCCAACGTCGACCCGGTCGTACGCCCCGACCCGCACGCCTCGATGATGGGCAACCGCGCCCATATGGCGTTCAGCGGCGGCGCGCACGAATGCCCCGGGCAGGACGTCGGACGCGCCATCGCCGAAGTCGGCGTCGACGCACTGCTGATGCGGCTTCCCGACATCGAACTGGCCGTGGAAGAGCATGAGTTGCGCTGGAACAGCGCCCTGATGTCCCGGCACCTGATGGAGCTCCCCGTGAAGTTCCAGCCGCAGCCGCAGCAGGACGTCACCAGGCCTCCCGACCCTGCGGCCTCCCGGCGGCCGCAGCCGGAGTGGGAGGTCACCATGAGCGAACCGAAGACGGGGACCGGATCCGCCCCGGTGCCGCAGCAGCCCGCGCCCTTCCAGGCGCCGCCGCAACAGCAGCCTGTCGCCTACATCCCGGCCCAGCGCAGGCCGTCGGCGCCGAAGCGGCTGTGGCAGTCGGTGTCCAGGTGGTGGCGCGGCTACTGAGGCTGAGCGCGGTCGGAGAGCTGGTCCCACCGCCAGGAGACGGTGGGCAGCGGAAGCGGGCCCGGATCGGCAGAGGCCGGGATCCGCTTCCACCAGCCGTCCTCGGCGTCCAGCTGCCCGTCGGCCGCCTTCAGCCACCGGCCCCTGAGCAGCGGCCGCACCGCGTCCTGCCCCAGCACTCGGCCGAGCCCGAAGGCGGTGCCCGCGCCGAGGACCGTCCCCGCGATATTGCCGACCTACCTGCGGGCGTGCAGCCGCAGTGGCAGATGTTCCGGATGAAGGCTGACCGACAGCCGGGAGGGGCGGATCTGGACTCCGGAGACGGGAGACAGGCTCCACCGGGACGCGATCGTGGCCAGGGCGAGCACGGTCTCGGCCATGCCGTAGGTGTCGCCGATGCACTTGCGTGCTCCTCCGCCGAAGGCGACGAAGGCTCCGCGCGGAAGGCCGGATGCATATTCGGGTAGCCATCTGTCCGGATCGAATGCGTGGGGGTCCGGGAAGAGGTCGGGGCGCCGCTGAACGGTGACAGGGCTGAACAGGATGGCGGTTCCGGGGGGCAGGTGCCGCCCGGCCAGTTCGACCTCTTGGGTCGTGGTGCGGGTCAGCAGCCAGCCGGGCGGGTACAGGCGCAGCGTTTCTGTGAGTACGCGGCTGGTGAAGGTCAGTTGTGGCAGGTCCTTCCACTCGGCAGGTCGCCCGCCGAGGACCTGGTCGACCTCCTCCTGGAGCCGGCGTTCGGCTTCGGGATGCGTGGACAGCAGGTGAAGTGCCCAAGCGAGGGCGGCAGCGGTGGTGTCCCCTCCTCCCAGCAGCATGGTGATGAGGTGATCGCGGATTTCCGCATTGCTCATCTCCTGGCCGTCCGGCCCGGAACCGGAGCCGAGGAGGATGGGCAGGATGCCGCCGGAGTCTGTCGCCTCCTTCCGGTGCCCCTCGATCATGCGATCGACGGTGCCGAGAAGATTCTTGACGGCGGTCTGGAAGCGGCGGTTCGCCGGGGTCGGAATCCTGCGCAGGGTGGGCGGGGTGAGCATCCGCAGGAAACTGCCGTTGAACACGGTGTCGAACGAGCGGCGGACCACTTCGATGGTTTCCGCGTCGACGGTGGTGGAGAACAGGGTCCGTGTCACGGTCCGCAGGGCGAATCCGTACAGCTGGGGAAATACGTCGATTTCCTGGCCGTCTTTCCAGTCCCTGGTCAGCGTGGAAATCTCATCTTCCATGACGGCGGCATAACTTTCGATGAGCGCCGGATGGAAGGCGGGCTGGATGAGGCGGCGTTGCCGCCGATGGTCCTGGTGGGTCGAGGTTCCCAGACCGTTGCCCACGAAATCGCGGAGCCGGTCCATGACCGGCCCTCCTTTGTCGTAGACGCTGTCATTGGTCAGGATGCGCCAGACAATCTCGGGATGGCACGGTACGAAGGCCGGTTGCGGTCCCAGCCTTATTTCGACCAGGTCGCCGATCGCGGAGAGCGACTCGAGGAATTCCAGGGGCTGCCTCCACAACTGCCATCCGTGACCGATGGCGGGATGTGCCCCGGGTGCAATGCCGGAGGTGAGCTGGGCGGCCGAAGGCGCGTGTCCGAGCATGGTGGTTCCTCCTGCCTGGTCAGGCGCGGCTGTGCGAGGGGAGGGCATCGTGCCGCGACGTCTGGTACCGCTCTGCACGGAGGTGGTAGTCGAAGTCTCCGCGGACGAGCATGCGATAGTCGTGGACGCACTGGTCGACATTCGCCAGGACGTTGCTGCCGGCCCCGATGGATTTCAGTTGGGAGGTCAGCTGTCGCTCGGCTTTCTGGATGCGTTCGATATACACAGCGAGCATGTCGTTCGCCACTTCGAAAGCTTCCTGCAGCGAGCATCCGCGATGATGCTGGATCAGGCAGACGGAGTTGTGGTAATAGCCGACCTCTTGTTCTTTCTGCGTCGAGCAGATGTCGTTGTAGAGGGCGATATGGTCGGTCGCCGCGTTCCGCAGGGCGATGAATCCGGAAAGGTTCCTCACCGCCTCCGGAAGGTCGATCCGGGCCGGTATCTCGTACAGGTCCAGGAATCCCCGCATGGCGATGGCATCGCGTCGGTGGTGCATGAAATCCTCGACTTCCGGCACATGGCCGGAGGCTCGGTCGGCAGCTTCCGTGTAGTAGGTCCACAGCCACCCCGAGGTGTCCCGGCGGAACACCTTGGTCCACCCGGCCGAGCGGTTCGAGCAGATTCGCTGCCACAAGTCGGAGAGTGCATACTCCAGTGGCCCGGCCGGGGCTGTCTTCCCGTCGATCACTGCGATCAGCCGGACGATGACCTCCTCGCACCGGGCCGGGTCGCGCCCCTGCGGGCCGTCGTCGAACATGTCGTCGACAACGAAGGACCAGACGGTCCATTCGCAGAAGAGCGTAAGGTCGGCCAGCTCTGCTGCGGGATAGATGAGGGACGCCCAGAGCTCGGGCCGGGCCTGGCGGACCTGTTCGTGGATCTCTGGTGTCGGGCACAGGCCGAAACGGTCCGTCCACTGCCACATCGCTACGGCTGCCTCGCTCATGCGTGCGTTGCACCCCATGCTGGGAAACGGCATTTCGAAGTGCGGAAGTGTGGCCCGCTCCGGGATGTTGATCGCCATCATCTTTTACCTCTCGTGTCGTTGCTGTCCGACGCTGCGCGAGGGGTGTCCGGGCAGTGAGTCGGCCTGACGCAGGCATGTGGAATCCCTGTGGCGGCAGGTGAGCTGCTGGTGTGCGTACGTCTGGTGCCTGGCGTCGACGACCAGCGAGTCCCGGGGAGAGGAGGGGACCCGATGCAGGGTCGGAGCCGTGCCGCCGAGGCGGTCACGTGTCGGAGTGCTCATCGGGCACGTTCCTCTCGCCGGGGTCTGGGGCGGGGCGGGGCCATCACCAACCCGGTGCGCTGCACCGGTTGTTGGTGGCTGGCAATCGCCGCGTACAACTAGTACACCGCTCATGTATTCGTTCGAACAAGGGGGCCTGGGGGGTGGAATCGCCAAAATCGGTACAACATAGCGTGGTTGTGATCTCAAGTGGGCGGCGGATCTGCACAAGGGGTGGCAAGAATAGACAGGGCGGCCAACTTGCTGTGACTGTGCTGCGGGTGGCTGGCGATCTGATCGCCTACGTGGAGGCCGACACCCGCTTCCATCTCGGCCTGCTGACCCTCGGCCGGCTGCGGCTCACCCACCCCGAGCAGCCCGACGATCAGTTCCTGGCCGCCGGAGCACCCTGGTTCCTGACTCTCTTCGGCGGTGATTCGCTCTGGGCGGCGCGGATGCTGCTACCACTCGGTACGGAGCTCGCGGCCGGGACCCTGCGTACGCTGGCCCGCCGCCAGGGCGCGGCCATCGACCGCGACTGCGAGTAGCAGCCCGGCCAGATCCTCCACGAAGTCCGGCGTGGAGCCCAGGAGTTCGGCGACGGACTCGCTCTGCCGCCCCGCTACTTCGGAACCGTCGACGCCACCCCCACTGGATCACCCTGCTCCACGACTCCTGGCGCTGGGGCCTCGCCCCCGAGCAGGTGGAAGAGATCCTGCCGCACGCCGAGTCCGCGCTGACCTGGATGAGCGAGTTCGGGGACGCCGACGGCGACGGCTTCCTCGGCGCTGGTGCTCTCCGTCGGCGCCGACGGAACGGTTGGGTGTCGGCGCCGTCCGGACTGCGGATCAGGGGGTGATGGGCGTGCCCAGCAGGCCCGCCATCCACGCCTCGACCTCCTCGGACCTGCGCGGCAGCGCGCCCGACAGGTTCTCGTTGCCGTCCTCGGTCACCAGGATGTCGTCCTCGATCCGGACGCCGATGCCCCGGTACTCCGCGGGGACGGAGAGGTCGTCGGCCTGGAAGTACAGTCCGGGCTCGACGGTGAGGACCATGCCCGGGGCCAGGGCGGTGTCCACGTAGGTCTCGTTACGGGCCTGGGCGCAGTCGTGGACGTCCAGGCCGAGCATGTGACCGGTGCCCGCCATGGTGAAGCGGCGCTGCAGACTCAGTTCGTACACGCGCTCGGCCGGGCCTTCGAGGATGCCCCACTCGACGAGACGCTCGGCCAGCAGCCGCTGGGACGCCTCGTGGAAGTCCCGGTAGTCCGCGCCGGGGCGCACCGCGTCGATGCCGGCCTGCTGGGAGTCGTACACCGCGTCGTAGATCTTGCGCTGGAGCGGCGTGAAGGTGCCGGAGACCGGGAGGGTGCGGGTGACGTCGGCGGTGTAGAGAGTCCTGGTCTCCACGCCCGCGTCGAGCAGCAGGAGTTCGCCGGGGCGGACCTGGCCGTCGTTGCGTACCCAGTGCATGATCGTGGCGTGCTCGCCGGCCGCACAGATCGAGCCGTAGCCGACGTCGTTGCCCTCGACGCGCGCGCGGCGGAAGAAGGTGCCTTCGAGCCAGCGCTCAGAAGTGGCCACGGCGTGCGCCAGCTCCTTGACGACATCGGTGAATCCCTTGGTCGTCGCGTCGCACGCCTTGCGCATCTCGCCGATCTCCCACGCGTCCTTGACCAGCCGGAGCTCGGAGAGGGCCTCCTCCAGCTCGGCGTCGCGCTCCGCGTCCGTGGTGACCGCGGCCTCCAGCCGGGAGTCGTGGCCGCGGACGATACGGGTGGGCGCCTCGGGGAGCGCGGCAAGCTCGGCCGCCGCCTCGCGCACATCGTGCGCGGGCATGCCCAGGCGCGCCTCCTGCTCGGTGAGCGAGTAGCGGCGGCCGACCCAGAGCTCGGCTTCGGCGGCGCCGAGCCAGAACGAACCGTCCTCGCGGGAGGAGCGGGGCAGCTGGAAGCAGTGGGCGTCGTGGCCGCCGTCGGTGGTGGGCTCCAGGACGAGGAGGCCGTCGACACCCTGGTCGCCGGTGAGATGGACATAGCCGCTGTACGGGCGGAAGGGGTAGTCGCTGTCGTTGGAGCGGACCTTGAGCCGGCCGGCCGGGATCAGCAGGCGCTCGCCGGGGAAGCGCGCGGAGAGCGCGGCGCGGCGGGCGGC
The DNA here is from genome assembly GCF_017315755.1 of Streptomyces beijiangensis. Taxonomy (GTDB): domain Bacteria; phylum Actinomycetota; class Actinomycetes; order Streptomycetales; family Streptomycetaceae; genus Streptomyces; species Streptomyces beijiangensis. The sequence goes on from NZ_JAFLRJ010000340.1 coordinate 16,651, forward strand.
CGCGTACGGGGCCTGCTCGACTGGGCCGATGCCGTGCAGCTCGGTGTCGGCCCAGTCCTTGCGCATCAGTGCGGCGAGCTCGTCGGGTACAGAGGGGTAGAGGCTGTTCTTGCGGGCCATGGGGGCACCTTCCTGGCTGATCGACGGGCGTGGAATCCAGCCTACGGATCCTTCTCCCAGAAAGAAACATGTGACATAGTACTGGCGTGAGCAATCGACTGACCTGCGATGTTGTGGTCGTCGGGGCGGGAATGGTGGGCGCGGCCTGTGCCCTCTACGCGGCCCGGTCGGGCCTGCGTGTGATCGTCGTCGACCGTGGCCCGGTCGCCGGCGGCACCACCGGCGCGGGCGAGGGCAATCTGCTGGTCTCCGACAAGGAACCCGGCCCCGAACTCTCCCTCGCCCTGTACTCGGGCCGGCTGTGGCAGGACGTCGCGGCCGAACCCGGTCTCGGCGAAGCGATCGAGTTCGAGCCCAAGGGCGGCCTGATGGTCGTCTCCGATCCGGACGGCCTGCACGCACTGGAGACCTTCGCGGCCGGACAGCGCGCCGAGGGCGTCGAGGCCGTGCCGGTCGCCGCCGACGCACTGCATGGACTGGAACCGCACCTCGCGGACGGTCTCGGCGGCGGCATGTACTACCCGCAGGACTGCCAGGTGATGCCCACCCTCGCTGCCGCCCATCTCATCCGCCGCTCCGGAGCCGACCTCCGTACGGGCCGGGCGGTCACCGGCGTGCTGCGCGGCGCCGACGGCAGGCTGACGGGCGTGCGGACCGACGGCGGTGACATCCACGCCCCGGCCGTAGTCAACGCCACGGGCACCTGGGGCGGCGAGTTCGCCGCTCTCGCAGGGGTCCATCTCCCGGTGCTGCCGCGCCGCGGCTTCGTCCTGGTCACCGAGCCGCTGCCCGCCGGGACGGTGCGCCACAAGGTGTACGACGCCGACTATGTGGCCAACGTCGCCAGTGACTCGGCAGCGCTGCAGAGTTCGGCGGTCGTCGAGTCCACCGCGGCAGGCCCTGTGCTGATCGGCGCGACCCGCGAGCGCGTCGGCTTCGACCGTACGTTCTCGCTGCCCGCGGCCCGCATCCTGGCGGCGCAGGCCACCGCGCTCTTCCCCGTACTGGGCAGGGCGCGGGCGATCCGCAGCTATCTGGGCTTCCGCCCGTATCTGCCCGACCACCTCCCGGTGATCGGGCCCGATGCCCGGCTGCCGGGGCTGTACCACGCCTGCGGCCACGAGGGTGCGGGCATCGGACTCAGCCTGGGTACAGGGCAGTTGATCGCCCAGTCGCTGACCGGAACAACCCCGGACCTCGACCTCGCCCCGTTCCGTCCCGACCGATTCCCCGCAGAGGAGGTACCGAGGTGAGGCGTACTCCTCTCGACCTCGTACGCGCCGAACCCGGCCCCGCGTACACCGTCACCTTCGACGGCCGCGAGATCCCGGTGCTGCCCGGCCAGACCGCCGCGGCCGCACTCTGGTCCGCGGGCATCACCTCCTGGCGTACGACCAGGAGAACCGGCGAGCCGCGCGGGGTCTTCTGCGGCATCGGCGTCTGCTTCGACTGCCTGGTGACGATCAACGGCCGCCCCAACCAACGGGCTTGCCTCGTCCCCGCCGAACCGGGCGACGTCATCACGACGCAGGAAGGGACCGGCCACGATGGGCGGAACTGAGCAGCACACCCTCGTCGTGATCGGGGCGGGCCCGGCGGGGATCGCGGCCGCGCTGGCGGCGGCGGACGCGGGGGTACGGGTGACGATCGTGGACTCCGCCCCGCAGGCGGGAGGCCAGTTCTACCGCCGCCCGGCGGCGGGCCTCGGCGCGCGGCGCCCGCAGGCGCTGCACCATGCGTGGGGGACGTGGGAATCGCTGAACGCCCGGCTGCAGGCGCACATCGCGGCGGACCGCATCCGTCACCTGACCGACCATCATGTCTGGTTCGTGGAAAGGCTGGAGACAGCCTTCACCGTGCACGCGCTCGTCGGACCCGAGCAGACCGATCCTGACACGGTCACCGCCGACGCGGTCGTGCTCGCCACCGGCGGGTACGAGAAGGTGCTGCCGTTCCCCGGCTGGACGCTGCCCGGGGTCGTCACCGCGGGCGGTGCGCAGGCCATGCTCAAGGGCGGGCTCGTACTGCCCGGCCGTACCGTGGTCGTCGCCGGGACCGGGCCGCTCCTCATGCCGGTCGCCGCCGGACTCGCCGCCGCCGGTGCCACGATCGCCGCGTACATCGAGTCCGCCGACCCCAAGTCCCTTGTACGGCACGCCTCCACGCTGGCGCGCAATCCGGCCAAGCTCGCCGAGGGCGCGCAGTACGGGGCGGCACTCGCCCGCCACGGAGTGCCCGTACGGATGCGCCACACCGTGGTGCGGGCCCACGGCACCGCCCGCCTCGAAGCCGTCACCGTCGCCGCGCTCGACGCCGAAGGGCGCATCAGACCGGGCACGGGGCGGCGCATCGCCTGCGACACCCTCGCCGTCGGCCACGGCATGCTGCCGCACACCGACCTCGCCGAGACGCTCGGCTGCGCCCTCGACGGAGTCCGCGTCGCCGTCGACGCCGAGCAGCGCACCGATGTGCCCGGCATCTGGGCGGCCGGTGAAGCCACCGGCATCGGGGGAGCGGTGCTCTCCCTGGCCGAGGGCGAGATCGCCGGACACTCCGTCGCGGCACAGTTGCAGGGGACCGACCCGGACCCGCGCGGCTGGTCGGCCGCCGCGAAGACCCGCTCCCGGTTGCGCGCCTTCTTCGCCGCGATCGACACCGTGTACGCACCGCCCGCGCACTGGCCCGAGTCCGTCACCGACGAGACCGTCCTCTGCCGCTGCGAGGAGGTGACCGCCGGTGAGATCCGCGAGGCCGTCGAGGGACTCGGCGCGGGCGATCTGCGTACGGTCAAACTCCTGACCCGCGCCGGAATGGGCTGGTGCCAGGGGCGGATCTGCGCCCCCGGGGTCGCGGGTGTCGCGGGCTGCCCCGCGGACACCGCACGGCGGCCCTTCGCCCGCCCCGTACCCCTCGGCGTACTGGCCGGGCCCGCAGACACAGAGCCGAATCGACACCACTGACGATGAAATGGGAACGCGGATGACCACCACCGAGAAGACCTTCCCCTGGCGTGGCGTGCTCGTCGCCACCGCCCTGCCTCTCGACGCCGACCTGAGCGTCGACTTCGACGCTTTCGCCGCACACTGCACCTGGCTGGTGGAGAACGGCTGCGACGGCGTGGTCCCCAACGGCTCGCTCGGCGAGTACCAGGTCCTCACCGACGACGAGCGCACCAAGGTCGTCGAGACCGCCGTGGCCGCCATCGGCGGGGAGCGCGTGATGCCCGGTGTCGCCGCCTATGGATCCGCCGAGGCCCGCCGCTGGGCCGAGCAGGCGCGCGACGCGGGCTGCGCGGCCGTGATGCTGCTCCCGCCGAACGCGTACAAGGCCGACGAGCGCTCCGTCCTCGCCCACTACGCCGAGGTCGCGAAGGCGGGCATAGACATCGTCGCGTACAACAACCCGCACGACACCAAGGTCGACCTGACCCCCGCGCTCCTCGCCAGGCTCCACGAGGCAGGTCACATCCGCGCCGTGAAGGAGTTCTCCGGCGACGTCCGCCGCATCTATGAGATCGCTGAACTCGCCCCGGAACTCGATGTGTTGGTCGGCGCGGACGACGTACTCCTCGAACTCGCCATCGCCGGCGCCAAGGGCTGGGTCTCCGGCTATCCGAACGCCCTGCCCAAGTCGACCGTAGAGCTGTACAAGGCCGCGATCGCCGGTGACCTCGCCACCGCCGTCCCGCTCTACCGTCAGCTGCACGCACTGCACCGCTGGGACTCCAAGGTCGAGTTCGTCCAGGCGATCAAGCTCTCCATGGACATCGTCGGCCGGCACGGCGGCCCGGTCCGTCCGCCGCGCGTCCCGCTGCTCCCGGAGCAGGAGCAGGCGATCCGCGCGGCCACCGAGAAGGCCGTCGCCGAGGGTCTCGCGTAGTACGTACGCCATCCCACCCGCCGCTATTCCAGAGGGAGTTGGACACCGATGCGCAGCAAGCTCGTCCTGCACGCCGTGGACTCGCACACCGAGGGCATGCCCACCCGTGTGATCACCGGTGGCATCGGTGTGATCCCCGGCGCCACCATGGACGAACGCCGTCTGTGGTTCCGCGAGAACCGCGACGACATCCGCAACTTCCTGATGAACGAACCGCGCGGCCACTCCGCGATGAGCGGGGCGATCCTCCAGCCGCCGACCCGGCCCGACTGCGACTACGGCGTCGTGTACATCGAGGTGTCCGGCTATCTGCCGATGTGCGGCCACGGCACCATCGGCGTCGCCACCGTCCTGGTCGAGACCGGCATGGTCCCGGTCGTCGAGCCGGTCACCACCATCCGCCTGGACACCCCGGCCGGCCTCGTCATCGCCGAGGTCGCCGTCGAGGACGGCGCGGCGAAGTCCGTCACCATCCGCAATGTCCCGTCGTTCGCGGTGGCCCTCGACCAGAAGGCCACCCTGGCCGACGGGCGGACGGTGACGTACGACCTCGCCTTCGGCGGCAACTTCTACGCGATCCTGCCGCTCGAAGAGTTCGGGCTGCCTTTCGAGCGCGAGCGCAAGGACGACATCCTCGCCGCCGGGCTCTCGCTGATGGATGCCATCAACGCCGGTGGCCCGCCGGTGCATCCGGAGAACCCGACCATCAACGGCGTCCATCACGTCTATCTCGCCGCGCCGGGCTCCGACGCCGAGCTCTCCCGGCACGCCATGGCCATCCATCCCGGCTGGTTCGACCGCTCACCCTGCGGTACGGGGACCTCCGCGCGCATGGCGCAGCTGCACGCACGCGGTGAACTCCCCCTGAACCAGGACTTCCGCAACCAGTCCTTCATCGGCACCGAGTTCACCGGCCGTCTCGTCGAGACCACCGAGGTCGCGGGCGTGCCCGCCGTGGTGCCGACCATCACCGGCCGCGCCTGGGTGACCGGCACGGCTCAGTACCTGCTGGACCCGGAAGACCCGTTCCCTGCCGGGTTCCAGCTCTGAGGCCGCATAATGGCAGGTGGTACGTGATATTGCATCGAGACATCGCACCGAGGAGGACCGACCGATGGCCGCGACCCGCAACGGCGCCCCGTCCGCAGGGCCCGTCCTGCCCGTCCTGGGCGGCAAGCGGGAGAGCTACCGCGAGCGGGTCGCCGACGCCCTGCGGGCCGCGCTGATCGCGGGCGAGCTGCTGCCCGGCGAGGTCTACTCGGCGCCCACCCTCGCCGCCCGCTTCGGCGTCTCCGCGACGCCGGTGAGGGAAGCGATGCTGGACCTCGCCAAGGAAGGTCTGGTCGACACCGTCCCCAACAAGGGGTTCCGGGTCACCGCCGTCTCGGAGAAACAGCTCGACGAGTACACCGACATCCGCCGGCTGATCGAGATCCCGGTCACCGTCGGTCTGGTGGAGACGGCCGACCCGGTCGCCCTGGAGGCCCTGCGCCCGGTCGCCGAGGCGATCGTCACCGCGGCCGCGGCCGGTGACCTGATCGCCTACGTGGAGGCCGACACCCGATTCCACCTCGGCCTGCTGGCTCTCGCCGGCAATGAGCACCTCGTCGAGGTGGTCGGTGATCTCCGCAAGCGGGCCCGGCTGTTCGGCCTCACCGAACTGGTCGAGCGCGGTCAGCTGGAGGCCTCGGGCCAGGAGCACATCGAGCTGCTCGACGCGCTGCTCGCCCGTGACACCGAAGCCGTACGCAGCGTCATCACCCGCCACATCGGCCATGTCCGCAGCCTCTGGGCCCAGTAGGCAGGGCGAGCGCCGTCCTCAGGGCGTGACAGACCGCTCCGCCGAGAAGGTCCCCCAGTCGCCGTCAGGAAGCTTCGCGCGGATCTTCACGGCGTAGCTGGTGCCGGGCTTCTCCTGTACGACGAAGCGGTACGTCGCCCGGTCCTGCGGCGCGGCCGCGCCCCATGCGATGGTCGTGGTGAGCCGCCCGTCCAAGTACATCTGATACTCCGTCACCTCGCCGCCCGTACGCGGCACCGTCCACGCCAGCTCGACGGCCCGCTCGCCCTTCGTCGTGCGGGCCTTCGCCGTGAACGCGGTGGGTTCGGTGCTCGGCCCCTGCCCGGGTGCGGACGCGGTGGTGAGATCGGCCGACGGGCTGGGCGACGAGGCGTTGTCCGCGCCGTCCCTGGCCCTGACGGTGAAGGTGTAGACGGTGGCAGGACGCAGTCCGGTGAGATGCGCCGCGGTGGCGTTCCCGCCGACGGTATGGATCTTCGACTGGCCTTGATAGATGTCGTACGAGGTCACCCGCACGTTGTCCCGCGAGCCGCCCCAGACCAGCGTCGCGGCCCGGGCGCCGTCGGCCTGTGCCCGCAGACTCCCGGGCGCGGTCGGTGACTTGTGGTCGTCCGGGACCTGCGCGGGCAGCGCCACCGGGGCAGGACCGCTGGGCGGCGATACGTTGTCCGCCGCGTCCAGGGCGCGCACGGTGAAGGTGTACGCGCTCGACGCCGTGAGCCCGCCGATGTCGACCATGGTCGTCGTGGCCGGGACGGTCTTCACCTTCACGCCCGTCCGGTACACCTCGTAGCGGGTGACGCCGTCGCCCTTCGCCGCCTGACCCCACATCACATGGGCCGAAGTCGCGCTACTGGCCTGCACGGTGACCCCGCCCGGCGCGGGCGGGGCCTGGGTGTCCGGCTGCGGTCCGGAGCAGGCGGTGAGCAGCAGGCCGAGTGCTGCGGCGGCAAGGATCGGGATGCGGCGCACGCGCAAGCCTCCGTCCGACGGGAATGGTCTGGACCATGTATGGCACAGAGCGCGGCCGTCAGCAAGGGGGCGTGTACGCGTCAGATGCGGCGGAGCGGCCTGACGCTCTCGCGGATCACGATGTGCGTGCCCAGGACGTGCCGTTCGGGACCGGTGGCCGGCGGCCCGTCCAGCGCCAGCCGGACCGCGGTGCGCCCCAGCTCCTCGGCGGGGATGTGGACCGTGGTCAGCCGGGGGGTGACATCGGCGGCCACCGGGTCGTCGTTGTAGCCCACGACGGAGATGTCCTCGGGCACCCGCAGGCCGCGTTCCTGGAGGGCGCGCATCGCGGCGGCGGCGCTCTCGTCGTCGCCCGCGACGACCGCGGTGAAGTCGGGCCGCCCGTCGCACGCGTCGAGGAGCCCGCGCATGACCTCGTACCCGGCGATGCGGCTGAAGTGGGTGCCGTGCAGCCGGGCCGCCGACGGCGGGAGCCCGTGGTCGGCGAGGGCCTTGAGATACCCGGCGACGCGCGCTTCGCCCGTGGTGTGCCCCGGTTCGTACCCGAGCAGCACGATCTCGCGGTGCCCCGCGCCCAGCAGATGGCTGGTGATGGCGTGCGCGCCCGCCTCGTTGTCGTACTCGACGACGATCGCGGGCACATCGGGCGCGGGCGCCGGCCGCCCGCAGAGCACCAGACGCGACCCCGCGGCCGCGAGCGCCTGCGCGTACTGCGCCATCCGCGCCCGGTAGTCCTCGTCCTCGGCGACCCCGCCGACCAGCACCACGGCCTCGGCCGCCTGCTCGCGCATCATCTGTACGACGGCGAGTTCGCGGGCCGGGTCGCCGCCGGTCGTGCAGACCAGGCAGAGCCGGCCGCGCTTGGCGCTCTCCTCCTCGACGCCCTGGGCGACCTTCGCGTAGAACGGGCTGGTCACCTGGGAGATGAGGACGGCGACCGTCTTGCGTCCGGTCCCGGCCAGCGCACGGGCGTGCGGGTTGATGACGTAGTCGAGGTCCTTGACCGCACGGAGCACCTTGGTGCGGGCGCCGGCGGAGGTCGCGTGGGAGCCGGACAGGACCCGGGAGGCGGTCGCCACCGAGACCCCGGCACGCGCTGCCACATCACGGATGGTGACCCGTTCCCCCACCACTGCTCCCTTGATTCCGTCTGCCGCCCCGGGCGGCCGCGCTCATGGCTGCCGCCCGGGACCATCTTGCCCTACCCGCTGGTCAGTGGGCCGACTCGAACTCCTTCACCAGTTCGTCCGCGGCCTTGGCCCCGCCCTGGTCGCGCCACTTCTTGTAGACGGAGTCCCAGTCGGAGAGCTTGCTGCGGCCCGAGATGATGCCGGTGGTGCCGTCCTTGAGGAGCTGGCCGAGGGTCGCGTTGTGCTTGCTGAGGGTCTCCGAGACCAGGCCCGCACTGTCGTTGGGCTTCATCATCGGCATCACCTTCTGTTCCCAGGCGTGCACCCGCTTGGTGAGTTCGGGGTCGCCGGGCACGAAGAGCACGGTGGGGGCGTCGCAGAGGTACTTGAACGGCACGTTGATCGCGTTCTCGAGCAGGCCGAGCGAGGTGAGGATGGGGTTGCCCGTCGCGTCCCGCGTGAAGTGGGTGCCCTCGACGCCGTAGTGCATCAGCTGGTACTCCTCGGAGCCGAACGGCGAGGCCAGCCAGTCCAGGACCCGCAGCAGCAGCTTGATGCGGTCCTTCGACGCCTTCTTGAAGTACGTGCCGCCGAAGTAGCCGGTGTTCTGCTGGTAGTTGGTGGTCGCGCCGCTCACGGTGTACGGGGCGAGGACGTCGAGTTCGTACGCACCCTTGATGCCCTGCTGCGCCGGGAGCAGCGAGCCCGCGAAGCCGTCCGACATGGACAGCAGGGTGCCGTTGTAGAAGAGGGTCTTGATGTCGACGGTGGAGGTCGACGAGGCGTCCGGGTAGAACACCTTGTCGTTGTTACGGGCGACCAGGTACTCCAGCGTCGCCTTGAACTCCTCGGTGCCCCACATGTCGGTGGCCTTGCCGTCTCGGATCTCCCAGTCGTTGGGGGCGCCGTGCCACAGGGCGTGCGTCTTGTGCCCGTAGATGGTCGACATGGAGGAGCCCAGCGCGAACTTCTTCGCCGACGAGGCCTCCTTCACCACGGCCGCGAAGTCCTCCGCCGACATCCCCGGCTTGTAGCCGTGCGCGTCGAAGGCCGTGCGGTTTATGAAGATTGCCTCGCTCGGCTTCGGGCGCTCGATGGGCACGCCGTAGAGGCGGCCCGCGATGCGGCCCAGGCCCTGCCAGGAGTAGGTGGGGATGTTGGCGAGGTTGGGGTACTCCTTGATCGCGTCGCCCGAAAGGAACTCGGTCAGGTCCGCGCAGCGTGCCCGTACGAACTGCTCCTTGCTGGGCAGCACATGGCCGCCGCCGACGTTGATGATGTCGGGCAGGTCGCCGCCCGCGATGACGGTCGCCATCTTGGCGTCGAAGTCCGCGTCGGGTACGACGGTGAACTCGATGTCCACGCCCAGGGCTTCGTTCATCGCCGCCCAGAACTTGTTCTGCGAGGCGGGCTTGGGCGGGGTGCCGTACGTGATCGTGATGACCTTGATCTTCTCGCCCTTGCCGGGCTTTTCGGCCACCGCCTTGACGAGCTTGTCGGGGTAGCGCGTGTACCCGGCCTGCACGCCGGTGGCCGACGGCGCGAGGTCGGGGACGGGCACGGGAGCGGCGACGTACGCGGGCCAAGGGGCCAGCTTCGTACCGGCGTTGCTGACCTGGCGTTCCTTGGAGGAGGTGGAGCAGGCGGTCAGTACGGAGGGGGCGGCTATCGCGGCGCCGCCCGCCGCGATGGAGCGCAGCAGGGTGCGGCGCGAGAGGGAGGAAGAGGACATGGCGAGGGGACCCTTCGAGTCGGCTCTGGGGCTGGGGTTTCGGTGCGGGGGTGGGCGTCAGCTCTTGATGGCGCCGGTGAGCACGCCCTTGGTGAAGTACTTCTGCAGGAAGGGGTAGACGATCAGGATCGGTACGGTCGCGATGACGAGCACCGCCATCTGCGTCGTCTGCGGGGCGGAGACCATGCCCGCCTCGCTGGCCCCGGTGTCGGCGATCTGCGCGCCGCCGATGACATAGGTGCGCAGGACCTGCTGGAGCGGCCAGTGGTCGGAATTCATATAGATCGAGGCATGGAACCAGGCGTTCCAGTAGCTCACCGCGTAGAAGAGGCCGACGACCGCGAGGGCGGCCTTGGAGAGCGGCAGCACGATCCGCCACAGGGTCTGCCAGTCGCCCGCACCGTCCAGGCGGGCGGCCTCGTACAACTCCTCGGGGATGCCCTGGAAGAAGCCGCGCAGGACCACGAGGTTGAAGACGTTGATGAGTACGGGGGCGATCAGGGCCGCGTAGTTGTCGAGGAGTCCCATCCCCTTGACCAGCAGGAACGCCGGGATCATGCCGGGCGGGAAGAGGAAGGTGAAGAGGATGAGCATCAGTACGGGCTTGGCGCCGAAGACCTTGGGGCGGCTCAGCGCGTACGCGAGGAACGTCGTGCAGGCGAGCGAGAAGAGCGTCCCGACCAGGGTGACGCCGACGCTGACCCCGAGTGCCTGGGTGACGATCCCGCCGTCCAGGATCTGCCGGTAGGCGCGTGTGGTGGGGTGCGCGGGCCAGATCACCCAGCCGCCGTTGTCGACCACTTCCTGGTTGGAGGCGAGGCTGGTCGAGATGATCACCAGGAAGGGGACCAGGACCAGGACGAGCAGGACGACGATGGCGACGGCCTTGCCGGCCTGGGTGACCGGCTTCGGCTTCTCGACCCAGGCGGGTCGGGTGGGGCGGGCCTGGCGTGCGGGGCGTACGGCGGTGGTCACTTGTAGATCCCCTGCTCTCCGAGCCGGTGCGCGACCTTGTTGGCCGCGAAGACGAGCGCCGCGCCGACGACTCCCTTGAAGAGGCCTGCCGCGGCCGCGTAACCGGTGTCGCCGCCGACGAGGCCCTGCCAGAAGACGAAGGTGTCGAGGATCTCCCCGGCAGCGGGACCCACCGTCGGCCGTTGCAGCAGCATCTGCTCGAAGCCCACGGACAGGACGTCGCCCAGCCGCATGATCAGCAGCAGGACGACGACGGGCCTGATGGACGGCAGCGTGACGTGCCAGAAGCGGCGCCAGGGACCCGCGCCGTCGATGGCGGCGGCCTCGTAACTCTGCTCGTCGACCTGCATCAGGGCGGCGAGGAAGATGATCGTGCCCCAGCCGGCGTCCTTCCAGACGACCTGGGCGACGACGAGCGGTTTGTACGCGTCGGGGTTGCCGATGATGTCGACGCTGTGCAGTCCCGCGTCGCCCAGCACGCTGTTCAACAGGCCCGTCGAGCCGAGCACTTGCTGGAAGAGGGCGACGACGATGACCCAGGACAGGAAGTGCGGCAGATAGACCACGGACTGCACGAAGCGGCGCAGCAGGTCCGAGGTGAGGCTGTGCAGGAGCAGGGCGATCGCCAGCGGTACAGGGAAGAAGAAGACCAGCTGGAGCAGGGCGATGGCCAGGGTGTTCCAGGTGGCGTGCCAGAAGTCGGCGTCCCCGAACATCCGGCTGAAGTTCTCGACGCCGACCCAGGGGCTGGCCCACAGACCGTCGAACGGTACGTACTCCTTGAACGCCACGACGTTGCCGACGAAGGCGCCGTAGTGGAAGAGCAGGAAGTACGCGAGTCCCGGGAGCATCAGCAGGACAAGGGTCCGACTGGACTGGAAACGCTTCCACCAGTGATTCCCTGATGTCTTGCGGGAGTTCGGGGGATTCGTCCGCTCGATGGGTGGCTTCACCGCCCCACCGCCGGTTCGATTCTCTGTCACCGTGGGCACGGCAACCCTTCCGTCGTCGGGTCAAGGTGCGAGGAATCTAAAGCGGTTACATGGGTCGGTCAACCCTTTGCGCCCTTACTTCTCTTGACCTCGTACGAGAAATCGCTCTAGCCTCCTGCACTGTTGTGGAAACGGTTACAGAGAGAGAGTGGGCATCCGTGGCCGACCGACCAACCACCGCGCTGGCCATGGGCCTTGACGTGGCGCGGGCGGTGTTCCCGCCCGGACTGCGTGAACGGCTCAGGCGCTGCGCCGACTTGGCGGACGAGACCCTGACCGGATCGCTCACCGGCACCGGGGCGGGATCGGTCCTCGCCGACACGCAGCTGTTGATCACCGGCTGGGGCTGCCCGCCGCTCACCGCGGACGTACTGGCCCTGGCGCCACGGCTGCAGGCGGTCGTCCACTCGGCGGGATCGGTCAAGAGCCTGGTCACGGAGGCGGTGTGGGAGCGCGGTCTGCTCGTCTCCTCGGCGGCGGACGCCAACGCGGGTCCCGTCGTGGACTACACCGTCGCGGTCATCACGCTCGCATCGAAACGCGCCCTGCCCACGGCCGCGCGCTACGGCGATGCCTGGCCGGCGTTCTCGGAACGGGAGGGTGCGGACGGCCGTACGGTCGGGATCATCGGGGCCTCCCGCATCGGCCGCGGGGTCCTCGCCCGGCTCGCCGCCTCTGGCACCGGTTACCGGCTGCTGCTGACCGACCCGTACGTCACCGGGCGGGAGGCCGCGTCACTGGGCGCGGAGCTGGTTCCGCTCGACGAACTCTGCCGGCGCAGCTCGGTGGTGAGCGTCCACGCCCCCGAACTCCCCGAGACGTACCGGCTGATGGACGCCTCGATGCTGGCCCTCGTCCCGGACGGCGGAACCGTCGTGAACACGGCGCGCGGCAGCCTGCTCGACACCGAAGCCCTGACCCGCGAGTGCGCTTCGGGCCGGCTGGACGCCTTCCTCGACGTCACCGACCCTGAGCCGCTCCCCGCCGGCCATCCCCTCCTCACGCTCCCCAACGTCCTGGCCACCCCGCACCTCGCGGGCGCCCAGGGCAGCGAGGTGATCCGCCTCGGCGTCTACGCCGTCGAGGAGGCGGAGCGCTTCGCCCGCGGGGAGCCCCTGCGCGGCGGTCTCGGGCGAGCCGACCTGACCCGGCTCGCCTGAGACCGCTCACCTCTCAGGTCCCGGACGCGGCAGAGGACGAGCGGGAGAGCGCCGGAGCGGGCGGGCTCGGGATCGTGGTCCGCCGCACCGGGACGCCCGTGTACGGAGGTACCTGCGGTGCTGTCGCCTGCAGGTCGGCCAGGTCGTCGGGAACGACACCGGGAAGCCCATCGGCAAGCAGCACATCGGGCAGTACATCGGGCAGTACATCGGCCGGCACATCGACTGGTGCATCGGCCAGTACGTCGGCCGGTGCGGTCCGGGTGAGCAGGAACACGCCGCGGACTGCGGCCGCCGCGCCCGCGAAAGCGAGCAGCACACCCTGGAAGCCGCCGGTGAGGTGCTCGCCGAGCAGAGTCAGTCCGATGGCGGCGGCCGCGATCGGGTTGGCCAGGGTGACGACGGCGAGCGGCGCGCCGAGGCCTTCGCGGTAGGCGATCTGGGAGAGCAGCAGGCCGCCCGCGGCGAAGGCCGCGACCAGCACGGCCACCAGCACGACCTGCCAGGTCAGCACCGGGCCCGAGCTGTCGGTGACCGAGACCGTCACGGTCTGGGTGAGCGCCGAAGCGACCCCGGAGGCGATGCCGGACGCGGCGGCGAACCGCAGTCCGGGGCGGGCGCCCCGGCGGGAGAGCCCGGCCACCAGCGCCATCGCGACGGCCGCGACGGCCAGCGCCTCGGGGACGTCCATGGTGACGCGCGGCGCATGGCCGCCCGCGGTCACCAGCAGCGCGCCGAGACCGGCGAGCGTGAGCGCGGTGCCGCGCCACTCGCCCCGGCCCACACGCCGGCCCGCGAGGTGCGCGCCGAGGGGGACCGCGGCGACCAGGGTGAGGGCGCCGAGCGGCTGGACGAGGGTGAGGGAACCGTATTTCAGCGCCGCCACATGCAGCAGGGCGCCGGTGGCGTTGAGCCCGACCGTGGCCCACCAGGTGCCGCGGCGCAGCAGGCGCAGCACCCCGGCGGAGGGTGCGGTACGGGAGGCGAGGCGCTCCTGGGCGACGGCTGCGGTCGCGTAACCGATCGCGGAGAGCAGGGAGAGGACGACGGCTGTGACGGTGGCGTTCATCGGGCGGCTCCCGACGCGGCGAGTTCACGGATGGGTTCACGTGCCGGTGCGGTCCTGGGCTCTTCGCGTACGGAGGGCTTGGCGCGCGGGAGGCGGAAGACCGCCAGCGCGATGCCCAGCAGCGCGGTCGCCACGATCGCGTCCAGCCAGTAGTGGTTCGCGGTGCCGACGACCACCAGGAGCGTGACGAGGGGATGCAGCAGCCAGAGCCAGCGCCATCGCGAGCGGGTCGCGACGATCAGTCCTATGGCGACCATCAGCGCCCAGCCGAAGTGCAGCGAGGGCATCGCGGCGAACTGGTTCGCCATCGAGTCGGTGTCCGGATCGGCGCCGTACACGGAGGGCCCGTAGATCTGAGCCGTGTCGAGAAGATGCGTCGAGGCGAGCATCCGCGGGGGCGCGAGGGGGAACAGGAGATGCAGGGCGAGCGCGGCCGAGGTGAGAGCCGCGAGCACGCGCCGTGCCGAGGTGTAGTGCAGCGGGCGGCGCCAGTACAGCCAGGCCAGGAAGGCGATGGTGGCCGGGAAATGGACGGTCGCATAGTAGGTGTTCGCCACATGTATGAGCGCGTCGCTGTGCAGCAGCGCGTGCTGCACCCCGGCTTCGCCGGGCAGATGCAGGGTGCGCTCGGCGTTCCAGACATGTCCGGCATTGCGGAAGGCTTCGTCGACATGGCCATTGGCGGCCTGCCTGCCGAACTTGTACACCAGGAAGAGTCCGGCGACGAGCAGCAGCTCGCGCACGAGCGGCGGGCGGGCAGAAGTGTCCGTCTCCCGTTCAGCAGGCTCATGTCGGGCGTGCATCACCCGTGCCCCTTTGCTATCCAGTCATCAATAGATCGACAAGACGCCACTTCACGTCGTATCGATACGCCAGTGTACCGATACGACTGCGTATCGGTACACTGGCGTATCGATGCTGCTCGTCACACCGAGAGGGAGAGCTCATGCAGTCGTCCCAGGACTCCGCGATGACCTCGTCGCGCTCCAAGATCACGCCAGAGCGTGCCCAGGAGTTCTACGACGCGGTGCTCACCCTGCTCAGGGAGGGCGGCTACGACGCCCTGACCATGGAAGGCGTCGCCGCGCTCAGTCGCTGCGGCAAATCGACGCTCTACCGGCAGTGGGGCACCAAGCCGCAGCTGGTGGCCTGCGCGCTGCGCGGCAGCCGGGCAGGCAGCCTGTCGGACATCGACACGGGTACCCTGGCGGGGGACCTCCGGCTGGTCGCCCGGTCGCTGGGCACAGGATCGGAGCGGGACACCCCGCTGATGCATGCGGTCAGTCACGCCGCCCTGCAGAACCCGGAGCTCCTCGAAGCTCTGCGTGAGGCGCTGATCACACCGGCCTCCGCGGCGTTCGACGAGATGATCCGCCGGGCCGTGGAGCGCGGTGAGATCGTGGCCGACAACCCCGCGAACGGGTTCGTCGCCGCCCAGCTGATCGGCGCGATGCGTGCACGCCCGATGCTGGAGGGGGTGTACGCGGACGAGGACTATCTCCTCCGCTTCCTGGAGTGCGTGGTCTTCCCCGTACTGGGACTCACCGAGTCCCCCTAGAACAGGCTGCTGTCGTTCGAGCGGAACGACGGTTGCCGGCGCCGCACCGTGGGGACGGGGGCGGCGCACCTCGTGAGACCGGAGGGCGCCCTGCACGCAGGGCGCCCTCCGGCGTCGGATCGGCCGGTCCGGGGTCCTGCCGCCGGGTTCCGGGGCTCTCCGTATGATCACCGGCCATGACGGACAACAGGATCGGACCGCCACTGCGCGGCAGCGAGCGCGAGACGCTGCGTGTCTTTCTCGACTACCACCGGGCCACGCTGGCCATGAAGTGCGAAGGCCTCTCGGACGACGACCTGCGGCGCAGGTCCATGCCGCCGTCGACGCTCACGCTGATGGGGCTCGTACGGCACATGGCCGAGGTCGAACGCACCTGGTTCCGCAAGGTGATCAACGCCGAGGACATTCCGCTCGTCTGGTCGGACGAGGGCGACTACCAGGTCGCGTACGACGCCGAGGCCTCCACGCGCTCCGAGGCGTTCGCCGCCTGGGAGGCGGAGGTCGAGCACTCCCGGCGCATCGAGAGGGAGGCGGAGTCGCTCGACGTCACCGGCCACAACGAGCGCTGGGGCGAAGACGTCTCGCTGCGGCTGGTGATGCTGCACCTGATCCACGACTACGCACGCCACAACGGCCACGCCGACTTCCTCCGCGAGGGAATCGACGGGACCGTCGGCGCCTGAGGAGGCTCCGTCCGGGGGAGGGTGGGGGCATGACGTCCTTCACCCGCAAAGCCCTTGTCGTGCGCGGAGGCTGGGAAGGTCACGAGCCGGTGAAAATCACCGAGCTCTTCCTTCCCTTCCTCCGTGAACACGGCTTCGACATCGATGTCAGCGAGAGTCTCGACGCCTACGCCGACTCCGAACGCCTCGCCGCCGCCGACCTGGTGGTGCAGTGCTGGTCCATGGGCGAGATCACCCGCGAGCAGCGGGACGGACTCGCCGCCGCCGTACGAGCGGGGACCGGACTGGCCGGCTGGCACGGCGGGATCGTCGACTCCTTCCGTGGCGAGGTCGACTACCACCAGCTGACCGGCGGCCAGTTCCTGATGCATCCGCCCGGCTTCATCGACCACGAGGTCCACCTCGTGCCCGAGCGGGCCGACCACCCCGTCATCGCGGGGCTCACCGACTTCCGCGTCGACACCGAGCAGTACTGGATGTCGACCGACCCGCTGATCGACGTCCTCGCCACCACCCTCTTCCCCGCGGGCGGCGAGCGCGACCGTGAGGTCACCATGCCGGCCGTATGGACCAGGAACTGGGGCGCGGGCCGGGTCTTCGTCTCCACCATCGGCCACAAGCCGGACGACTTCGACGTCCCCGAGGTGCGGACACTCACCGAGAGGGGGCTGCTGTGGGCGAGCCGCTGAGGATCGGCATGGTCGGCGCGGGCAAGATCAGCGGCGCCTATCTGGACACTCTGGAACGTCTGGACACGGTGCGTCTGACCGCGGTCGCAGACCTCGACCCGCGCCGTGCGAAGACTGCAGCCGACCGGATACCCGGGGCCGAAGTCGCCGGATCGGTCGAGGAGTTGCTCGTACGCGCCGATGTCGACGCCGTGCTCAACCTCACCGTCCCCGCCGTGCACGCCCCGGTGGCCCTCGCCGCACTCGCGGCCGGCAAGCACGTCTACGGCGAGAAGCCCCTGGCCGCCACCCGCGAGGAAGCCGATGCGATCCTCGCGGCTGCCGCGGCGGGCGGGCTGCGCGTGGGCTGCGCGCCCGACACCGTGCTCGGCACCGGGACGCAGACCGCGCGCAGGGCCGTCGACGACGGGCTGATCGGCACGCCGGTCGCCGCGACCGCCTTCATGGCCTCGGCGGGACCCGAGTCGTGGCACCCGGACCCGGAGTTCTACTACCGGCCGGGCGGCGGACCGCTGCTCGACATGGGTCCGTACTACCTCTCGGCCCTCGTCCATCTGCTGGGCCCGGTCGTCCGCGTCACCGGCGCGGCGTCGCGTACGCGCACCGAAAGGGAGACCGGCAGCGGGTCCAGGGCGGGGACGCGCTTCCCGGTGGAGGTGGACACCCATGTCACCGGGATCCTGGAGCACGCCGGCGGCGTCCTGACGACCCTCGTCATGAGCTTCGACGTCCAGGCGGCACGGCTTCCGTGCATCGAGGTGCACGGGACAGGGGGCTCGCTCTCGGTCCCCGATCCCAACGGCTTCGACGGACCGGTCGAGCTCCACCGGGC
>NZ_JAFLRJ010000341.1 GCF_017315755.1 Streptomyces beijiangensis
GGCCACGGTCTCCTCCTCGCCGGCGCGCCCCACGGCCACCAGGACGCAGGTGTCGCCCCTGGCCGCGTCACGGACGTCAAGACCCACCTCCGTGCCCCAGGCCGCCGGCTCCGCCGCCACGACCGCCGACACCCCGGTCGTCGGGTCGGTGCCGGCCCACCGCTCCGTGCCGGGGGCGCCGCCCGCATCCGACCGTACGACGGCGAAGGAACCGCCCGCGGCCAGAACGGCGGCCGCGGCCACCAGCGCGAGACGTCGTCTGCGGCCGGTCCGGTGGCCCGCCTCCAGCCGGCCGAGCAGCCGGTGCAGCAGTCGCCCGCCGTCCGGGACCACCGGCTCCCTCGCGGCGGGCGTGCTCCGCGCATAGGCGGCGAGATGCTCCTCGACCCGCCCGAACTCGCCCAGCAGCGCGGCGCAGTACGGGCAGTCCACGAGATGGTCCTCGAAGCGGAAGGCATCGGCCTCACCCAGTACACCGAGCGCATAGGCGCCGACGTCGTGATGGAGTTCCAGCGACCTCATGCCGTCGTCCTTTCAGCTCACCCCCAGATACGCACCGCAACGCCGAATCACTCACGCCCCACACCGCCTACACTCCGGCCTCATGCTGCGCGTACTGGCCGTCGACGACGAGGAGCCGGCCCTCGAAGAGCTCCTCTACCTGCTCCGCTCCGACCCCCGGATACGCAGCGCCGAGGGCGCGACCAGCGCCACCGAGGCGCTGCGCCGGATCGGGGACGCCCTCGGAGCGGGACCCGACGACGACGCCGCCGTCGACGTCGCCTTCCTCGACATCCACATGGCCGGACTCACCGGACTCGACATCGCCCGGCTCCTCGCGGGCTTCGCCAGGCCTCCGCTCATCGTCTTCGTCACCGCCCATGAGGGCTTCGCCGTCCAGGCCTTCGACCTCAAGGCCGTCGACTACGTACTCAAACCGGTCCGCCGCGAGAGGCTCGCCGAGGCCGTGCGCCGTGTCGCCGAACTCGTCGCCGGCGGCCAGGCCCCGGCACCAGTCCTGGACACCGCGGCCGACCAGATACCCGTCGAACTCGGCGGCATCATCCGCTTCCTCGCGGTCGCCGACATCGCCTACGCCGAGGCCCAGGGCGACTACGCCCGTCTGCACACCGCCGAAGGCAGCCATCTCGTGCGCATCCCGCTCACCACGCTGGAGGAGCGCTGGCGCTCCCGCGGTTTCGTACGGATCCACCGCAGCCACCTCGTCGCCCTCTCCCGGATCGACGAACTCCGTCTCGACGCGGGCAGTATGAGCGTGCGCATCGGCGGGGCCGAACTCGCCGTCAGCCGACGGCATGCCCGCTCCCTGCGCGATCTCCTCCTGCGCTAGGCCGCGCTCGGAGCGCGGCCGGCCGGTCGCTGACCAGGCCCTTCCCGCAGGACCGCACCGCTGCGTACACTCCGCGCCATGTCCGTAGAGCCCGCACCCCGACGTGAGCGCGTGACGGGCGAGCCCCGGCGCGTGCGACCGCTGCCCCGCTACCGCGCGCAGTCGGAGATCGACGAGCAGACCGCGCTCGGCGGGGCCTATGTGCGCTCGCTCATCCGCAGCCAACTGCGCGCAGGACTGACCGCCTTCGCGTTCCTCGCACTCCTCGCGGGCACCCTCCCGCTCGCCTTCGCCGCACTGCGCAGCGCCACCGCGGTCTGGCTGGTCCTCGGCTTCGGTGCGTACCCGCTGCTCACCCTCATCGCCTGGTGGTACGTCCGCAGGGCCGAGCGCAACGAGCGCGACTTCGCCCGTCTCGTGGAAGGCCGCCCCGCCCCGTGAGCCAGACCTATGCGGTGGTGGCGGTGACCGTCGTCGTCCTCGCCACCGTCCTCATCGGCGGCTTCGGCCTGCGCATATCCCGTACCACCTCGGACTTCTACGTCGCCTCGCGCACGGTGGGCCCCCGCCTCAACGCCGCCGCGATCAGCGGCGAGTACCTCTCCGCCGCCTCCTTCCTCGGCATCGCGGGCCTCGTCCTCGTCCACGGCCCCGACATGCTCTGGTACCCGGTCGGCTACACCGCCGGATACCTGGTCCTGCTGCTCTTCGTCGCCGCCCCGCTGCGCCGCTCCGGCGCGTACACGCTCCCCGACTTCGCCGAGGGCCGCCTGGAGTCCCAGGCCGTACGGAGACTGGTGAGCGTCTTCGTCATCGGCGCGGGCTGGCTCTATCTGGTGCCCCAGCTCCAGGGCGCCGGACTCACCCTGGCCATCCTCACCGGCGCCCCCGACTGGCTGGGCCCCGCCGTCGTCGCCACCGTCGTCGTCCTGGCGGTCGCCGCGGGCGGCATGCGGTCCATCACCTTCGTCCAGGCCTTCCAGTACTGGCTCAAGCTCACCGCGCTCCTGGTCCCCGCGCTCTTCCTGGTGCTGGCCTGGCAGGACGACGGCCGTCCCAGCGTCCCGGCAGGTTTTCCCGCAGGGGTCCCCGCGCTCTCCATCGCCAACAGCCTGGGCAGGGCCGACCATCCGCTCTACGCCACATACGGACTGATCGTGGCGACCTTCCTCGGCACCATGGGCCTGCCCCACGTCGTCGTCCGCTTCTACACCAGCCCCGACGGGCGCTCCGCCCGCCGCACCACCGTCGTCGTCCTCGCACTGATCGGGGGCTTCTATCTGCTGCCGCCCGTCTACGGCGCGCTGGGACGCCTGTACGCCTCCGAGCTCTCGCTCACCGGGGACGCGGACGCCACCGTGCTGCTGCTCCCCGACCGGATGATCGGCGGTGTCGGCGGAGACCTGCTGGGCGCGCTCGTCGCGGGCGGGGCCTTCGCCGCCTTCCTCTCCACCGCCTCCGGGCTCACCATGGCCGTCGCGGGGGTCCTCACCCAGGAGTCGCGCGGTGTACGCCACTTCCGCCTCGCCACCCTCCTGGCCATGGCGATCCCGCTCGCGGGCGCCCTGCTGACCACCGGCGTCCCGGTCGCCGACGCCGTCGGCATGGCCTTCGCCGTCTCCGCGTCGTCCTTCTGCCCGCTCCTGGTGCTCGGCATCTGGTGGCGGCGGCTCACCCCGCCGGGAGCGGTCGCCGGACTGCTGCTCGGCGGCGGCTCCGCGCTGATCGCCGTCTCGGTCACCATGAGCGGCGCCGTCCCGCCGGGCTGGCCGCACACCCTGCTCGCCTGGCCCGCCGTCTGGTCCGTCCCCGTCGGTTTCCTCGCGATGGTCCTGGTGTCCCTCGCCACCCCCGCCAGGATCCCGCCGGGCACCCACGCGGCCATGACCCGCTTCCACCTCCCGGAGGCGCTGAGATGAGCGGGGAGGCGGCCGCCGCGCTGATCGTCCTGGGGCCGCTGCTGCTCGCGGGAGGCTTCGTCCTCGGCCGCCGTACGCGTCCCACCCGTACGAGCGACGTCGGAACCCCCGTCGAGCGCGCCACCTTCGAGACGCTCCACACCGCGTCGCTCGCCGCACCGCCGCTCCGGGCGGGACTCACCGAGGAGAGCGCGCGCAAGGCAGCCCGCCGGCTGCGCACGCTGCTCGGCACGGACGCGCTGTGTCTGACCGACGGCGAGAAGGTCCTCGCCTGGGACGGTACGGGGGACCACCACTCCGGGCAGCTGATGGACCAGGTCGCCGGCCTCCTCGACACCGGCAGGGACAAGGCCTTCCCCACTGCCTGCGACGACCTCGACTGCCCGCTGCGCTGGGCGGTGGCCGTGCCGCTGACCGTCGACCACCGTGTGCTGGGATCGCTGGTCGCCTACGCGCCGCGCGAGTCCGCGGTGCTCGCCCGGGCTGCGGGGGAGGTGGCCCGCTGGGTCTCCGTGCAGCTGGAGCTCGCCGAACTCGACCGCTCCCGCACCCAGTTGATCGAGGCGGAGATCAAGGCCCTGCGTGCCCAGATCTCCCCGCACTTCATCTTCAACTCGCTCGCCGCCATCGCCTCGTTCGTACGGACCGACCCCGAGCGCGCCCGTGAACTCCTCCTGGAATTCGCCGACTTCACCCGCTACTCCTTCCGCAGGCGCGGGGACTTCACCACCCTCGCCGACGAACTCCACTCCATCGACCAGTACCTGGCGCTCGTACGGGCCCGCTTCGGGGCGCGTCTCACGGTGACCCTCCAGGTCGCGCCGGAAGTCCTGCCCGTGGCCCTGCCCTTCCTCTGCCTGCAGCCCCTCGTGGAGAACGCCGTCAAGCACGGCCTGGAGGGCGCGGTCACCCGGAGCCGGATCACCATCAGCGCGCTCGACGCGGGCGCCGAGGCCGAAGTGGTCATCGAGGACGACGGCACGGGCATGGATCCGGAGCGGCTGCGCAGCATCCTGCGCGGGGAGGGCGGCGACTCCTCCGGCATCGGGCTGCTCAACGTGGACGAGCGACTGCGACAGGTCTACGGCGACGCCTACGGCCTGGTCATCGACACGGGCGCTGGTGCGGGCATGAAAGTCACGGTGCGCATACCGAAGTACCGTGCGGGTGTGCACGGTTCGTAACCTGCCGCCTGCTCAGAACAGGTGGATCGCCAGATGGCCCAGCGGTAGCCCCAGCTGCCAGGCCGGGGTCCACACCTGCGGACCGTCCTCCTCCTCGGGCAGGACCCCCGGCACCACGGCGTCGAGATCGGCCGCGAGCAGCTCGGTCTCCTGGAGCCACCGCCACGCCGCCCGCGCCAGCGGCAGATCGGGGCCGCCCCCTTCCTCGCGTTCTTCCCGCATCCGGATCTGCTCGAGCCGCCGGCAGACCCACTCCCGCCACCGGGTGTTGTACGCGGTGAGCGCCAGCCACTCGTCGAGACGGGTCACCACACGGACGCCGCCCACCGCGCCGTCCGACAGGAAGATGGTCAGCGCAAGGGCGTCCCGCCCCGCCCGGAACTCCAGCGTCGTGGGCGGCATCAGATCGCCGGTGCGCAGCAATTCGTCAGCGATGTACTCGGCGTACATCCATGCCATCGGCACCAGCAGCTCTTCACCACTGGTCCCGTTCGTACTCTCGGGACGCATCCCGTCTCGCCTCTTTCATCTCTCGACCAGGCAACTCCGTGGAGCATTGAACCGGGACCGGAGCGGCCACGTGGCCATAAGGACAGGATTAGTCATCGAAGCCGAGGCCGCCCATGACCGACGCCCCCAAGCCGGGCCCGCATGTACGTGCGCTCCTCGGCGCGTACGTCCTGAGCGCACTGGCGCCCGACGAGGACAGCCGGGTGGCGGCCCATCTGCAGCACTGCGACGCGTGCGGCGCCGCCTACCTGGAGGTCGCGGAGACGCCGTCGCTGCTCGCCCTCTCCAGCGAGGAGGAACTGCTCGGGGACGAGGATCCGTAACCGGGCAGCCGGCGTCCCAGCACCCGCAGAGCGTAGTACGAACGGGACTTGACGGTCCCCGCGGGGATGCCGAGCACTTCGGCCGCCTCGTTGACGCTCAGCCCCCGGAAGTAGATCTGCACCAGCACAGCCCGGTGCTCGGGGCTCAGTGCCCGCACCGCGTCCCGCACGTCCAGCGCCGCCGCCGATCGCTCGGTGAGGTCGCCGCCGGCCGCGGTGGTCTCCAGAACGGCGTCGTGCACCTCGGTGGGCCGGGCGAGCCGGGAGCGCCGGGCGTCGATCGCCAGCCTGCGCGCGACGGTGAACAGCCAGGGGCGCATGGACTCATGGGGTCCGTCGAAGGCCTCCGGGTGCTGCCACGCGCGTACCAGCGTCTCCTGCAGGAGGTCCTCGGCCCGCTGCCGGTCCCCGTACGTCAGACCCAGCAGGAAGTGCAGGAGCGCGGGCCCGTGCGCGCGGTGCAGTTCGACGAGGGCGCGTTCGTCGGTTGAGCGGGGTATCGATGTGATGGTCACGCGCGTATGGCAGCGCAGGCGCGCGGCCGGGGACAGCACTCGCGCAACGCTGTGCGACAAGCGGTTGAACGGTGCGGCGAGCGGCACGCCGAACGGTCGCACCGTCGGCCGTGATGCTTGACCGGGAGCCCCGCCACCGGCCCAATGCGGATATGACGAAGCGCACGCCACAGCGGCTGGCCGCCGCGGCCGCCGTACTGCTCGCAGCGGCCACGGCCTGCACCGCCCGGCATGACACGGCCCGTCCGGCTGCGCACCACGCGCACCAGGACTCCGAACGACCCGCATCACCGGGGACGGCCGGCGGGCCCGCGGTACAGCGCGGGTTCACGCTGGTCGCGACGGGCGACGTACTCCCGCACACCTCGATCATCGAACGCGCGCACAAGGACGCGGGCGGGCGGGGCTACGACTTCCGCCCCATGCTCGCCGCCGTGAAACCCCTCGTCTCCCGGGCCGATCTGGCGATCTGTCACATGGAGACGGTGTACGGCGCGAACGGCGGCCCGTACACCGGCTGGCCCACCTTCAAGTCCCCGCCGCAGGTCGCCGCGGCGCTCGCGGCCACCGGCTACGACTCCTGCTCGGCCGCGTCGAACCACACCCTCGACGACGGCGCCGCGGGCATCCGCAGAACCCTGGGCGCGCTGGACGCGGCAGGCGTCGCCCACACCGGCTCGGGCCGTACGGCGGCCGAATCGGCGCGCCCGGCCTGGCTGAAGGCGGGAAGCGCCAAGGTCGCCCAGCTCGCGTACACCTACGACACGAACGGCTTCCCACAGCCCGATGGGCAGCCCTGGGCGGTCCACCTCATCGACGAGCAACGGATCGTCGCGGACGCCAGAGCGGCGCGCAGGGCGGGCGCGGACGTGGTCGTCGTCAGCATCCACTGGGGCACGGAGTGGCAGGACGCACCGAACGACCAGCAGCTGACCCTGGGCCGGGCGCTCACCGCGTCGAAGACCGCGGGCCGCCCCGACATCGATCTGATCCTCGGCACGCACGCACACATCCCGCAGGCGTACGAGAAGGTCAACGGCACCTGGATCATCTACGGGATGGGCGACCAGATCGCGGGCGAGATGTTCAACCCCAGCGGCGCCCAGGACGACCGCGGCAACGAGAGCTCCATCGGCCGCTTCACCTTCGCCCCGCCCGCACGGCCCGGCAGGCGCTGGACGGTGACGAAGGCCGAGTTCGTCCCGCAGTGGATGGACCTCACCGTGGAGCGGGTGGTGAGTCTCCCCGAGGCTCTGCGGCGCCACCCGGGCCGGGCCGACTACCGCGCCGCGCAGCAGGCGGTCCGCAAGGCGGTGCTGAGCAGGGGTGCGGCGGCCGACGGTCTGACCATGGCGGGGGAGTGAGGGTTACGGCACGACGGTGACGGGCCAGCGCCCGGCCTTGACCAGGCGCACGGCCACGGACCCGACGATGCGGTGCCCGGCGGACTCCGACGCCCCGACGACGACGGCGTCCGCCTTGAGCTCGTCGGCGGCGGTGACCAGACCGTTGTACGGATCCCCGCGGAAGGTGTGGAACTCCCAGCGCACGTTGAAGATCCCCTTCATGCGCTCGACGGCGTCGCGGATCTCCGCCACGAGCCCCTCGGCGATCTGTGCGGTGGTGTCCGACACGGGCGCGCCCATCGCGGCTCCGGCGGAGAGCACCGGCTGTACGTAGACGATGGCGAGCAGTGCGTTCTGCCGCCGGGCGAGCCCACTGGCGTACGCGGCGGCGCGCATCGAGGACTCGGATCCGTCCAGGCCGACGACGATCACTTTCGGGCCGTCCGTGCCGCGCTCGAACTGCTGCCGCTCATGCTGCTGATCTGTCACGGCAGGAGGCTATCGGCTGATCGCGAATCCGTCCCCATCAGGTGTTCTATTCGCGTCCGTCGCGCTGGGGAGTGACCACCAGGAAGGCGTCCGAGGCCAAGTCCATCACCACGGTCGCCTTGACCCCGGCGCGGCGCTGCTCCTCCGCGAACTCCTCCGCGGGCCAGCTTCCGTGGGGTCCTCCGGCAGGGAACTTCTCCAGCACTCGCCGCGACGTCATGACGACAACACCTCCACCAGGGCGTACATGTCAGTATCAGGCGCTTGCCCCGTTCGTGATGGTTCAAGCACATGAGGTCATCCGCATTCCGGCGACCCCCTATCGTGGTCGCATGTCCGAAGCCGTGCTCCGTATCGTCTCCCGCTCCTCTCCCATGGCCCTCGCCCAAGTGGAGCGGGTGCGGGCCGAATTGGCCGTACTCCATCCGGGTCTGCGCACCGAGGTGGTGCCCGTCACCACGTCAGGCGACCGCTGGATGGGTGACCTGGCGAAACTGGGCGGCAAGGGCGCCTTCACCAAGGAGGTCGATGCCGCGCTGCTCGCCGGCGAGGCCGACCTCGCGGTGCACTGCGTCAAGGACGTCCCGGCCGACCGTCCGCTCCCTGCGGGCACGGTCTTCGCGGCCTTCCTCAAGCGCGACGACATCCGCGACGCCCTGATCCACCCCGGCGGCCGCACTCTCGACGAGCTCCCGGCGGGCACCCGTATCGGCACGTCGTCGGTCCGCCGCATCGCCCAACTGGCCGCTTCCCACCCGCACCTGGAGTGCGTGCCGATGCGCGGCAACGCCAACCGCCGCCTGGAGAAACTGGTGGCGGGCGAGGCGGACGCACTGCTGCTCGCGGTGTCGGGCCTCGAAAGGATCGCCCGTACGGACGTGATCACCGAGACCCTGTCGGTGGAGACGATGTGCCCGCCGATCGGTGCGGGCGTCCTCGCGCTCCAGTGCCGCGAGGACGACACGGCAACGATCGACGCGGTCAGCGGCCTGGGCGACCCCACGGCGTGGAAGGAGGCCACCGCCGAACGGATGTTCCTCCACGTACTCCAAGGCCACTGCAACAGCCCCATCGCGGGCTACGCACACACCGAGCGCGGCGGTGAACTCTCCCTCCGTGCGAAGGTGTTCACCCCGGACGGCAAAACAGTCCTGAACGCCCATGAATGGGCGGGCCCCCTGGACCCGGCGACCCTGGGCACCTCGGTGGCGGTGGCACTCCTCCGCCAGGGAGCGCGCGACCTGATCGACGGCATCGCGCACTGAAGACCCTCGTTGTCAGTGGCCGGTTCTAGGCTGTTCCCAACAGTCCAACGAGCAATGGGGATTGCTGAGACTGCTGCCGCCCTGCCCCGGTCCTCGGACCGGGGCAGGGCACTCCTCACACGGACCGGCGCCTGACCCCCGCGAGCATGCGGCGCATTCCCCATACGTGACCGCGCGTTCCGATGACCAGTCCCCGGTAGACGGCTCCGGCCGGGCCGGGGAACACTGCCCGGGTCTCGGCGCGCAGCAGGGTGGCTCCCGGACCGGCGGGTTCGAAGCGGAAGATCAGGGCGTACGTCGAGAAGCGGTGGCGGCCCTCCAGGGCCAGCTCGTGGCCCGGCACCGCGGAAACCACCCGGAATCCGGGAAACGTCGAGCCCTCGGCGATCGGACGCGGGCCGGACCTCGTGGTGTCGGTGGCACCGATAAGCCTGGTGTAACGGGACGCCCCCGGACCCGAGAAGGTCCCGTCCAGGGTCTCGCCCAGACCGCGCCAGACGTGATCGGCCCCTGCCGCGATGACGATGGTGTGCTCGTCGACGTACGGCAGCGAATCGGTCGCCATGAGCGCCTCCGTGGTCCGGGTCGGTTCCTTCTCCCCGCACCGTAGGCGACGCGCGTGTCTCGCACCGCTCTTCATCTACACGCCCGGGAACAGGTCGAGGAACGGCGCCGCGGTGGCTGCGATGCCGCGGCCGAACGGTGAGTCGAAGTCCCAGATGAGAAAGAGCAGGAAGGCGATCAGGGCGGAGAAGAGGCCCGCCAGGAGGAGTTCGCTGGGGGAGCGGCGGATCTGCAGGGTGAAGATCAGGCCGACCGTGACCAGGGCCCCGGTGATCAGACCGAACCAGACGACCCCTGGCATGGTGGCGCCTGCGCTCTGGCCGCGGGCCCCTCTTGCGTCGTCGGCCGCCGCGACCTGGTCGACCAGCGGCTGGTACGCCTGCCCCTCGTGGTCGGTCTTCGGCTGGTAGTCGGTGACGTCGCGGCGCACCTGGGTGAGGAGCTGGGTTCCCTTGTCGGTGAGGTCGCCGTGGTCGGCCATGTGCTTCCACTCGGTGTCGATCACATAGGTGACATAGGCGTTGACGTCGGTGCGGATACGTCCGCGGACCTCGGCGGGGTAGACCTCCGAACGGACGTCGACCTCATGGAGGGCCTGGGCCTCCTGGCGTACGGATTCCTGGGCCGCGCTGCGCGCCTCCCAGACGCCGGCGATGGCCAGACCCAGGACGATCGCGTAGACCACGCCGATCATCATCGTCATGTACTCGATGACGTCGGGGGTCTCGGTGGGGTCGTCGTCATCACCGATGCGCCGGTTGTTGATGAGGGTGATCGTCAGGACGACGGCGCAGGCGGCGGCCATCGCGATGGAGAGAACGAGCCATTCCGACATGGGTGTCTCCGTCGGTCAACGGGAGGAACGGGGGCGCAGCACGGCGACCGCGAAGACCGCGGGAGCCGTGATGAGAAGGGTCAGGGAGACCAGGGAAGGGCTGGTCGAGGCCTTCTTGCGGGGCGGACTGTGGTACGCGGGGAGCGCGATCCGGG
>NZ_JAFLRJ010000342.1 GCF_017315755.1 Streptomyces beijiangensis
GAGCCGAGGCCCTTCACCACACCGCTGAGCCTGGTGAGCTCGGCGCCGGACACGGTCCGGTCCGCGGTGACGACCATCTTGTTGCTGACCGGGTCGATCGCCCACGACGTACCGCCGATGGAGGCCTTGTCGGTGAGCGTCTGCCGGGCGAGAATCGTCCAGAACTCGCTCAAGGAGCTCACGAGCGCCCGGCAGACGCTCACCGACAAGGCCTCCATCGGCGGTACGTCGTGGGCGATCGACCCGGTCAGCAACAAGATGGTCGTCACCGCGGACCGGACCGTGTCCGGCGCCGAGCTCACCAGGCTCAGCGGTGTGGTGAAGGGCCTCGGCTCCACGGCCGTACTGAAGAAGAGCGCGGGGGAGTTCAAGCCGCTGATCGGCGGCGGCGACGCGATCTGGGGCTCGGGCGGCCGCTGCTCGCTCGGCTTCAACGTCGTCAAGGGCGGTGAGCCGTACTTCATCACGGCCGGACACTGCACCGAGGCCATCACCAGCTGGTCCGACTCCCAGGGCGGCTCCGAGATCGGCGCCAACGCCGCCTCCGACTTCCCCGGCCACGACTACGGCCTGGTGAAGTACACCTCCGGCACGGCGCACCCGAGCGAGGTGAACCTCTACAACGGCTCCACCCAGGCGATCACCAAGGCGGGCGAGGCCACCGTCGGCATGGCGGTCAAGCGCAGCGGCTCCACCACCCAGGTGCACGGCGGTACGGTCACCGGCCTCGACGCCACCGTGAACTACGGCAACGGCGACATCGTCAACGGGCTCATCCAGACCGATGTCTGCGCCGAGCCCGGCGACAGCGGCGGCTCGCTCTTCGCGGGCGACACCGCGATCGGACTGACCTCGGGCGGCAGCGGCGACTGCACCTCCGGCGGGGAGACCTTCTTCCAGCCGGTGCCCGCGGCACTGGCGGCCTTCGGGGCGACGATCGGCTGATCGCCTGTTCCACCTTCGGGCCCGGCCCGTCCCTCGTCGGACGAGCCGGGCCCTTCGCCGTCCGCACGGGGACCTTCGGCCCCTCGACTGGGGGCTTTATCGGGCCCATAAGGCACCGGTAAAGCAGTCCCATGGAGGTATCAGCGAAGAGAGCGCGCCGAAGGAGAACCTGCTATGGCGGTCAACGAGATGGTGGACGGACTGGTCGAAGGGGCGCTGGAGGCGCTCGACGGGTTCGGGTCGTTCACCCAGGAGCAGGTCGACCACATCGTCAAGAAAGCCTCGCTGGCCGCACTGAGCCTCCACGGCGAGCTCGCGAAGCTCGCCGTCGAAGAGACCGGCCGCGGGGTCTTCGAGGACAAGGCCGTCAAGAACCTCTTCGCCTGTGAGCACGTCACCAACTCCATGGCCGGGCTGAAGACCGTCGGCGTCATCAGCCGCGACGAGCTGAACGGCATCACCGAGATCGCCGAGCCGGTCGGCGTCATCTGCGCCATGACCCCGGTGACCAACCCGACCTCGACCACCGTATTCAAGGCGCTGATCGCGCTGAAGACCCGTAACCCGATCGTCTTCGCCTTCCACCCCTCCGCGCAGAAGTGCTCCGCCGAGGCCGCCCGCATCGTCCGCGACGCGGCGGTCGCCGCCGGGGCCCCTGAGCACTGCGTGCAGTGGATCGAGGAGCCCTCGATGGAGGCCACCGGCCTGCTGATGAACCACGCGGGCGTCTCCACGATCCTGGCCACCGGCGGGAACGCCATGGTCAAGGCCGCGTACTCGTGCGGCAAGCCGGCGCTCGGAGTCGGCGCGGGCAATGTCCCCGCGTACGTCACCAGGAGCGGCAAACTGCAGCGCGCCGTCCACGACATCGTGCTCTCCAAGTCCTTCGACCACGGCATGATCTGTGCGTCCGAGCAGGCCGTCATCTTCGACACCGAGGTGTATGAGCAGGGGATCGCGGAGCTGCAGCGGCTCGGCGCGTACGTCGTCACGGCCGCCGAGAAGACCAAGCTGGAGGACTTCGTCTTCGGTACGACGGCCTTCGCCGCGGACTGCGCGGGCGGCAAGCTGAACGCCTCGGTCGTCGGCAGGTCCCCCCAGTGGATCGCCGAGCAGGCCGGCTTCGAGGTCCCCGCGGACACCGCGATCCTCGTCGCCGAGTGCGCCGAGGTCGGCACCAACGAGCCGCTGACCCGCGAGAAGCTGTCCCCGATCCTGGCCGCCCTGAAGGCCGGTTCCACCGAGCAGGGTCTCCGGCTCTCCGCGCAGATGGTCGAGTTCAACGGCCTCGGGCACAGCGCCGCCATCCACACCGAGGACGAGGAACTGGCCGAGGAGTTCGGCAGGCGTGTGAAGGCGGTCCGCATCATCGTCAACGCCCCCTCCACCTTCGGCGGCATCGGCGACGTCTACAACTCCTTCCTCCCCTCGCTGACCCTCGGCTGCGGCTCGTACGGCCACAACTCGGTCTCCAACAACGTCACCGCGGTCAACCTGGTCAACATCAAGCGGATCGGACGGCGCAACACCAACATGCAGTGGTTCAAGGTCCCGCCGAAGATCTACTTCGAGCGCAACTCCATCCGCTACCTCGGCGAGATGGACGGGCTGAAGCGCGTCACGCTGGTCACCGACAAGACCATGGGCAAGCTGGGCTTCGTACAGAAGGTCACGGACATCCTGAACGCCCGCGAGGGCAGGATCGTCCTCCAGGTCATCGACAACGTCGAGCCCAATCCGGAACTGGCGACCGTGCGGAGCGGCGCCGCGATGATGCGGGACTTCGAGCCGGACACGATCATCGCGCTCGGCGGCGGCTCGGCGATGGACGCGGCCAAGATCATGTGGCTGATGTACGAGCACCCCGAGATCGAGTTCGCGGACACCAAGGAGAAGTTCTTCGACATCCGCAAGCGCGCCTACAAGTTCCCCTCACTGGGGGAGAAGGCCCAGCTCGTCGCCGTCCCGACCACCTCGGGCACCGGCTCGGAGGTCACCCCCTTCGCGGTCATCTCCGACCCCGCGGCCGCCCAGAAGTACCCGCTCGCCGACTACGCGCTGACCCCGAACGTGGCGATCGTCGACCCCGTCTTCCCGATGGGCCTCCCCGCCACCGTCACCGCCGACTCCGGCTTCGACGCACTGACCCACGCC
Organism: Streptomyces beijiangensis; assembly: GCF_017315755.1. Classification (GTDB taxonomy): domain Bacteria; phylum Actinomycetota; class Actinomycetes; order Streptomycetales; family Streptomycetaceae; genus Streptomyces; species Streptomyces beijiangensis. Next base: position 3,100 of record NZ_JAFLRJ010000342.1, read on the forward strand.
ACCGAGGCGTACGTCTCCGTCTACGCCAACGACTACACCGACGGTCTCTGCCTCCAGGCCATCAAGCTCATCTTCGAGAACCTGGAGCGCTGCGTCGTCGACGGCGCGGGCGACCCCGAGGCCCGCGAGAAGATGCACAACGCCTCGACCGTCGCCGGCATGGCCTTCGCCAATGCCTTCCTCGGCCTGGTGCACGCCATGGCGCACACCCTCGGCAATACCTTCCACGTCGCCCACGGCCGCACCAACGCGCTGCTCCTGCCGCACGTCGTACGCCACAACGGCCAGGTCAGCGGCAAGGCCACCCCGTGGCCGAAGGCCGAGGTCTACCGGGCCCCGGAGCGCTTCCAGGAGATCGCCAAGATGCTCGGACTGGAGGCCGCGACCCCCGAGCAGGGCGTGGAGTCCTACGCCCGCGCCATCGAGGAGCTCCGCGTCAAGTGCGGCATCCCCGCCTCCTTCCAGGAGGAGGGCGTCGACGAGGCGGCCTTCATCGAGGCACTCCCGCAGCAGGCGATGAACGCCTACGCAGACCAGTGCGCGCCCGCCAACCCGCGGATGCCGATGATCGACGACATGAAGCAGCTCATGACCCGGGCGTACTACGGCAAGTAGTCCGACCCCCGGCCAGCAGAGAGGGCCGCCCGGTGCGCCGGGCGGCCCTTTTCTGTACGTACCGAGCCCTACGCCTCCGGCAACTCCGGCGCCACGAACCGCCCCATCGGCAGCACCGGCCGGCCCCAGGTCGACGCCAGGATCTGACCGGCCAGCAGATACAGGGCGCCCGCCGCCGCGGAGAGCCCCGCCCAGCCCGCGACCCGGTTCCAGATCACCTCACCGGTGAAGCCATTGCAGGTCATCGCCACGAACACCACGAGCACACAGGTGAAGGTGGACAGCAGTGCCAGGTGGATCCGCAGACTGCCCAGCCACAGGACGAACACCACGAACACCCAGGGCAGCGTGAACAGCCCCATCGTGTCGCCGCGCAGAGCGGGGTCGACGGTCGGCAGCACCCACTGGAGCATCAGCCCCTTCGCCATCCAGAAGAGCCCGAAGCCGCCGAAGACCGTGGCGTGCCAGGTGTCACCGCGCTGCGCCTGGAAGAGACCGGCGAGCAGCTGCGCGAGCCCGCCGATGAAGAAGCCCACCAGCGGCAGCTCGGAGCCCGCCAGCTTCTCGGGGAAGATGCCCGCGTCGATACCGGTCGCGATGGTGGTCACGACGATGAAGCCGGTCAGACCGAGCGGCCCCAGCTGGGCCTGCGCGGTGGGCTCCATCCGCTTGACGGAGACCGCCTGCTCGGCCGGGCCCGATCGGTGCGGGAAGTTCATGCGGCGATCTCATCCGTGGAGGTGGAGGTGCCAGTGGAGGTGCCGGTGTCCTTCTTGCCCTTACGCAGGGAGGACATGACCAGGGTGATGACGGTGCCCACCACCGCCCACGCCGAGAGCACCAGGAGCGGTCCGGTGACCGCGTTGCCCTTGAAGTACGCGATGGAGCGTGCCACCCAGGTGCCTGCACCCGGTGGCAGCGCGGGCCCGATCGCCTGCCAGAACGGCGGCAGCATCGGCAGCGGGAAGGCGCCGCCCGCGCTCGGATTGCCCGCGACGACGATCACCAGGACGGCCAGACCGATGCCCACGATGCCGGTGAGCGCCTGCAGGGCGAGCGTGATCGCACCGACCGCGAAGACCACCAGCGCCCCGAGCCCCCAGAGCCCCAGGATGGAGCCGGGCAGTGCGCCCAGGATCGGGCCCACGATGACGGCGCCGCCGAGGCCGCTCGCGATCGAGTAGAGCGCCATGGAACCGAGCCTGATCGCCGCGCGGTCGCGGTTGGCGGCCCGGGAGCCTGCGCTGATCGCCAGGATCGAGGCGCAGAGATAGCCGCCGACGCACCAGCCGACGACCAGGTAGAAGGCGGAGAGCCCGTCGAAGTCCTGGTTGGAGGCGGGGGCGATGTCGACCGGCTTCACCGTGCGCTGCTGGGCCTTGTCGACCTGGTAGGCGAGCTTGGTGAGGGCCTGCGCCAGTACGGTGCCGCCGCCCGACGCGACCAGGAGGGTGTCGGTGGTGCTCCGGGGGTCGACGATGAGCGCGCCGTCGATGTCGCGGTTCATGATCTGGCGGCGGGCCTCGGCCTCGTCCTTGACGGCACGCGGGTCCAGCGGGTCACCGGGGAGCTTCCCCAGCTGGGCGACGAGCTGTGGCGCGGCCTGGGCGGGCGCGACCACTCCGAAGGCAACGTCATTCGGCTTGGGGTTGTGCAGAGCGCCCACATAGGACGTGATGAACAACAGCTGCAGTACGAGCACACCGATCACGAGCAGCGCGGCCCGTGGGGTGACGGCGCTCTTCACCTCGTCGACGAAAGTCATGCCCCCACACTCCGGGGCGTGCGGCGATCGTGCAGAGCGGGTGGGCCGAATGGCTGACCCTCCATCAGTTCTTTACTGACGCGTAGCTTCCCCCCGCGTATTACTGGCGCGTAATTTGGCGTGAGCACATCACACCCGTGGTCCGGGCCGCAGGGCGTACAGACATCGCAACTCCCTTGAGCCGCAAGGAGACCGCCCGATGCTGCCCTGGAAAAATCGTGCCCTGAGACCGCTGTCGGCGCTGCTGCTGGCCCTGGCGGCCACCGCCGCACTGCCCGCCGCCCCGGCGACCGCCGCCGCACCCTCCGCCGGCTGGAACAACTACTCCTGCCGGCCCTCCGCCACCCATCCGCGCCCCGTCGTCCTCGTCCACGGCACCTTCGGGAACAGTGTCGACAACTGGCTCGCGCTCGCCCCGTACCTGGTCAACCGCGGATACTGCGTCTTCTCCCTCGACTACGGCCGGCTGCCGGGCGTACCGCTCTTCAACGGCCTCGGCCCCATCGACCAGTCGGCCGCACAGCTGAGCACCTTCGTCGATACGGTGCTGAACGCCACCGGCACCCCCAAGGCCGACCTCGTCGGCCACTCGCAGGGCGGCATGATGCCCCGCTACTACCTGAAGTTCCTGGGCGGGGCCGCCAAGGTGAACTCGCTGACGGGTCTGGCCCCCGACAACCACGGCACCACCCTGAGCGGTCTCGCCAATCTGCTGCCCTACTTCCCCGGAGCGGCCGACATCCTGAAGAAGGGAGCCCCAGGGCTCTCCGACCAGGTGGCTGGCTCTCCGTTCATCACCAAGCTCAACGCGGGCGGCGACACCGTCCCCGGGGTGCGCTACACCGTCATCGCGACCCGCTACGACGAGGTGGTCACCCCGTACCGCAGCCAGTTCCTGGCAGGCCCGGACGTCACCAACGTCCTGCTCCAGGACAAGTGCGGCGTCGACGTCTCCGAGCACGTGACGATCGGGACCGTCGACCGGATCGCCTTCCACGAGGTGGCGAACTCGCTCGACCCGGCGCACGCGACCACCACCACCTGCGCGTCGGTCGTCGGCTGAGAGCGCACGGCGCCCCCTTGTGGGGAAAGGGGCGCCGTGCAGTCCGTACAGGCCGTACGGGATCAGCGGCTGTGACGGCCGCCCGCCGGGACCGCCTTGCGGCGGAGGTTGGCGAAGAGCAGCGCGGCGCCGATCGCGAGGGCGCCGGCACCGCCGATCGTCAGGTACGAGGTGGCGGAACTGCCACCGGTCTCGGCAAGGTTCTCGCCGCCGGCCGGGGACGCGTCAGAGCCGGGGGCCGCCGCGGGTGAGGAGGCGCTGTCCGCCTCCGGCTGGTTGGCGTCCGCCGCGGGCGTCGCCGAGTGGTCGTGGTGGACGGTGGACTTGTCCGAGCCCGCCGCGATCTCCTGGTCGGAGGGGGCGGATGCGGACGGCTCGGGGGTGGTGCCTGCGCCCGTGCCGGAGCCGCCCGCAGAGCCGGTGTCCTGGCCGAAGACCACGTCGGAGCAGGTGTAGAAGGCCTCGGGGGAGTCCGAGCGCTGCCAGATCGAGTAGATGAGGTGACGGCCGGACTTCTTGGGGATGGTGCCGTCGAAGACGTAGTCGCCGTTCTCCATCTTCGGGTCGGTGACGTCCACGAAGGGCGTCGACTCCAGGTCCGACCACTTCAGCGGCTTCGACGGGTCGTAGCTGTCCTTGGTGATGTACAGCTCGAAGGAGCCCTTGTGCGGTGCGGTGCCCTTGTAGCGGAAGGTGTGGCTGCCCGCGGAGAGCTTGCTGGCGGGCCAGTCGGCGCGGGCCAGGTCGAGGCCCTGGTACTTGTCGTTGCCCGCGCTGCACAGCTTGCCGTCGGGGATGAGCTGCTTCGAATTGCCGGCGGCGTTGGCCATGTTGACCGCGTTCCAGTCGTAGAACGCCTGGGACCCGCTGGCCGCGACCGCCGCCTTGCACGCCGCCGACGTGGGGCTCTCGGGGCCCTCCGCGTAACAGCCCGCGACCCGGCTGACCGGGTCCGTCATCGACCCATGGGCGGCTGCCGGCGCTGCGGCAAGAGCGGTCAGCGCGAGGGGGGCGACACCGAGGGCGGTGAGTGCGGCGGCCATGCGACGAACGGTCATCGTGTCGTTCTCCTTGAGAGGGTGTGGGGAGATCAGCACGCTAGCCGCCCGAAACAGCGAAATGGCCTGCTGGGACGGGGTGATGGAGATCCTTACGGTCGCCTTAAGGAAGCACTCAGCGGTCGTTAATGTGGGTCCATGAACGACGACGTACGCCTTGCGGTGGAGAGCGACACGGCAGCGGTGAAGGCCGTGACCGACGCGGCCTACCACCACTACATCGAACGCATCGGCGTCGTACCCGCGCCCATGGAGGCCGATCACGCGGCGAATGTGGCGGCGGGCCGGGTCTTCGTCACCGGTGATCCGGTCGTGGGCGTCCTGGTGCTCGTCCCCGAGGCGGACCACCTCTATCTGGACTCGATCTCGGTCAGCCCCGAGGCGAAGGGCACGGGCGTCGGGCGGCGGCTTCTGGAGTTCGTCGAGGAGCGTGCGCGGGAGCTCGGGCTGCCTGAGGTGCGGCTGCTGACGAACGCGATGATGTGGGAGAACCAGAAGCTGTACGGCTACTTCGGCTACGAGTTCGTGGAGCGGACCGTCACCGGCGTCTACGACCGCTTCCACTACCGCAAGCGGCTCTGACGGTCGGGGCGATTGTCAGTGGTGGCTGCGAGGATCGGTGTCATGACGATCAACTGGGACGCAGAGGCTGCCACGTTCGACGAGGAGCCCGACCACGGGCTGCGCGATGCCGGGGTGCGGGCGGCATGGGCGGTGCGGCTGAAAGGCTGGCTGCCGGGGGAGCCGTCCGATGTGCTCGACCTCGGATGCGGTACGGGAAGCCTCGCGCTGCTCGCCGCCGAGCAGGGGCACCGGGTGACGGGGGTCGATCTCTCGCCGGAGATGGCGGAGCTCGCCCGCGTAAAACTCGCCGGGACCGGGGCAGAGGTGCTGGTCGGCGACGCGGCCCGCCCGCCGGTGGGGGAGCGGCGGTTCGACGTCGTGCTGGCCCGGCATGTGGTGTGGACGCTGGGAGACCCGGCGGAGGTGCTCGGGCACTGGCGCTCCCTGCTGCGGCCCGGCGGGCGCCTGGTGCTGGTCGAGGGCGTCTGGGGTGGTGTGGGGGTGCCCGCCGGGCCGCAGCAGGG
>NZ_JAFLRJ010000343.1 GCF_017315755.1 Streptomyces beijiangensis
CGTCGCCGACCCACCAGCCGGCGCCGCTCGCACCGGAGGCGGATCCGCTGCGGGACATCCGCCCCCTGCGCACGACACCCTTCGCCTCCCGCCGCTGCGTGCTGACACTGGCCAGCACGATGAGGAACACGACCACGCCGACAATCACGATGATGAAAGCTGGCATCGCCCCCACCGTCCTTTCGTCCCCCGAAGCGGGGTCCCCCGCTCCTGCGCTCCTTGCGTGGAAGGGGGATGCCCCTGCCCCCGTGCGCCCAAAGCAGAGTTGAGCAACTCCAGAGGTTCGGCGCAGGATGGCCGCCATGACGCGCCCTCTGCTCAACCGCCGCCTCGCCGAATTCGGTACGACGATCTTCGCCGAGATGTCCGCACTTGCCCTCTCCACCGGTTCGATCAACCTCGGCCAGGGCTTCCCCGACACGGACGGCCCCGAAGAGATCCGGGAGGCCGCCGTACGGGCGCTGCGCGACGGCCGCGGCAACCAGTACCCCCCGGGCCCCGGCGTCCCCGAGCTCCGCACCGCGATCGCCGACCACCAGCAGAGCCGTTACGCACTGACCTTCGACCCCGACACCGAGGTCCTGGTCACCGCGGGCGCCACGGAGGCCATCGCCGCGTCCCTCCTCGCCCTGGTGGAGCCCGGCGACGAGGTGATCGCCCTGGAGCCGTACTACGACTCCTACGCGGCCTGCATCGCCATGGCGGGCGGCACCCGCGTCCCGGTGACGCTCCGCCCGCGCGACGGTTCGTACCACCTGGACCTGGACGAGCTCCGCGACGCGATCACCGACCGCACGCGCCTCATCCTCCTCAGCACCCCCCACAACCCCACCGGCACCGTCCTCACCCGCGACGAGCTGTCGGCGATCGCCACCCTCGCGGTCGAGCGCGACCTCCTCGTCATCACCGACGAGGTCTACGAACACCTCACCTTCGACGGCGCCGAACACATCCCCCTCGCCTCCTTCCCCGGCATGCGCGACCGCACGGTCACCATCTCCTCGGCGGGCAAGACCTACTCCTTCACCGGCTGGAAGGTCGGCTGAGTCAACCCCTTTTCGACTACCTATTCAGCGACCCGCGCATGATCCGGCCTTCCTGCGTCCGACAGGATGGGCGCGGACGATCTGCGTCACGCGCGAGGAGATGGTGGGGACATGAGCGAAAGGCCACTGCTGAACCGCAGGCTGGACGGATTCGGCACGACGATCTTCGCGGAGATGTCGGCACTGGCGGTGAAGACGGGCGCGATCAACCTCGGCCAGGGCTTCCCGGACACCGACGGCCCCGAGGAGATCCGCGAGGCAGCGGTCCGAGCTCTGCGCGATGGCAAGGGCAACCAGTACCCGCCCGGCCCCGGCATCCCCGAACTGCGTATGGCTGTCACCGAGCACCAGCAGCGCTTCTACGGCCTGACCTTCGACCCCGACACCGAGGTCCTGGTCACCGCGGGCGCCACGGAGGCCATCGCCGCCACGATGCTCGCACTCCTGGAGCCGGGCGACGAGGTCATCGCTTTCGAGCCGTACTACGACTCGTACGCGGCCTGCATCAGCATGGCCGGCGCCACCCGCGTCCCCCTGACACTCCGCGCCCCCGACTTCCGCCCAGACCTCGACGCCCTCCGCGATGCCATCACCCCCCACACTCGCCTGCTGCTGCTCAACTCCCCGCACAACCCGACGGGCATGGTGCTGACCCGGGATGAGCTGACAGCAATCGCCGAGCTAGCCGTCGAGCGAGACCTGATCGTGGTGACAGACGAGGTGTACGAGCACCTGGTCTTCGAGGGCGAGCACATCCCGCTCATCTCCCTGCCAGGGATGCGAGACCGCACTGTCTCGATCTCTTCTGCCGGGAAGACCTTCTCGTTCACGGGATGGAAGGTTGGTTGGGTTACGGCTGCCGCGCCCCTGGTGACAGCCATCCGTACGGCCAAGCAGTTCCTGACCTATGTCTCGGCGGGCCCGTTCCAGTACGCAGTCGCCGAGGCCCTGCGCCTGCCGGACAGCTACTTCATCGGGTTTCGCGACGAACTGGGCGTCAAGCGCGACCTGCTCGCAGGTGGGCTCACGGACGCGGGCTTCGAGGTCTACCGCCCCCAGGGGACGTACTTCGTCACCACGGATGTCGCCGCACTCGGCGAGAAGGACGCCCTCGCCTTCTGCCGATCACTCCCCGAGCGATGCGGCGTCGTGGCCGTACCCAACTCGGTCTTCTACGACGATCCCAAACCAGGCCGGACACAGGTCCGCTTCGCCTTCTGCAAACGCGAGAGCGTACTGCGCGAGGCGGTGGCTCGGCTCGGCCAGCTCTGAACTCGCTGCCCCATCGTCCACCCGCCTGCAGCTCACGGCGAATCCGGCAAGGTCTTCACCCCGGAGGACGGCTCGTGGCTCCCCCGGAGACCGTCTCCGATACCTTCCGCCGGAACCTGGCGACCACCGATCTGCCGCCCATCACCCTCCGCGATCTGCGCCACGTCACGGCAACGCTCACGCACAGGGGGGCGGCGACCTCCGCGCCGTGAAGGAGACGCTGCGGCACTCCACGATCGTGCTCACCTCGGACACGTACATGAGCCTGCTGCCCAAACACGACCGGGAGGTCTCCGGGAAGGCCACGAACCTCGTGCCCAGGGCCCTTCCGTCCGCCGCCGCCGTCCACGGGGATACCGGCACATCCGCTCACACATCGCTCCACAACCAACGGATTAAAAGTCCTGGTGATCTTCTGCCGGGCGGTCCGGACAGCCTTCGACTGTCCGGACTTGCCTGGTCAGAGACGCGTGCCTTGGTGCCCCATCCGGCTCAGGACGGCCTCTGCCGCACCGTCCGCTCACGCATCGCTCACGCATCAGCGCTCCCCAGACGCGCCGACGCCATCACGGCGTTCGTCCGAGAGCTCGAAGTCAGGGCTTCTACCCAGTTCTGCGCTTTTCGCGGATTCCTTTGAGCAACTGCTGCACTGCTACGAGCGCAAGGAACAGGAGAATCCACAAGGGGAGCATGGTCTCTGCCCACAGCAGGGCGAACACCACCGATATGGCACAGAGTGCGAGCGCGATCAAGGGCCACTTGATGCGGTCAGCGCCCTTCCACGGTCCATCCAATTCGATCGGTTTCCTCTCGTACGCATCGGGCGGCATGTACGTCGGTCACGCAGCCGGCAGTACGGTCAGAACTACTCCGCCGATAGCTCCAACGACCGCCCACGCGGCACAGGACTTGAGTGAATCCGAGAGCGATCCCCCGGTCACACTCTCCCCCACGGCGCCCCCGGCACAGCCTCCAGCGGCACCGCCGACGATGGGCCCGCCCACAAGGGTTCCCACAGTGGCGGCAGCAACTGAAGCTCCAGCCGTGAGGAGCGTTCCCCTCAAGTCGAAAATGCTCAACCTGTTCCTGACCGCATGATCAACGACTTTGCCGGGGCCCTGCACTGACACCGCAGGCGCTGCGGTGGTGAGGGCGAGAGCTCTGTGGCCCCAACGCCTGAGCGTTGCGGCCACAGAGGGTGTCGTCTTATTACTGACGTCGTTTCGTCCGTCTCATTAACGTGATGATGCCGAGCAGGACTGCCACGCCTATGAGAATGAATCCCGCTATTCTCACGGCGTTAACCACATCGGCGTCGACCACTATAGCGATGACAACCGCCGCGATCACCAGGGCGACAATGGCCCCAGAAATGGCGATTGGCATTCTGGAAGCCGGGCTCATTCGTTGAAAGCCGTCGTGAGGCTTTTGTACGCGTTTGCTCCCTCTACAAGGGCCGCACCGCCAGAGGCAACGCCGGCAACGCACCCAGCCCCTATGGACGGGCCACAGGTCGCGCCGATAGCCAAGACGGCATTACCGTTTACGCGATCACGCATTTCTCTCACTGTCCTTCGTACACGAGGTACCCTTTGGCGGCAGCGCCGGCCGCCGCTCCTCCAAACGCACCGACCGCATACGTTCACACGGCGATTTCAGCCCTGCTCATTTTCGGAGTCGGCCGAGGAGAAAAGCCAACCCACCAAGCGCTATGACCGCCAGCCCCACAGCGATCAGGACGACGCCTGCTCGTTCCCCAGTCCCTCTAGCGATCCCGATGCCGATAGCGATCAGCGCAAGCAGAACTCCGCCTGCAATGATTTGCCTTGTGCGTCCGGCACCCATTAGAAGGCTTTCGTGAAGAACTCGTATGATGCTCCTACAGAGGCGATCGTGGTCCCTCCAGCTACGATTGCGGGCGCGCAACCGATAATGGTTACGCACGCCGGGGCAGCGGCGACAGTCGCGATTCCGGAACCCACAGCCACGACGGCAATCCCGACACCACCGAGGAAGGCGCCTACCGAGAACAGACCGTTCGGGTCGATGCGGTTGACGGGGTCGCCTTCGGCGTAGAGGTAGGGGTTGGTTTCTTGGCCGCTGGGGTCGGGTGTGGTGAAGCGGGCGAGGTTGGGGTCGTAGTAGCGGGCGCCCATTTTGTAGAGGCCGGTGGGGTCGAGGTAGGCGCCTGTGTAGCGGTTGGGCTGGGGGGTTTGTTCGGTCGTGGTGCGTGGCTGGCCGGCGGGGGTGTACGTGTAGGTGTGGGTGCGGGTTCCTGTGGAGTCGACGAGGCCCATCACGTTGCCGGTGGCGTCGGTGAGGTAGTAGTAGCTTTTCCCGTCCCTCGTCATGGAGTTGAGGGTTCCCGCCGGTTCGCGGATGAATCCGGTGTCGGTGTCGCCGGTAGTGGCGGCGGCCAGTCCGGTTTGGGTCTGGTGGAACCAGGTGTCGCCGATCCGGGTGCGTTCGGTGTTGGTGGTGTCCGCGTTCTCCACCGGGTAGGCCGTGCCTCCGGCGGTGAGGCTGGTGAGCTGGCCGAAGTCGTTCCAGGATTCCGCGGTGCGGGAGGTTCCTGCGGCGGGGGTGGCGGCGGTTTCGTTGCCGTCTGCGTCGTAGGACCACCCGGTCGTGGAGGTGTTCTTCGAGGTGAGCTGGCCGGGGTCGTTGTAGCCGTAGGCGGTGGTGCCGGGGCAGGCGGTGGTCGTGGTGGAGGTGGAGGTCATGTTGCCTGCCGCGTCGAAGCAGTAGAGCCACGAACCGGACGCCGCGCCGGTGCTGTTGGTGTCCTTGGCGAGGGTCAGGCGACCGGTGCTGTCGTAGCTGTAGGTGCTCTTGCGGTGGGTGGCGTCGCGGTTGTCGGTGCGGGTGTAGATCTTGACGCCGTTCTTGTCGGCGGTGGCTCCGCTGGGCCGGTAGGTGTACGTGTAGGCCAGGTCGGTCAGGGTGCCCTGCGGGGAGGTCGCCTTGATGGTTTTGGGTTTGCCGTCGGCGTCCAGGGTGACGTTCTGGATGGTGTTGCCGGGGTACGTGGTGCGGGTGCGGCCGTCGTTGTTGTCGTAGCCGTAGGTGGTGCTCTGACCGTCGGGGGCCTTGAGGGCGGTGAGGCGGTCGGCGTCGTCCCACGTGTAGTCGGTAGTGCCCGCGGGGTCCTGGTAGGCGTCGACGTTGCCGTCCGCGGTGTAGGTCAGCACGGACTGGGAGTCGTCCTGCAGGGTGCGGACGGTTTCGCGGCCGAGTCCGTCGTAGGCGTGGGTGACCGTGCCGCTCTGGTCGGTGCGGGCGGTGAGGTTGCCGTCCAGGTCGTAGGTGTAGGTGACGGTCAGGGCGCCGGTGGTGACCTTGCGGACCTGGTCCAGGTTGTCGTAGCTGTAGGTCGAGGTGACGCCCCGGCCGTCGGTGACCGTCTTGGGGCGTCCCAGCCCGTCATAGGTGGCCGTCGTCGCTATCTGCGGGGCCGGTGGCGCGCTCTTGGTCAGGTTGCCCTGGTCGTCGTAGGTGAACTGGGTGACCTTGCCCCGGGCGTCCTTGACGGTGCAGCGCTGCCCCACGAACCCGCCGCAGGTGGGTGTCGCCGGGTTGTACGTCGAGCTGGTGGTGCCCCCGCCCGTGCCGGCGACGGCGACCGAGGTGGTGTTGCCCACCGCGTCGTAGCCGTACGTGGACTTGGTGTTGTCGGGGGTGGTGAACGTGCCGGGGACATCCATGCCGGCCTTGGTCAGCCACGGTGTGATCGAGGCCAGCGCCCCGCTGGGCAGCTTGGCGGAGGTCGGGTTGTTGCGGCTGTCCCAGCCATAGGTCGTCACATTGCCGGACGTGGTCCCGACGCCGAGGGCGTCGATTGCGGTCTGGGTCAGGTGGCGGGTGTAGGTCTTGGCGCGGGAGTGGGTCAGCGGGTCGATGACCTTGGTGACCTCGCCGTCCGCGTTGTGGTCATAGGTGGTGGTCTTCTCCAGCGGGTCCGTGGCCCTGGTCGTGCCGGCTGCGGTCGGGGTGGTCGCGGAGTAGGCCAGGGTCCAGGTGGGTTCGCCGCCCCCGGAGCCGCCCTCCTCGGCGAACTGCTTGTAGGAGGTGACGCGGTTCTGACCGTCGTAGCCGAACAGGATCGCCCGGCCCTCGGACGTGGTGATCTTCTCCAGGCGGCCGTCGGCGTCCCAGTTGTACTTCGTGCCGTTGCCCTCGGCGTCCGTGGTCTGATCGATCCGACCCTCCCCGTCGAGGTGGTAGCCCACGGTCCGCCCGCTGCTGTCCTGGGCGCTCCAGTGGGCGGCATCCTGCCGCTCCAGGGTGATGGAGCGGCCCGAGGCGTCGTCGGTGACCTTGATGCCGGTGACCGCGTTCTCGGCGTCCCGGTCGCGCTCCACAGTCTGGTGGTTGCCGTTGCGGTCCGCGATGCGGGTGAGGTTGCCGTACTCGTCGTAGGTGTCCTTGGACCCCGACTTGCGGTCGGTGAGCGTGTACGTGCCGTCGGCGTTCTTCTTCAGGTCCAGCGAGTAGCCGGTCGGCGTGGTGAAGGTGCCGTCAGTGTTCTTCTTGAACGAGACCCTCGCCCCGGACTTGTCGTAGAGATCGACGGAGGCGGTCGGCTCGGTGTCGAGGTAGCGCTCGTAGCCCAGCCACCAGGCGTGCGACACCGCACCCCAGGGGGCATCGAGCGAGTTGTAGGTCCGCGTCCACGTCAGGTTCCCCGCCACTCCGGCGGTGTCGAAATCAGTGGCCGCGACCAGGAGATTGCCGGTCGAGTAATCCACCTTCACCGCCACCGACTTCGACAGCCGCAACCCGTGGTACTGGTGCCACGGCACCTCGCCCTGCCCCTGCGGGGCTGTCCCGGCCGCCAACGCCGAACGGGCCTGCGCCTGACTGGCGGTGGACGAGCTGGAGGGGCGCTGCCTTTGGCGGGCATGCCATGCCTGGAGGTCCGCACTCTGAGCAGCGGCCCGCTGGGACGGTGCGGCGGTGTTGCTGCCGCCCTGCAGCGGCGGCAGCGGTAAGTCGGTCTTCTTGCCCCACTGCGAGCCCGCCACAACTGAATCGGCGGGTAAGGCGAGAGCGGGCAGCGCCGCCCCGGCCAGGGCGGCTACGACCACAGCCGACACCACGGAAAAGCGGATACGGGGTCTCGCACGTCTTCTGGGCATGCCGGATGAAGAGGTGTGCACAACTTCCCCCCAGGGAATAGTGAATCCGAAGGCCACACCGGCCTCCGAAGTCCCACACATTCACACGCACATCCGAAAATGACGCGGCCATTCCCCCTAACTCACAACTCATAGCGGCTGGTTCACGCCAGAATCTGGTCGCCATGACAGGCCCCCGACCGTGGGCACCTGCCGCCCTCGCAGGCCAGGGCCGGAAAACAGGTGACGCAAACCCACTGGCCGGAATACATCCCTCCATGCACGGTAGCCGGGGTGGGTGCTGTTGCCAGTCCGTGGAGCTCCTGGTCGTACTTCGGGTCGCATGCTTCGTGGTCCGACCAGTCGGGAGATTCCTTTCGCCGCTGTTGATCAGTTCAGGGCCTTAACTACTTCGTCGATGCTGGGTCGTTTTTCGATGTCGTACGCGAGCATGCCGTTGATCAACACTCCAAGTGGTCCTGCCATGTTCACGGGGCGGTGGGTGGCGTTCACGATGGCCTTCCTCTGCTGCGGGCGTGAGGCATCGTCCGGGTATGCGACTGCTCGCCAGCCTGTTGCGGAGATGAAGAGGGAAGCCCCCAGCGCGTAGACGTCAGCCGCCGGGGTGGGTTCCGCCACACCACGTTCGAGGATGCTGCGGGAGATCTCTGGTGCTTCGTAGTGGACGAGGCATCCGCGGTAGGGAAAGTCGTAGCTCGGCGGTACGGGCTGTCCGTGTGCCAGTGCCAGGTCGATCAGGTGTGTGCGGTCGGGGCCGATGATGAAGTGGGCGGGCTGGACGTCTCCGTGGGACCAGCCCTGGGCGTGGAGCCGGGCCAGGGCCTTGGCGCAGGACAGGGCAACGCTCACGTGCGGCTCGATCGCGGAGCCGTCGGCCCGGCATGGTTCCCAGAGTCCGTAGAGGTCGGGACCTTCGTGCCAGGGCTGGATGTTCCAGGTGCCCAGCTCCCATTCGCCGTAGGCGATGTCGTCGAGGTCCAGCCGGTGGAACACGGCGCCCTCACGGGCGGGTGCGAGGGCGGTCCACGGCTGGGCCGGCCACTCAGGGGTCGGTGCGATGGGGTATCCGAGTTTCACCGCGTATCTGCGGGTCTCGGTCTCCACATCCCATACCGCGGAGCCTCGCCGGTTCAGGATCCGCCGCTGGGAGATGGGCCTGAGGGCGTCCAGGATCACGAAGGGGAGTTCCGAGGTGGGGTCTGGCACGGGATGTGGTCCTTCGATGAGGGTGCGGCCGACGCTTTGTCAGGCGTCGGCCGCACGGTTTTCAGCTGGGGATTACGCCTGGCCGTACGGTCGGCCGCAGTCCGAGTCGCACTGTGCGGCGTTCGCACCGTTCACGGTCCAGTGCTCGTCCAGGACGAGGTACCCGGCCGCCTTCATTGCGTGGGCGGATGCGGTGACGTCCTCGACCTTGCGCGGGATGCCGGGACGCGCGTTGTGGTGCAGGAAGCGGCCCGCGTGTTCCGTGCAGAACGCGTGGTGGTCGGGCGTGTGGAGGATGAAGGCGTGCAGGCCCTCGTCGACGTCGTCGCTGGGCACCATGGGGACGGTCGCGACGGCGGCCGTGGCGACGAACGCAATCGCCTGATCCGTCACCTGCTCGGCGAAGCTCCGCTCGCGCCCCTTCTCGTGCATGACCATGCGCACGACGCTCTCGAAGAGATCTTCGGCGACCAGAGAGCGGCCCGTGCGGAGTTCGTTCACGGTTACTGACATGCGTGTGCCTCCAGGGTTGGGGGGGAGGCCCCGCCCGAGCGCCACGGGGGACACCGCTCAGGCGGGACCGGTCTCAGTGCCGCAGGGCGGCGGCGCCGGCCAGGAAGAGGCCGACAGAAGCGGCGATCATGAAGGGGAAGGCGTTGTCCGCGAGCCGGCCGAGTGGGATGCGCCGCTTCACGGCTGCATCCATGCCTTCCACGGTCTGGTGATGACCTCGGAGTACGTGAGGTGCATCGGGTTGCGGCCGGAGTGCACCAGGGCCCAGGTCTGGGGAGCCTCCCACTCACCGCTGTCGTCGGACTTCTCGCCGCACACCACGCACTTCATGGCGTGGGTCACGGGTTGTGAGTCAGGCTCGCGGTCGGGCTGCAGAGTCCATGTCTTGCGCTCGATGATCGTGTGAGGGCCGCTCATCCGATGTCACCAGCCTTACGTCGCTGCATCTGGGGCATCGGCAGGGAGGCCAGCTGCTGGTGGTTTCCGGGGTCTCGGCCGGCGCGACTTCTCGTTCGCGCCTCACCACCTGGTGATGCCCTCGGCCGTCCACTCGGTACACCGCGAGCGTCATCATGTGCGCTCCCCGTTCCATGCCCGGTTCGTTGCCTGTCATCGCGTGCTGCGATCTGCAACGAACGTAGCTGCGCCGGAACTCAACTCCCAAGGAACTTGCGCCAGTTTGCAGCACCTTCGTTGACGGGCTCAAACCGCGGGTCGACCATCGAGTTCTCGCGCAAGGTGGCGCAAGGCAGCAGACGGGAGAACGACCATGAAGCTACGGTTCCTTGGTAAGAACTCCAACGTGGGGGACTGCCCCACCCTCTATTCGACCGACCGGGACACCTATCTCGTTCAGGGATGGCAGATCTTCGCGAACGACCTGCTGATGCAACTCACCATCCCCGAGGGGCATACGGCGGTGGAGGTCCCGACGGAGCTCTTCGAGCACCTGACGAAAGACGATCTCCCCGCCGGGGAAATCAGGCGCATCGCCGATCCGATCATGATCCTCACCCCGGGCGGTACGTTCGTCGTCCAGGGCCCGGTGGTGACCGACTCCGAGGCTCTGGCGCAGATGGACATCCCGGACTACGAGACCGTGGTCGAGGTCCCCAAGGCCGCGATCAGAGCCCTACTGGAGGAGCCGCGTGGAGCTGATCTCCGGCGCCGAACGCAACCAGCTCTTTGAGAGCTTCGCGCAGGACGCCTTCCACCTGGAGCTGAGGGACGACTACTCCGTGCCCGACGAGGACGGCCCGTACGCGGACTGGCTTCGCGGAGTCGTCGACCACTCCTACATGGCGCCGTGGACGGACATGGTCAGGCGGGTCACCGGTGAGGGGAAGTCGGTGCGGCGCGTGCGGGTGGTGAGCGAGCCGCACACGCCGTACGTCCAATGGGAGTACGCCACCACAGCGGTCAACGCAGAGGCCGGCGAGGACATCCGGTGGCTTCCCCGCCACAACCTCCCAAAGCACCTGACGCTCCCCGTCGGTGGCAACGACTGGTGGCTGTTCGACGACAAGACCCTGGCCGTGGGGCACTTCGACCAGACAGGACGGGTACTGGGATCCGAGCTGATCGAGGACCCCTACATCGTGACGGAGTGCGCTCGCGTACGAGACCTCCTATGGACCGCTGCCACACCGCACCGCGAGTACAAGCCCTGATCCATCCGTGAGCAATCAAGCACAGGAGACGCGCGAGGCGCTGGGCGCCCGGCTGCGTAACTTCCGGCGAGACGCCGGATACGCCAGTGGCCGGGCGTTCGCCGGCGTACTCGGCTGGCACGAGTCGAAGGTCTCGCGCATCGAGCACGGCAAGCAGAACGCCAGCGAGGAAGACGTCAGGGCCTGGTGCGAAGCAACCAGCCAGGCGGAGCAGATCGACGACCTCGTTGCGACCCTGCGCCACATCGATGAGCTGTGGATGGAGTGGCGCCGACAGCTCCAGGCCGGAGCCGCCTCCCGGCAGAAGAAGGCTCTGCCGATCTACGCGCGGACCAAGGTGTTCCGGATCTGGCACCCCAACGCCATCTGGGGCACGTTCCAGACCGCCGACTACGCCGGCGAGATCTTCCGCCAGGCCGTCCGCTTCTACGAGTTCCCCAACGACACCGAAGCCGCGGTCGCCAAGCGCCTGGAGCGACAGAGGTACCTGTACGAAGGAATCCGGATCTACAACGTCCTCCTGGGAGAGCAGGCGCTGTACTCCAACGTCGGCGGCCCGGCGGTGATGAGATCGCAACTCGACCGGCTGATCGGGCTGATGGGGCTCGCCCGGGTGAGCGTGGGCATCGTCCCGAAGGCAGCGCCTGCGGACATATGGCTCGGCCATTCCTTCTCGATGTTCGACGACCGCCTCGTGCTCGTCGAGACCTTCTCCGCGGAGATGTCCGTCTCCCAGCCCAGAGAGGTCGAGCTGTACGCCAGAGCCTTCGCGCTCCTGCAGCAGTCGGCGGTCTACGGGGCCACCGCCCGGGAGCTCATCTCCGCCGCGACCGACCACTTCGACCGCATGCCCACTGACTAGGAGGCCGGCCGCCATGAAAGCCGAACCGAACTGGCACACCAGCTCCTACACGAGCACCGAGACCTGCGTCGAAGTGGCTGACAACGACCCGAAATCGATCATGATTCGGGATTCCAAGATTCGTGGCGGCAGGCATGTGAGTGTGAGCCCCGCGGCGTGGGCCGCGTTCGTGACGTTCAGCGTGGGTGCACACCGCTGAGCGACGCGCCGATCATCTACCGCGAGGGTCGGCTACGGGCTGGCGTGAGGAAAGGCGCGGACGGTTGCGGTGCAAGAGCCGGCCCAACCTCTGGCCGTGTGCTTGTCGTCGTGCGGCGGCGGGCGGCTTCGGCTCGGCGGTTGGGGGCGGGGTTACGGCTGGTGTGCTGAATGCGGCTGATGAGGACTCGGGCGGGTTGGCGGGCTGTGTGCAACTCCCGTTGCCCAGCAGCCTCCTTGAGGAGTTGGTGGGGTCGGTGCCCGCCCGCCTCGGCCTCGGCGAGGATCGTGGCGAGGGCCGGCCAGTTGGCATCGGCGAGGATCTGCTCGGCGTGCTCGGGAACGGCTGCCCGGACGTCGTGAGCCAGGGTGCGGCGTGCTTCCTGGTTCGGCTGGCGCCCCTCCAGCTCAGCGAGGATCGGGGCAAGAGCGTGGTCAGCGGCGGCCTGGAGGTGTTGAGCGGCCTGTCGGGCGGCGTCAGCCTGGTGGGCGTGGTTCTTCGCCTCGTGCCACCGTCCGGCAAGGATGACCGTCCAGACCATGGCTGCGACGAGGGCGGCAAGGGCGCTGCCATTGGGGCCGGTGGCGGTGTTGATGATGTCGCGGGCGGCGATCCGCACGGTGT
>NZ_JAFLRJ010000344.1 GCF_017315755.1 Streptomyces beijiangensis
CGCCCTGCAGGGCGTCGGCTCGGCGCTGATCGCCCCCTCCACCCTCGCCCTGATCACCACCAACTTCGCCGAGGGCCCCAAGCGCAACCACGCGCTCTCCATCTACACCTCGATGGCGAGCATCGGTGCCTCCCTCGGTCTTGTCGTGGGCGGCATGCTCACCTCCTGGGCATCCTGGCGCTGGGCACTGCTCATCAACGTCCCGATCGGCGTGGCGGTCGCCCTCGCGCTCCCCCGCCTCGTCAGGGAACCCCCGCGCCACACCGGACACTTCGATGTCGCGGGCGCCCTCACCGGCACGGCGGGCATGACCTCGCTCGTCTACGGCTTCATCCGCGTCTCGGACGGCGGCTGGAGCGACACCGCCGCCCGGATCGCGTTCGCGTCCGCCGTCGCGCTGCTCGCGCTCTTCACGTACGTCGAGAGCCGCGCCGCCCAGCCCATCGCACCCCTGCGTCTCTTCGCGAACCGCAACCGCGCGGCCGCGTACATCAACGTCCTGCTGATCCCCGCCGGGATGTTCGGCGCCTTCTTCTTCCTCACCCAGTACGTGCAGAAAGTCCTGGGATACGGGCCTTTGCAGGCGGGCGTGTCGTTCCTCCCGCTCACCGTCGCGATGTTCACCGTGCTCCGGTTCGTCCCCCGGCTGCTGCAGCGCCACGGCGCCAAACCGGTCCTGGTCACAGGCGCCCTGCTGATCTCGGGCTCCGCGCTCTGGCTGACACAGTTGAGCCCGACCGGGAGTTACGCGGCCGGGCTGCTCGGCCCCATGGTCCTGCTGGGGCTCGGGGTGGGAATGAGTTTCATGCCGCTGAACGCGACGATCCTCGCGGGGGTGGGCACGCGGGACGCCGGCTCCGCGTCCGGCCTGCTGCAGACGCTGCAGTGGCTGGGCGGGACGCTGGGGCTCTCGGTACAGGTGACGGTCTTCGGCACGGCGACCCGGCATGCCACCGGATCACCTCAGGCCGTACTGACACACGGCGCGACCAGCGCGTTCCTCGCGGGAGCACTGATCACACTCTGCACGGTTCCGGTCGCCGCCCTTGTGATCAAGGGCAGGCGAACGGTCCGTAACTGAATCAGAGCTTGGTCAGCTTGGCGTAGGGGCTGAGGATCCTCCCCTGACGCCCTGAGAAATCGATGAGCACGGCGTCGTTGTCGCCCTCGATTCCAATGATTCGACCGAGTCCGAACTGGTCATGCGAAACCCGGTCCCCCACATCGAAGATCTCGATGGGTGCGGCAGCTTGGGCCGGGCGGTTGAAGGGACTGGAGGGCAGGTGGCGCCGGGATCCGGCTGACTTAGTCATTGCTCTCAGTATGCGCCCACCGGACCCCTCACGCCATGTCCGTCATTCCGCAGGACCTTGATCACCGGAACTGGGGCCGGGTCGCGCCACGCCCCGCCTCAAGCAGCAGGACCGTGCGGAAAGCGCTGTCCGTCGGACCCCTCGCGGCATGCTGTCCGGCCTTGCCCGACGGGGCGTGACCGGCCCGGCAGCCCGCCAGGTTCCAGGTGCGGACGGGCACGTCCCGGGGGATGCCGGCGGCCGCGTCGCCGTGGCGGCTCCAGGCCGCCCGCTCGTCCGTAACAATCAGGACTCGGTCACGGTTTCGGCAGTGCTTACGAACGGCCTCGGCGGTGTCGGTACCGCCGGGGCCGCCTGAGCGATTCAGGACATTAGGGACACGCTCGCACTTCCGGCACTTCACGGGCGCGCCTCCCGTGGCCGATCCGTCGGGGGCGCATGAAAAGCTGGGTGTCCGTAGATCGCACCGGACGAGATCGACCGCAGGAGCGCGGCCGAAGCCCGCACCAAGGGTTTCAGGGACGGCGCAACCGAGCGCGCCCCCGTACGCGTCGCACAGATCGTCATCAGCCCGAAGGGGGCCACCGCATGGCACAGGTCGCGGGGTACCGGATCGTCGCACCGCTCGGCGGGGGCGGGGATCAGCTCGGGATCACACCCGACGGGCGTTATGTCCTTGTACGTACCGTCAGCGAGCGGCTGGCCGCCGACCCGGAGTTCCGGGAGCACTTCCGGCGTGAGACGACCGCCGCCCGGACCGTGAGCAGCCCGTACACCGCCGACGTGGTGGCCGCCGACGCCGACGCGCCGCGGCCGTGGGTCGCCGCCGAGTACTGCGTGGGCACCTCGCTCTCCGAGTCCGTCGCGGCCCTGGGGCCGCTGGGCCCGGGCGAGCTGGGCACGCTGGGGACGATGGGAGCGGAGGCCCTGCGCAGGATCCACGGGGCCGGGCTCGTCCACCACGGCCTCAAGCCCGCCACGGTGGTCCTCACCCGGGGCGGGCCGAGGATCACCGGCTTCGGCGGTTGCGGGAGCGGCGGCTCACCCGGCTTCATCGCGCCCGAGCTGCTCAGCGGTGAGGGCGGGGCGGGGCCGGCCGCGGATGTGTTCGCCCTGGGCGCGCTGCTCGCGATGGCCGCCACGGGCCGCAATCCGCACGGTGCGGGCGGCGCCCAGCAGGTGCTCTACCGGACCCGGCACACCGGGCCCGATCTGGTGGGCGTACCGGACGGGGAGTGGCCGGGGCTGCTCATGCGCTGCCTCGCCAAGTACCCCGCCGACCGTCCGTCCGTACCCGAACTGGCGCAGTGGTGTGCGGGGCGGGCCGGCGACGGGCCGTGGTGGGAGCGGGAGCCGCTGATCTCGATGATCGGGGACGAGGAGGCGTACGTCGCCGAACTCGCCTCCGGGGAGGACGAGTCCGGCGACGCGAGCATCGACGGCTGGGGGATCAGCGGGACTGGCGCTTCCACGGCCCTGTGATGGCGAGCATGATGCCCGGCACCTGGATGTTGGCGAACAGGGTGTGTCCGTCGGGCGAGAACGTCACGCCGGTGAACTCGCTCCACTCGGGCTTCTCGGCCGTGCCGATGTTGAGCTCGTTGCGGGCGATCGGGTAGGTGACGCCGCTCTCGGTCGCGCCGAAGAGGTGCGAGACGCCCTCGCCGTCCTCGGCGATGACCAGGCCGCCGTAAGGCGAGACGGTGATGTTGTCGGGGCCGTCGAAGGCGCCGTCCTTGGAGGGGTCAGGGTTGACGCCCAGGAGCACCTTCAGGGTGAGGGTGCGGCGCTTCGGGTCGTAGAACCACACCTGGCCGTCGTGCTGGACGGGGCTCTCGTCACGGGCGAACGAGGCGACGATGTAGGTCCCTCCGTCGCCCCACCACATGCCTTCGAGCTTGCGCGCCCGGGTGACCTGCGTGTCGGTGAACTGCTTGCGCACGGAGACCGTCTTGGCGTCGCGGTCGGGGACGTCGACCCAGTCCACGCCGTAGACCGTGCCGATCTTGGTCGCGCGCGAGAGGTCGTCGACGAACGCGCCGCTCTTGTCGAAGACCTTGGTGGCCTGGAGGACGCCCGCGTCGTCCGCGAGAGTGCGGAGCTTGCCGCGGCCGTGCTTGAAGCCCTCCGGCGGGGTCCAGCGGTAGAGCAGGCCGTTGGGGCCCGACGCGTCCTCGGTGAGGTAGAGGTGGCCGCGCTTGGGGTCGACGACGACGGCCTCGTGGGCGTACCGGCCGAGCGCCTTGATCGGCTTGGGGGCGCGGTTGGCGCGGCGGTCGTACGGGTCGACCTCGAAGACGTAGCCGTGGTCCTTGGTGAAGCCGTTCTTGCCGGCCTTGTCCTCGGTCTCCTCGCAGGTCAGCCAGGTGCCCCACGGGGTGGCCCCGCCCGCGCAGTTGGTCGCGGTGCCGGCGATGCCGACCCATTCGGCGACCTCGCCGCCGCGGTGCACCTCGACGACCGTGCAGCCGCCGGCCGCGGCCGGGTCGTAGACCAGGCCTTCGGTGAGCGGGACGGGGTGCGGCCAGGTGGCGCGGGCGCCGGCCAGCTCGTGGTTGTTGACCAGGAGCGTGGTGCCGCGCGCACCGGCGAAGGTGGCGGTCCCGTCGTGGTTCGACGGGGTGGACTCGCCCGAGTCGAGCTTGGTGACTCCGGTGCGGGTGATGATCCGGTACGAGAAGCCCTTGGGCAGCGCGAGTATGCCCTTGGGGTCGGGGACCAGGGCGCCGTAACCGGGCGCGTGGTGGTGCCCGTGGTCGTGCCCATGGTCGTGCCCGTGTCCGGAGCTGTGCTCCTCGGCGGCGAGGGCGCCGGGCGCGGTCGCCAGGGCGCCGACGGCGCCCGTGAGCGCCACGCCCGCACCGGTGAGTGCGGACTGTCTGGTGAACT
Organism: Streptomyces beijiangensis; assembly: GCF_017315755.1. Classification (GTDB taxonomy): domain Bacteria; phylum Actinomycetota; class Actinomycetes; order Streptomycetales; family Streptomycetaceae; genus Streptomyces; species Streptomyces beijiangensis. The sequence continues at coordinate 4,203 of NZ_JAFLRJ010000344.1, forward strand.
CCCTGCGGCTGAGCGGCATCGCGGGTCTCCTGAAGGACTCGTACGGCTCGAACGGTTGCGGGCTCACGGTCCCGCCCGCGTATAAACGGCGGTTGAACAGCACCCGACTTCGAGAGGCCTTTCCCCATGAATCTCCCAACAACCGGTCGGCGGATCCTCATCAGCGGGGCATCACGCGGTCTGGGCCGGGCGGTCGGCCAGGCCTTCGCGGCCAACGGCGACCGGATCGCGGTGCACTACGGGTCGCGCGAGGACGACGCCAGGGCGACCCTCGACTCTCTTGCGGGTACGGGCCATGTGCTGGTCGGCGGCGACCTGTCGGACCCCGCGGGGGCGGTCGCCGTCGCGGACGCGGCGGCCGAGGGGCTCGGCGGGATCGACGTCCTCGTGAACAACGCGGCGGTCAATGTGCGCCATCCGCTCGCCGAGACCTCGTACGAGGAGTGGGCGGCGCTCTGGCAGCAGCATGTGTCGGTGAATCTGCTGGCCACGGCGAATCTGAGTCATCTCGCCGCGCGCCGCATGATCGATGCGGGCACGGGCGGGCGGATCGTCAACATCGGTTCGCGGGGCGCCTTCCGGGGCGAGCCCGACCACCCGGCGTACGGGGCGACCAAGGCGGCGGTGCACGCACTGGGACAGTCCCTGGCCGTCTCCCTCGCCCCGTACGGGATCGGGGTGGCCTCCGTGGCGCCCGGGTTCTTCGAGACGGAGCGGGTGGCCGGGCGGCTCAGCGGGGCGGAGGGCGACGCGATCCGGGCGCAGTCGCCGTTCGGCCGGGTGGCCTCGGCGGAGGAGGTAGCGGCCGCTGTGCTGTGGCTGGCGTCGCCGATGGCGGAGTGGTCGTCGGGCTCGGTGCTCGACTTCAACGGCGCCTCCCACCTCCGAACATGATGAATCTTCATAAACAAGGTCAACTGGAAAGAATCACCTCCAATCTGAAGATTTAGTGCAGAATGCCTTGACCCTCGGTGCGGTCACGATTAGACATGGCCTTACCTGCTTCACCCGTTGGGGAGGCGAGCCAGTGGACGCAAAACAGGTTCGCAGCCTCCACGAGAGTCGGCTCTTGCAGCTGGCCAACGTGACCGGGGTGGGCATCGGGAGGGACGAGCACTCGGGAGAAGACGTCATTGTCGTCTTCGTGACCCGGACAGTGCCCCGTGACCGGCTCCGGCAGGAAGACGTGGTTCCGGACGAGCTCGACGGCATACCTGTGCGAGTAATCGCGATCGGGAACGTCGACGCCCAGCACGACGAGTCGTAACGGAACCCTGTGCACCGATCTAGCAGAAGAGAAGGTGGTCTGGCGTGAGCCAGCCCGAGATGATGCGCGGCCCGACAGGCGGGCAGATCAGTGACAGTTCCCGACAGCAAGCGACGTCCGACTTCATGCGGCCGCAGTCGCCGCTCGCCAATGTGGTGGGCTTCGGCCACGGAATGAAGTGGACCGACGGACGGCCGACCGGCGAACAGGCCGTCGTCGTGTTCGTCACCCAGAAGGTTCCCGAGTCCATGCTGCCCGAGCGGGACGTCGTCCCGCAGCAGATGGACGACGGCACCCCGACCGACGTCATCGCGGTCGGTCATGTCTCCGCACAGCGCCATCAGCAGCAGCGCGGCCAGCGTGGCGTGCCTGCTCAGGAGGGGTCCTACCGCGGCGACGGCAATGTCTCCGAGCAGCTCGCACAGCTCTCGCAGCCGATGCTGGAAGAGCTCCGTGAACTGGGCTCCCTGGAGCCGCAGACCCTCAAGCGCCGTATGCGGCCCGCCCCTTCGGGCATCTCCGTCGGGAACGTACGGGTGACGGCCGGCACGCTCGGCAGCGTGGTGTACGACTTCCTGCCGGGCGCCACGACGGACCCGCCCGGGCCCGGTCTCGGCACCCCGTCCGCGTTCTACATCCTCTCCAACAACCACGTGCTCGCGGACTGCAACCGCGCGCCCCAGGGCAGCGCGATCGTGCAGCCCGGCGTGTTCGACGGCGGGCAGGACCCGGCGGACCGGATCGCGACACTGGACCGGTTCATCACCGTGCAGTTCGCCCCGCAGATGCCGCTCGAGCGGCAGAACAACATCGTCGACGCGGCGCTCGGCAAGGTCGAGTTCCAGGACGCGACGCGTGAGCAGTACTTCAGCGGCACACCGCGCGCCTGGCGCCGCAAGTCCAACGTGGCGGTCGGCGACCAGGTGAAGAAGACCGGCCGTACGACCAACATCAGCTTCGGCCGCATCATCGCGACCGACGCGACGATCGACGTCAACTACGGTACGGCGGGCACCGCCCGCTTCAAGGACCAGATCCTGACCACGAACATCTCGGCGGGCGGCGACTCCGGTTCGCTGGTGACCTCCCCCGACAACGTGGCGCTCGGCCTGCTCTTCGCGGGTTCGACCGTCGTGACCGTGGTCAACCACATCGAGAACGTCCGTGCGCTGCTGCGCGTCGAAATCGCCGAGCAGCTGGCCTGACGGGAGGAAGCATCATGACCACTCAGGCACGCAAGTCGTCCAAGGGACAGTCGTCGCGCTCCGAGCACCGCTACCTCAATCCGCAGGGCGCGGAGGTCAAGACGCGTGACGAGGCATTCGCCACACAGCAGGACGTGACGGCGGACGCCGTCCAGACGGAGGCCAAGCTGGAGCTGCACAACGGCTCCATCACCTTCGCCATCGAGGTGAAGTACAACCCGAACACGTACCCGCACGTGGTGTCCGGTGGAAAGATCACCAACGGCATCAGCGGCGCACCGTGGGAGATCACGGGCGGCTACATCGGCGAGCAGCTCAGGCTCGACGCGAAGCGGACGGGTCAGGGGTCGAGCGCGAATACGGTCACGATCGTCGGGGAGTACCAGAATCCGCCGGCGTACCGGGGCACGTACGGGTTCGACGGGGCTTCGTCTTCGTTCAAGCACACGACGAAGTACGAGTGCTGACACCGTAGTTGTACGAGGGGGCGGGGTCCGGGGCAACCCGGGCCCCGCCCCTTCCCGCGCCGGGGCGGTCCTCCCGTACGCGACCTTCGGCCGCGTGTCCTCAAGCGCGGGACGGGCTATTTATAGCCCGTCCCGCGCTTGAGGACCGGGGTCTGGGGCGGAGCCCCAGGACCGTCAGCCTCGCGACCTCGCCTTGAAGGCGGCCTTGCGCGCGTCCTTCGCCGCCCTCTTGTCCGAGTGCAGCCGCCCCATCGCCTCCAGCACGTCCGCCGTAGCCGGGTGGTCCACCCGCCACGCCGCCTCGAAGAAGCCGGCGTGCTGCCCGACGAGCCCCTCCACCAGGCCCTGGAGCTCCTCCAGTTCGCCCTCCTCGTCCAGCTGCGCCGCAATCGTGTCGATCGCCAGCCAGAAGATCATCGACTCCGGCGGTGCGGGCACGTCCGTGGCGCCACGCTCGACCAGCCAGACCCGCGCCAGGCCGCCCAGTTCCGCGTCGTCGAGCACCCCTCGCACCTCGGGCTCGGCCTCGTCCGCCGCGACCAGCGAGAGCGCCTGCTGGCAGTGCAGCCTGCGCAGCGGCGCGCCCTGGTCGGCGCCGCGGGCCGCGGCGAGCAACTCCCGTACGGCAGCGGCCGGTTCGCGTCCCTCCAGCCAGCCCAGCGTCTCCGCGCGGGCCGCGCGCTCCGGGAAGCCGGCCAGTGCGTCGAGCAGTACGTCGGCCCCCTTGTCGGCGAGGTCCCCGACCGCGGGCGCGTCCACGCCTGCGTCGAGCATCCGCGCCCTGATCCCGTACAGACCGAGGGGGGTCAGCCGGACCATCCCGTAGCGCGAGACGTCCTCGTCGTCGACGAGTTCCGCCGGCTCCTCGCCCTCCTCGACCATCAGCGCCTCGTCGACCGGCTGGTACTCGACGAGCCCGATCGGCTCAAGGACCCGGAACTGGTCGTCGAGGCGCATCATCGCCTCGGACACCTGCTCCAGTACGTCGTCCGTCGGCTCCCCCATGTCCTCGGGGACGATCACCGAGGCGGCCAGCGCGGGCAGCGGAACCGCTTCGCCCTCGGGCCCTTCCCCGGTCACGGTCAGCAGGTACAGATTGCCGAGTACGCCGTCGAGGAACTCCGCCTCGACCTCCGGGTCCCAGTCCAGCGCATCGAAGTCGATCTCGCCGTCCTCGCCCACGAGATCGGCGAAGTCGTCGAAGAGGGGCGCGATCGCGTCGCCGTACACGGCCTCCAGGCCTTCCAGCCACAGCCCGAGGATCTCCTGCGGGCCGCCGGAGGTGACCAGCGCCAGGTTCTCCCCGGCGGTGACGGTGCCTTCGCCGTCCTCCTCCTCCGGGTCCTCGACGTCGAGCAGACCGATGTCGACGGCCAGGCGCCACGCCTCGCTCGCGTACGCCGCCCCGTCCTCGTCGGCGGCGAGTCCGAGCGCATCGGCCGCTGCGGGCAACTGCTTCTCGACGAGTTCCCCGCCCGCGGCGACCCGTGCATCGGGCCCAGCCCAGCGGGCGAGCAGGACGGCCCGCGCCAACAGCGGCGAGGCGAGCGCGTCGCGCGCGAGCTCCGCGTCGGAGTTCAGCCGCACCGGCGGCAGGGTCGGGCGGTCTCCGGACATCGGTGGTTCTCCTTGGGGGGTTACGGATCGGGAGCGCCCCAGCGTAGACGTATTTCGCCCCATGCCACCCGGTTCATGTACCCGTCAGCTGTCGTCCACCGGGGAACCCTTGACAACTCCCCTGCCCACACAAGAGATTTACGCGCGTAGAACACTGAGAACGACGCCACCCTCCGCCCCTCGTCCCTCCGGAGTTCCGTGATGCCTGCCTCCCGTACGCACAGCCTCCCCAGATCGGCCGCGGTCGCGGCCGTCGTCGCCGCCGCGCTCGGCGCCGGCCTGCTCGCCGGTACGTCCTCCGCCTCGGCCGCCGAGGTCCGTATCCATGACATCCAGGGCACCACCCGCATATCCCCGCTGGCCGGCCAGAAGGTCGAAGGCGTCCCCGGCATCGTGACCGGCATCCGTACCTACGGGTCCTCCAAGGGCTTCTGGTTCCAGGACGCGGCCCCGGACGACAACGCCGCCACCAGCGAGGGCGTCTTCGTTTTCACCAGCTCGAACCCGACGGTCGCGGTCGGCGACTCCGTCACCGTCTCCGGCACGGTCAGCGAGTACGTCCCGGGCGGCGCGTCCGGCGGCAACCAGTCCCTCACCGAGATCAGCAAGCCGACCGTGGCCCTGGTCTCCTCGGGCAACCCGGTCCCGGCGGCGACGGTCCTCAACAGCCGCTCGGTGCCCGACCGGTACACCCCGGGAGGCGACACCGCCGCCGCCAACAGCATCAACGGCCTCACCCTGCAGCCGAAGAAGTACGCCCTCGACCTCTACGAGTCGCTGGAGGGCATGAACGTCCGTGTCGGCTCGTCGAGGGTGACCACGGCCACCGACGCGTACGCGGAGCTCTGGGTCACGGTCAAGCCGCACGAGAACGCCACCCGGCGGGGCGGCTCGCTCTATGCCTCGTACGAGGACCAGAACACCGGCCGGCTCCAGATCCAGTCGCTGATCCCGACCGCCACCGAGCCCTTCCCGACCGCCGACGTCGGCGATGTCGTCACCAGTGGCGCGCAGGGCCCGCTCGACTACAACTCCTTCGGCGGCTACACGCTGCTCGCGAACAACTCGCTGACGGTGAAGGACAACGGGCTCAAGCCCGAGGTCACCCGTAAGCAGCGCAAGGGCGAGCTGGCGGTCGCCACGTACAACGTGGAGAACCTCGACCCGACCGACCCGCAGTCGAAGTTCGACAACCTCGCGGCGGCGGTCGTCGACAACCTCGCCTCGCCGGACATCGTCGCCCTGGAGGAGATCCAGGACAACAACGGCGCGAAGAACGACGGCACGGTCGACTCCAGCGTCACCGTCAAGAAGTTCACCGACGCGATCGTGGCTGCCGGCGGCCCCGCCTACGAGGCGCGCACGATCGACCCGGTGGACGGCAAGAGCGGCGGCGAGCCCGGCGGCAACATCCGCCAGGTGTTCCTCTTCAACCCCGACCGGGTCTCCTTCACGGACATCCCGGGCGGCGACGCCACCACCGCGACCACGGTGGTGGGCGCGAACGGCCGGGCGAACCTCTCGGCATCCCCCGGCCGCATCGACCCGTCCAACGCGGCCTGGAACGCCAGCCGTGTGCCGCTGGTGGGCCAGTTCTCCTTCCGCGGCAGCAAGGTCTTCGTCATCGCCAACCACTTCTCCTCGAAGGGCGGCGACTTCGGCCTCACCTCGCAGTTCCAGCCGGTGCCGCGCTCCTCGGAGACCCAGCGCCATCTGCAGGCGCAGGCGGTGAACACGTTCACCAAGGAGATCCTGAAGGCCGACAGGCACGCGAGTGTGCTCGCCCTCGGTGACATCAACGACTTCGACTTCTCCGACACGACGAAGCTCGTCGAGGCCGGCGGCGCGCTGTACTCCGGCATCAGGTCCCTGCCGAAGAGCGAGCGCTACACCTACGACTACCAGGGCAACTCGCAGGTCCTGGACCAGATCCTGGTGTCGCCCTCGATCCGCGAGGACGGCTTCTTCTTCGACAGCGTCCACATCAACTCGGAGTTCGCGGCCCAGAACAGCGACCACGACCCGCAGGTGATCCACTTCCGCCCGTAGCCGGTAACCCGGTCCGTGTCGCGCGGATGCCTGCCGGGCGGCATCCGCGCGACACGGACACCACCCGGGGCGGTCGTGATCAGCGCTTGAAGGCGCGCCTGATCCTGTCGCCTGACTGCTTGAGGCCGCCGGCCGTCCGGTCGGCCGTGCCCTGCCTCTGCAGACTCCGGTTGCCGGTCCTCCTGCCGAGGCGTTCGGTGATCCGGCCCTGGTACTCCTGGGCCTTGTGCTTCATGGTGCGTCCAAAGCTCATGACTGTCCTCTGTGGGGGGAATGCGATCGGTCCGCCGGTTCACCGGCGGCTGCGGTAGGACCTGCGTCCTCCGCGGCCACGGCTCCGGCCGCGTCCGCGGCCGACC
>NZ_JAFLRJ010000345.1 GCF_017315755.1 Streptomyces beijiangensis
CACCGCTACAGCGGCTGCCGCGGCGGCAGCCGCTGTAGCGGTGAGCAGGGTGCGTCTGGAGGTGCGGTGGGGCACTTGGTGCTCCTTCCGGCCGTGCTGCGCAGGGAGTTGAAGGAAACTTCCAAGGTGCACGGATATCCGGAAAGTAACTGCCGGGTCAAGAGGGCGCGCAGAAAGGGCCTCACGAAAGAGCCCCGCGAAAGGGTCTTGAGGAAGGGGCCTGAGGAAGGGGCCTGAGGAAGGGTGCCGCCACCGGCGCAGTCTGGAGGGGGGCGCGCCGGTGGCGGGTGTGCTGCCGGCCGCAGGCGGTTGGAGAGGGGAGTCAGCGTTCGCAGCCAGCAGCGAGGCCGACACCGCTCCGCGGTGACTCACCAGCAGCACGGCACTTGGACGACCGCCGTTCCCCGCCGGTTCCCCACTTCCGGCAGTTCGGTACGGGTGCGCTCTACCGGGCCCAGTGCGCCTGGAGCGTCCGTACGGTCTCCGTGATCGCGGGCCGCCTGGCCGCCCCCGTACGCCAGAGTGCGTACAGCCGCCGCACCGGAAGCGGGTCCAGCTGTACGGCGACGGCCCCGCCGGGCAGTGGGCCGCGCCCCAGGCGGGGGACCGCGGCGATCCCGAGCCCGGCGGCGACCAGGGCGACGATGGTCTCGTTCTCCTCGGCCGTGTGCGCGATGTCCGGCTCGTCGCCGACCGTGCGCAGCGTCCGTACCAGCCAGTCGTGGCAGACCCGCCCGGGAGGCTGGCAGATCCACCGCTCGCCGGCCAGCTCCTCGCGCCGTACCGCCGTACGGCCGGCCAGCGGATGCCCGGCCGGTACGAGCAGATCGCAGGGGTCGTCGCCGATCACCGCCTGCTCGACGCCCTCGGGAGTGGGCAGTGGGGCGATGTCCCAGTCGTGCGCGACCGCGAGGTCGACCACGCCCTGGGCGACGAGGCCGATCGACAGATGGGGATCGACCTCGGTGAGTCGCGCGTCCAACGCCGAGTGTTCGGCCGCCAGTTGTGCCAGTACGCCGGGGAGCAGGCCGCGCGCGGCCGAGGCGAAGGCGGCGATGGCCAGCCGTCCGGCCGGCCGGCCGCGCTGTTCCTCCAGGCTCGTCTCGGCGCGCTCCACGATGGCGAGCAACTCCTGCGCGGTGGAGGCCAGTTGCAGAGCCTCTTCGGTCAGGGCGATGCCCCGGCCGCGGCGCTCGAGGAGGGTGGTGCGGGTCTCCCGCTCCAGCTTGGTGATCTGCTGCGAGACCGCGGACGGGGTGTAGCCGAGGGCGGTCGCCGCGGCGGCGACCGAACCGTGGACGGAGACGGCGTGCAGCGCGCGCAGCCGGGCGAGATCGAGCACGGCACATCCTCACTCAGGCAGTCATTCATTAGCAATGCTCAATCCAACCATGAAGACATCCGCGCTGGTGTTAACGGGTTGAAGTCGCCGATCATCGAGCCATGCGCCCATCGCACATCGCCCTAGCCGTCCTGATCACCGCAGTCTGGGGGGTCAACTTCGTCGTCATCGACATCGGCCTCGCCCACTTCCCGCCCCTGCTCTTCTCGGCCCTGCGCTTCCTGGTCGCGGCGCTGCCCGCGGTCTTCTTCGTGGGGCGCCCGAAGGTCGCCTGGAAGTGGATCGTGGGCGTCGGACTCGCCCTCGGCGTGGGCAAGTTCGGTCTGCTCTTCATCGGCATGAACCAGGGCATGGGGGCCGGCCTCCCGTCCCTCGTCCTGCAGGTGCAGGCGGTCTTCACGGCCCTCTTCGCGGCGGCCGTGCTCGGCGAGCGACTGCCCCGCGTCCGGGTCGCCGGCATGGCGGTCGCCCTCGCGGGCATCGCGGTGGCGGCGGTCGGCGAGGGGCTCGACGGCGCCGTGCTCGGCTTCGTCCTGGTGGTCGCGGCCGCCGCCTTCTGGGGCGTCTCCAACGTCCTCACCCGCAAGGCCGCCCCGCCCGACCCGCTCAACTTCATGGTCTGGGTCTCGACCGTGCCCGTACTGCCGCTCCTCGCGCTCTCCCTGCTCTTCGAGGGCCCCCGCGCGGACGCGGAGGCCCTCTCGGGGCTCGACTGGAGCGGTGCGGGCACCATCGTCTTCGTCGCCTGGGTGTCCACCGTATTCGGCTTCGGCGCCTGGGGGTTCCTGCTCCGTCACCACCCGGCGAACTCGGTGGCGCCCTTCACGCTCCTGGTCCCGGTCTTCGGGATGTCATCGGCGGCGCTCTTCCTCCACGAGCGCCTGACCGCGCTGGACTGGTGCGCGGCGGCGCTCCTGGTGGGCGGCGTAGCTCTGGCTTCTAGGACTGCGCGGTCTTCGCTTTCGCGATCAGCTGCTCCAGGTGCTCGCGCCCCGCTGCCAGCATCCCCGGCAGCTCCTCGGCCTGCGGATACCACCGCTTCTCGTACTCCCAGCACAGCCAGCCCCCAGGGTTCTCGGAGCTGAGGATCCCTACGCATTCGGCCAGCGGCAGGACGCCTGCGCCCAGGGCGAGCGGGGTCTTGTCGTCGGCCGACGCGATGTCCTTGACCTGGGCGTATCCAAGGTGAGGGGCGAGTACGGCATGACTGGTGACGGGGTCCTCGCCGCCGAGCCAGGTGTGCATGACGTCCCAGAGGGCGCCCACGTTCCGGTGTCCCACAGGGCCGAGCACACGGGCCGACGCGACGCCGGTGCGGTGCGAGTCGTGCGTTTCCAGGAGGATCGTCACGCCCTTGTCCGCGGCGATCTCCGCCGCGAAACCCAGCCGCCGTGCGGCCGTTGCGTCCGCGACGTCCTGCGGCTGGTCGCCGCCGCCGGGGAAGACCCGGACGAAGGGAGCGCCCAGATCGGCGGCGAGGTCCACGAGCTCGACGAGCCCGCGCTCGGCCTCCGTGTCGTCACCCTCGGCGGCGACCCGTACGTACCCGGCGACACCGAGGATCTCGATGCCGCCCCGGGCGAACTCCTCGACGGCGGCGGCCCGTTCGGCGGCGGTGGACCCGGGGTGCAGGGGCTCCTCCGGGTGGGCCCGGAGCTCCACGCCCTGGTAGCCGGTTCCGGAGGCGAGGCGTACGACATCCGTGATGGGCATGCCGGGCACCCCGAGGGTGGAGAAAGCGAACTTCAACGAACAATCCCTTCCTGAAGACTGAGCCGCCAGTCCTGTCCGACCAGATCCGCCCCGTAGGAGCGGTGCGGCTTCTCGGCGACGAGTGTGAACCCGGCGCCCTGATAGATCCTGCGTGCGGAGGCGAGCACATCGTTGGTCCACAGCACGAGCTCGCGGTACCCCACCTCGCGCGCGAACGCGACGACGACGTCGACCAGTTGACGCCCCACGCCGTGCCCGCGGGCGGAGGGCTCCACGAGCAGCAGCCGCAGCCGGGCGGTGCCCGGCGCGTCGTCCCGGACGCACATCACTCCGCCGACGGGACGCCCGTCGAGCTCCGCGATCCACACACGTTCCAGATACGGGTCGTGGTCCTGCGCGAAGTCGGCGACGATCCGGGCGACGAGCCCCTCGAAGTCGGCGTTCCACCCGAACTCGGCGGCGTACAGGGCCCCGTGCCGCTGCACGATCCACCCGAGCTCGCCGGGCCCCGGCTCGCGCAGCGCGGGCCGCGCGGCCTCCTGGGCGCCGCCCTGCCGCAGGATCTCGCGGACGGACCGCATGGCCTCCGTGAGCCGGGCCCGGTCGGCCGGATCGACCTTCGAGAGCATCGCGTTGACGGCTTCCCGCGACCGCTCGTCGAGCAGGGCCGCGGCCTCGCGGCCGCGAGGCGTGAGCGTGATGCGCTGGCGCCGCGAATCGAGTGCGGAGGGCGCCCGCTCGACGAGCCCCTCGCGCTCGAACTTGGCGAGGAGGCGGCTCAGATAGCCCGCGTCCAGGGAGAGTTCGGCGCGCAGGTCGGCGGCGTCGGTGCGGGGTGCGTGGGCGAGTTCGTACAGGACACGTGACTCGGTGAGGGTGTACGGGGTGTAGAGGTGCTTGCTGTAGTCGAGCGCGCCGATCAGGTTGGTGTAGAAGCGGTTGAACGCGCGGATCTCATGTACGGGCATGATGTCCACCCAGGGCCGGTTTCTTTGACTCCGTCAAAGGTAGGAGGAGGGGCGCGGCCGCACAAGGGCCGCAGGCGGATTCCTCAGTCGCGGTCCCGGCGGCTGCGCCAGCTGGTGAAGAGCGCGCCCCCGACGCCTGTCACCGCGGCGAAGGCCTCCGGTCCTGTGGCGGCGTAGACGATCGTCGCGAGGGCGAGCAGGCTGAGGAGGGCGATCAGGTCGAGTGCGGACCGGTTCTTCTTCTCGTCGTTGTTCATGGAACCAGTGCACCGCCGCATCCACCGGTCACCGCCATGCGACGAACGAACCCGCAGGAGGTCGTACGCGGGCGGACGTGGGCGAACGCAGGCCGATGTGCGGCGCTGTTCGGTGAAGTGTGTCGCCGTACGGTGACCTGATCCCTAGGGGGTGTCCGGCGGATCAGGCCGCCTGCGA